>NZ_JAIUDG010000022.1:0-114926 GCF_020179875.1 Paenibacillus sp. alder61
TAATTCATCAAGAAATCCGGGAGCAACAGCGATCGGAAGAACATTTCACCCGGCTGCCTCTATCCCTCCATCATTAGTTCAACTCATTACGACTAACTGATGTTAAGGTTTTTGCAAGTTTAATGCCTTCGGTGAGAAATAGCGGTCTTTTGGGGCCTTATTTTAAGGAAAAGCGGGCTATAACCTGATTTTTGAACCCGCATCCGTGAAATAAGGCCCTTTTTGGCCGCTATTATTCCCGAAAATGCAAATCGGGCCAAAATAACGGCCCAAAAGGCCGTTATTCGATGGGAGGCAAGAGAAGCAGCGGGTACCAGCCCCCGTTTCCCACGCTGCCGCTAAAATCGGCGAATAAGTCTAATATAGGCTGGCAAGGTTAGCACCCATGTTAGTAGGGTCTCCCGAGGAAAGATAAGGTGTTCGGCTTGGAACGGCAGGAATCTGAATTCGTGTTTGTGGGTTCGCTAATTTTGTTCTGTACCCAACATTGCCGGGTAGAGGTATGTCCTCAAGCAGGCCAAAGTCCTCATACCCTTGCTTGAGATAGAAGTCCGGTGCCTGGAAATCGGGCGTATCCAGATGGATCAGTTTAGCGCCGGAATTTATGAAACTATGCAAATCTCCTTTGGTTTTGATGTGGGGTCTGCAGCATCCATAGGCAGATCCCGATCCGTAAAAAGAATGTCGACCTCTTCAAGCCGCCCGATTCGAAAGGGGAAATTCACGTTCATTTTCGAATGATCCGCCAGCATGACCACGTTTCGCGCTCTGGCGATCATTTTCTGCTTGATCAGCGCATCCTCCAAATGGACCCCGGTAATTTCTCCTTCATCGATCCCGCACGCCCCGGTAAAAAACCAATCCGCCCGATATTGTTCCAAGGCGTCAAGCGCAGCCGATCCGTATACATACTGATCCCGCGAATGGAGTCGTCCCCCCAGAAGGATCAGTTCCACCTTCGGTGAATGGCTGAAGGCTTGAGCGATATGGAGGGAATGGGTCACGATCGTCAAGACCCGGTCAACGATAAATTCGGCCATACAAGCTACCGAAGTGGACGAATCCATGAACAGCAGATCCCCGTCTTTCGGCAGAGAGGAGGCCGCTTTCGCCAATTTCCGTTTAAGGTCTCCGCTTTCTTCCTTCCGCTGCGCATAAGTTTGAATCGTGGAAGAGACGGCGCCCCCTCGGGTTCTGGTGATCCGGCCTTGCTGCTCCAGCTTGACCAGATCACGTCTTGCCGTGTCCCTCGATACTTGAAACGTGTCGCAGATATTTTGCACGGTCACTAATGCCATCGTTTTGGTCATGTCTTCAATGAGGGACAATCGGGTTTCCTGGTCCATCGGTATCGCTCCTTGTTAGGCCTCTAATTTAAAGGTCAGCTTGTAATTTCGACCCGATTGTTCTCGGGATCCAGCACGACGCTTTCATAGCACCCGTCCCCGGTCCACCGGGGCTCGCCGATCACGGCGTATCCGTCATTTTTCAAACGCGCGGTCAATGCGTCAACCTGCTCCACGCCGCCGACCGAGACGGCCATATGGATAAAGCCCAGAGCCTGAAAATCCACGGTGTTCTGATGCGGATCCTTCACGTCGGGTCTTTGCATCAATTCCAAACGGCAGCCGTCGTCGTAAGAAATAAAGTAGGACGAAAAGGAGGTACGGGGATTCACGTATTTCTCGTTGGCACGTCCGTTGAAATAGGTAAGGTAAAAGTCCTTCATTTTCTCCAAGTCCTCGCACCAAATGGCGATATGATCTATTCTCATTCAGTTTCACTCCTCACATAATATAAGTTATATCACTTAATATATAAGCAAAATAGCTTATTTGCAAGTGGGAGGGAGGAGGTAAGGATAAAACAGCCCCAGCCCCCCATGACGAGGCCATACCTATCTTACTTCCGCTTAGCAAGGAACAAAACGAAACCATTTCAGGTCAAACTGACTTCTCGGCAAAAAATAAAGGTAAGCACTTGCGAGCCTTGGATACGCTACAGCGCGAGTTGGGCGACTGATGGACGACCCGGACCTGGATTCCGTTAGGACCTTTTTGAATATAGGGGGTGATGTCCAGTTCAAACGTGGAGTAGCCGTATTTCCATACGCCGGCAAGTTGACAGTTGACATACAGCGAGAGCGAGGAATCCATATAGACCCCTTCAAATCGCAGGGCACGAAGAGCTTGCTGGGGTATTGAGAGACAATGGAGGGTATGGCTAGATTCTTGATGTGAATGAAATGGGGCGCGGGCTGCGAAGGGAACCCTTTGCGGCCCGCGTCTTGTCGCGTTTCCGCGAGGTCGTTTCCATAGGTTGGGAATTTTGATATACTGGGTGTGATCTGCAACTAAAATGAAGCAGGTGACATTATGAAATCGGTTACAGTCTATGACATCGCGAAAGAAGCCAATGTCTCCGTCGCAACCGTTTCCCGGGTGCTGAATAACACCGCACCCGTCAAAAAGGAAACCCGGGAGCGCGTCAAGGAATTGATCGACAAATATCAGTTTCAGCCCAACGCACTCGCCAGAAGTCTGATCAAAAAAGAAACGGGCATGATCGGCATTATTCTGCCGGACATTACGAATCCTTTTTTCCCGGAGGTGTTGTCGGGGTTCGACCAGGAAGCGAGGAAAAAAGGATATACGTACTTCCTCTGCGACACGGTGTCGGCCAACGCGGACGATGCCGAGCAGTATGTCAGGGAGTCGCAGTACCTGAACGTGCTGGCGGAGAAGCAAGTGGATGGCATCGTTATGCTGGGAGGCCGAATTGATCTGGCCAAGCCGGGCAGAGAACTGGTCGAAGAAGTGGTCGATGTGGGGAAGAGGCTCCCCGTTCTGCTGATCAATGGCCGAATCCCCGGGGCGGGCCTTCCCGCCGTCGCAAGCGATGAGCGGTTTGGTGCCGAGCTGGCCACCACACATCTGATTGAGCTCGGCCACCGCAAAATCGCCCTTGTCGGCGGATATCGGCACATGAGCAACACGCTGCAGCGCACGGCGGGGTTTACCAAAACGATGGAGCGGTACGGGCTGGAGGTTCGGAAGGAGTGGCTGCTCCACGACGGATTTTCGGTAGACAGCGGAACCGCATTTATGGACCGGCTGCTCCGGCTTCCGGATCGCCCGACCGCCGTGTTTTGCTTGAACGATTTGGTGGCGATCGGAGTGCTTAAAGCCGCCGTCAAAGCCGGTTTGAAGGTGCCGCAGGACATGTCGATTATCGGATACGACGACATCCCGTTTGCGTCGTACAGTATCCCGGAATTAACGACCGTATCGCTGCGGGCTCATGATCTTGGACGCACGGCGGCGGAAATTCTGCATAAGATGATTACCAAAAGCAAGGTGCCCAAAACCACGCTAATCAAGCCCGAACTGGTCATTCGGGAATCTACGGGCGCCCCCGCGCCACATTGAACTTTCGGACGGGGGCGTTTACGAACAAATTCCAGGATTGACAACCGTGATGGGCTAAGCTAAAATATCGATGAAAACCCTTACATTTATCTACTAATCATACTCCTCTTCGCACCAATTCGTACGTCATCCTTTTCACTCTTCATTTAAGAATACCAAGTTTTTTTCTTCCAAATCAGATTTGTCGTTCCGTTTACGAGGTTATCCTGACTCCCTTTTTCTCCGAGTATATGAAACCCATTTCATTAAAATTTTAATGACCTTCGCCTTTTTACACTCATTTGTTACGGTCTCGAATGTTCACTTGCCGTTTACTGTTACACGAAACACCCCATTTTCTATGAATACATCAAAATGAAACGGGTTTCATGAAATGGGTTTCATATAGAGTTACGCAGTCTGTTCATTTCCGATTGGTGAGGAGTGATGTTGATTGAGTTCTCATGTTCATGCAGAGTCGGTTGTTCGCCTAACCCCCGAATCCGTCGAAATCGACGGCGAAAGCGTCATTTTATTATGTGCTTCGCTCTTCTATTTTCGGATACCGCGGGAATTGTGGAAGGAACGAATGCTGCAGCTCAAGGCGATGGGGTATAACTGCATCGACGTTTATTTTCCTTGGAATTATCATGAACCCCGGGAAGGCGAATGGGACTTTACCGGGATGCATGACGCGGAGGCGTTTTTGCGGATCGCCGCAGAAAGCGGACTATGGGTCGTTGCGAGACCCGGTCCCTATATTTGTTCCGAATGGGACGGAGGGGGCTTGCCGGCCTACCTGCTGGCGAAGGGACCGGAAATAAAGCTGAGGGAGTACGATCCCGGCTTTTTGGAGCAGGTTGCCAAGTGGTACGGAGTCATCTTGCCGATCCTTCGCCGCCATCAGGCGGGGGAAGGCGGAAGCGTCATCTTGGTTCAACTCGATAACGAACTTGATTTCTACGGATGCGGCGACCCCGAAGCCTACATGTCGGCGCTCCGCGATATGGCCGTTGCTCATGGCATCAAAGTTCCGCTGATCGCCTGCGCCGGACAGGGGGGGATTGTCCAGGCCACGGGGCTGGCGCAGGGAGTGATCCCGACCTGCAATTTCTATCCCGATGATCGCGATCCCGAGTTTGAGGCCAAGGTGCTGCATTACCGCGCGGCACTTTCCGACCTCGGGCTCCCGTTAATGGTGACGGAGACGAACCGGAGCCATTATCTGCTCCGCAGGCTGTTGTCGGCCGGAGCGAAA
Source organism: Paenibacillus sp. alder61 (assembly GCF_020179875.1). Classification (NCBI taxonomy): domain Bacteria; kingdom Bacillati; phylum Bacillota; class Bacilli; order Caryophanales; family Paenibacillaceae; genus Paenibacillus; species Paenibacillus sp. alder61. Next base: position 4,666 of record NZ_JAIUDG010000022.1, read on the forward strand.
CTGCTGGGTCCGTACCTGCAAGTATCGGGGACGAACTTCGGGTTTACGAACGCCACCAATAACTGGGGCAGGCCGCTCGCCTTCCTGGCTTCGGATTATGATTTCGGGGGGATGATTTCTCCCGAAGGGCATATCCGGAGAGAAGGCTACGAAGGCAGACTGCTCGCCAGATTGCTTCAGTCTTATGGTCCAGCTCTGGCGGCAGCGGCGGTAGATCCGCATCGGCTCTGGAGCGGAGAAGGGGATATGAGGGAGGTATTCGGTCCGTTCGGGCTTCGGCTAAAAGGAGGCGGCAGTCTGCTTTTCTTGTCCAATGGAGCGGAGGAAGCCAGATCTTTCGCACTGCGGGCCCAAGACGGGCGAAGCATTCCGACCGCGGGAACGTTGACCCTCACCTCGCGCGGGTCCTTAATCTTGCCTGTCGATGTCCCCCTTTCGCTTTGGGGCGTTGACGGCAAAGTGATTTACGCAACGGCCGAGCTTTATTGGGCGAAACCGCAGGACGAGGGAATGGTTTTGGCGTTCCATCAGGCGGTGGATGGCGGGGAGATTGCGCTGGATCTAGACAATGTCTTGGAGTTTGAAGCAAACGCGGCGGCGGTGATCCGGGAGAATGACAGATTCACGATCCAAAGAACCGGCGCCGAAACGGCCTGTATTCGCTTCCGCTTGAAGGGAGGGCGGCAGCTTACGGTCGTCATCAGCGACCGTTTGAAAGCGCTTTATGCCGAAAGTGTCTCGCTAAACGGGGAATTGACCGTTACTGAACCGGATTTCCGTGAAGAACGGCTTCATGACGAAGGTGCGGGCGTGAGCTGGAAAAGATCTTTGGCAAAACAAGGTGAGCCGGCCGTTCAAGCTCAAGCTGTTGGCGAAACGCACGACAGCAGGCTTGAACCGTTGGAACGACTCGGCGTCTATCGCGGTTTTGCCTGGTATGAAGCCAAAGCCGCCATCCCGGAAGGGAAAGAAGCGGCGGGCGTGCTTGTAAGCAAAGCCGGGGATGTTGTGTCGCTTTACGCCTCGGGCCGGTATGCCGGAACTTTCACACCCGGCGGAGGGACCGTCTATGCCCCCCTGGAGAATGCGAGAGCGGAACCGGATCGAGGCGGACTCCCGATCCGCGTCAGGGTGGAAATTTGGGGGCACTCCAATTTCGACGATATCCGCCTCCCGGGGCTCCGGCTCCATTCGAAGAAGGGCCTGGAAAGTATCATCGCCGTCACGGGAATCCGCGACATCACCTCAAATTGGCGAATGTCTCCGGCAGCCGAGCATTCCGCTGGTGATGCGGCGGCCTTCCAGGCGGAGGAATCTTGGCACCGGGTAGTCGGGTTCGGAGGCTGGTTGTCCGATGATCCGTATCCGGATGAAATTTACAGCAAAACTTTAACTACCTCGGCGGATGTCAACCGCTGGACTCTGCACTTTCAAAACTTGCGGGGGAAGGCCAGGCTGTTTGTGAACGGCATCGATGCCGGTTTGATCCATCCCTGCGATCCCTTCGTCGACGTTACCCCTCATGTGGTCCCCGGCGAAACGGTGCATCTGGCCGTCCGTCTGCAACGCATGATGGGCCAATCCGCGGGACGGGTCATCTTGTATGAGGGAGTCTCCGCGGCCGATTACGTGATAAGAGCGGCTGAGGAACCGGAACTTCTCGCCAGCGCCGGGACGGAAGCCGCACAAGATTTGCAGGAGCCGATCCAACTGCCTATCGCCACGGATCCCGGCGCCGTGGGCTGGCTGCAAGGCGTTGTAGGGAACTCCGCCGCCGGTAAAGGCTGGAGGGTGCATGTGGCCGGCTCGGGGCTGAAGCTCACCGTGTTTATGAACGAGACGATCGTCGGCCGCCTTTGGCTGCCGGGGGGCGCCGGCCGCCCGGTGATGACCGGAGGAAGCGCGGATTCGTTCTACCTCCCGGGGCCATGGCTTGATCGGAAGGAAGCGCGGCTTCTGATCTACCTGGAGGCCGTTGATCCGCAGGCATCCGGAAGACTGGAGGCGCTGGATTTTATACCCGTATAAGGAGGTTCGCTATGGAGACTGCTGCACAAGCCCGGGGCCGCAAACGTCAGCACCTGCATTCCGGCAGCCGGAGGAGACGGTTCTGGAACAACAAAACGCTGCTGCTGATGTGTCTGCCCGCGATTCTGTTCTTTATCGTATTCGCTTATTTGCCGATGCCCGGCCTGTATTTGGCTTTCATTAAGTACAACTACACGGACGGCATATTCAAGAGCCCGTTCGTCGGTTTCGATAATTTCAAGTTCCTGGTCATGACCGGCGATTTGTGGAGACTCACATTAAATACCGTCCTTTACAACCTGGCCTTCATTCTGCTCGGCAATGTGCTGCAAATCGTCGTCGCCGTCTTTTTAAATGAAATTCGTCTGAAGTGGTTCAAAAAGGTATCGCAAACGCTCATGTTTCTGCCTCACTTCATCTCGGCCGTTCTGATCGGGCTGATCGCTTACAATGTGCTGAGCTATGACTACGGATTGCTGAACTCGATTCTGACTTCGCTCGGGATGGAGCCCGTCAAAACCTACTCCAACGCAGGCATCTGGCCTTTCATTATTATCCTGACCTATTTGTGGCAGTCGACGGGGTACGGCTCCATCGTTTATTTCGCCGCGATTATGGGATTGGACAACGAGATTATCGAAGCTTCGGAGATCGATGGGGCCAACGCCTTTCAACGAATCCGCTACATCGTTCTTCCCTGGCTTAAACCGACGTTTATCATCCTGCTCCTGTTCTCTTTGGGCGGGATCCTCAGAGGCAACTTCGGGCTCTTTTTCAATCTGGTCGGTGCCAATAACACCGCGCTTTACGCGACGACGGACATCATAGAAACCTATGTGTTCCGCGCGCTGATGACCAACTTCAACTTCTCGATCGGCAGTGCGGTCAGTTTGTACCAGTCGGTCTTCGGATTTGCCGTAGTCCTTACGGCCAACTGGCTGGTCAAGAAATTGTCGCCCGATAATTCTCTCTTCTAGGAGGCGTTACGCATGGATGACCTCATCGAAACCCGAAGCGTCCGAACGGATTTCAGCGGAATCCTCGTGAAAATCGTCGGCTACGTATTTATCGGACTGTTTTCCCTGTGCTGTCTGCTGCCATTCCTGCTCGTGCTGGGCACCTCGTTTACTTCCGAGGATGCGATCAAACGGTTCGGGTTTAATTTTTGGCCTCGGGAATTCAGCGCGTTTTCGTACAAAATCGTCTTCGAGAACCCGGATCTGATCATCGGCTCCTATCTGGTGACGATGGGTATTACGGTGGTCGGCACCGCCGTGGGACTGTTCCTCGTTGCCATGACCGGTTACGCGCTGCAGCGGCCGGATTTCGAGTACCGGAATAAAATTTCATTTTTTATCTATTTTACGACGTTGTTCACGGGGGGCCTTGTTCCGTTCTACCTGCTGGTCACGCAATACCTGCATCTGAAGGACAACTACCTGGCGGTTTTGCTTCCCGGCCTGATCAGCCCGTTTCTGATTATTATGATGAAAAGCTTCGTCCGCTCCATCCCGCACGCGATCACCGAATCCGCCAAAATCGACGGCGCCGGCGATTTCACGATTTTCATCAAGCTTATTCTGCCGATGACGACGCCGGCGCTGGCGACCATCGGTTTGTTCATCGCGCTGGGGTACTGGAACGAATGGTACAACTCGATGCTGTTTCTGTCGCCGGATATGAAATACCGGCCGCTGCAGTTGTTTCTCTATAACGTGATCACCAGCGCGGACTTTGTCCGGAACTCGGCGGCGGCCTCCAATGTGGAGCTGCGCGATGTGCCGCTGGAGTCTATGAAGATGGCGACCGCCATCGTTGCCACGGGCCCTGTCATTTTGTTCTACCCGTTCGTGCAGCGTTATTTTATAAAAGGAATTACGGTTGGGGCGGTAAAAGGCTGAATTTCATTACGAAGGAAAAGGGGAGGTCATGATCGATGAAGACGAAATGGGGAAAAGCTTCGATTGTGTTGCTGGTATCCGTCATGGTGTTTATTCTCTCCGCATGCGGCGGAAGCAACGAGGGCAAGGAGACGGGGAAATCCACCCCGGGAACGGCGCCCGGTTCCGGTCCGGACACCTCGAAGTTCGTCAAGATCAGCTATTTGGTGCTCGGCGATAAGCCGAAGAACGGACAGTTCGAAAAGGTGCTGGCGGAAGTCAACAAGTTCATGAAGGAAAAAATCAATGCCGAGCTCGAATGGAAGTGGATCGAATGGGCGGATTGGCAGACCAAATATAATCTGGCGCTGGCCTCCGGCGAGCCCATCGATCTGATTACGATCGGAACCGACTGGCTGGACACTTGGGGAAATGCGCAGCGCGGCGCTTTTATGAACCTCGATGAACTACTGCCCAAGTACGCGCCGGAAACGTGGAAGTCCATCCCCGAGGAAGACTGGAAGGAGAGCCGATACAACGGCAAAATCGTGCTGATCCCGGAAAACGACTACACGCAATGGGTAAACCACGGCTTCTTTTACCGCGGCGACTGGGCGAAGGAGGCCGGCCTAACGGAGCCGATCAAGGATTGGGAAGGCATCGAAACTTATCTGCAATATATCAAAGATCATAAACCCGGTGTGATCCCGTGGGATGCGGCTTCGGGGACGCAGACCTGGGGCGGATTTATCCAGTCGTATACCGATCAGTTGGAGCTGCCGATTTCAACCGGATTCCTGCCCGTCTTTACGGCAAAGTCCTATGATGAGAAATTTACGGTCACGAGTCCCGTGTTTGAGGACGTTTTTGTGAAATATGCAACGATGATGAAGAAATGGGCGGATCAAGGCTTTTGGCGCGAAGATGCGCTGAACAACAAAAACAACAACCGCGATGCCCTGAAGGCGGGCTTGTCCGGTTTGGACCAGCATCATACCCAAACGTTCTCGGGCCTGCGCGTGGAAATGGATAAATTACAACCGGGATCCGAGCTGCAGATGTTTCCGTTCTCCCGCACCCGCGGTACGAATTTGATGGAGCTGTCGATTACCCATGGCGGCACATCCGTCGGGGCCCATAGCAAAAACCCGGAGCGCGCCCTTATGGCTTACGATTTGATCCGCAATAACGAGGAGATCTACCATCTGATCAATTACGGGATCGAAGGGGTGCAGTACGAGGTGAAGGACGGCAAGCGCGTTCAGCCGGAAGGCTTCAAGGATGCCGAGCACGGGTACTATTCGGACTTCTGGGGTGGGCGTGTCGACAAATTTGAAATTCCGAGCGCGAACTCTTGGGATCAGATCGAAGAGACGCTGTATGCCGAATACGACAAAATTAAGAAGCCGTATGTGTACGGGCAATTCGTCTTTGACAAGACGCCGGTAGAAGCCGAGTTGACGGCGATCTCGCAGGTGACGGGCGAGCTGGGGCCGGCGATTGTCCTCGGCAAGGCGGGGGATCCGGCCCAGGCGGTGGAAGAATTCCGCGACAAGCTCAAACAGGCGGGCTACGATAAAGTGCTGGCGGAATTGCAAAAACAGCTCGACGCCTATAAAACCCAGCTGGGCGAATGAAAAGCGAATAAACCGACCATTACCGCTATCCCGGATTTACGGGATAGCGTTTTTGTTGCGGCTTTAGCCAGTTGAGTGCGTGAAACGTGCGAAACAAAAAACCACCCGCTATGCGGGTGGAAGGATTGAGGGTTTGACCACTAAGACCATTCCGATAAACTTGAGATGTTTAGGCTCAAGGAAAGGAATGGTCTTCCATGGCAACCAAGAGCTATAGCCTAGCTCACACAAAGTGGATGTGCAAATACCACATTGTATTCACCCCGAAGTATAGACGGAAAGAGATTATAATCAAGTGAGAAAAGATCTGATTGAAATCTTCAAACGCTTATGTAAGTACAAAGGTGTAGAGATCATAGAAGGTCATATGATGCCGGATCATGTACACATGTTGGTAGCGATCCCACCGAAGATTGCAGTCTCATCATTCATGGGATATCTAAAAGGAAAAAGTTCGCTAATGATCTTTGAGAAGCATGCCCAGCTCAAATATAAATACGGAAATCGAAAATTCTGGGCAGAAGGATATTATGTGAGTACGGTGGGTTTAAATGAAGCAACGGTAAGAAAGTACATTCGAGAACAAGAAGCACATGACCAAGCGGTAGAAAAGCTGAGTGTAAAAGAGTACGAAGATCCGTTCAGCAGCAACAGGAGCAAGAAGAAATAAACCAGTTTAACTGGTAAGTGAAAGTGACAAAAACACTGAGCCTGAACGGATTTGGGGTCAGGCTAGCGTCTTTAGGCGCAGTTTGGCAACAGGGGGTTATACCCCAAGAGCAAACCACCCGTTGGACGGGTGGATATGATTTAGTGATATGTCACATCCAAAGAGGCGCCTAGTGTGCTTCCAGGCTTCGAACTCCAAAAAGATGCAAATCTGCAGGTATTTCTGGCCGGTCCCCGCGGGAATTCTAAAAAAGATGCAAATCTGCAGGAATTTCCAGCGATTTTAGAGAAACGAGCCGGTTTCGTCGGAAATTCCTGCACATTTGCAGGTATTTAGAAATTTTGAGTCCAAACAGGAAAAAAGCATGCAGATATGCAGCAATTTTATGTCATCAAGGTTGTGTGAAGGGGTGCTAGTAATAATCGCGCCCCTTCAGAGGGAGGCAAAAGCGGTAACGGCATAGTAGCTTGAACGTAGTGAAAGCAAGCGCCTTTAGACGCGAGACACGGGTAGTTTTGATTTAAATTTTTCATTTTGTGAATCCCGCTACAAAATGAAGACGAATTTTCTTTTACCATTAGATTTGTGAATAAGCCAAGAAAGGGGAGACGATGAGGAAGCCAGGAAAGCTCGCGGTTTAGGAAAAAAACTGGCCAAGTGTTACTAGGCAGCATGCATCTAAGGGAGGTAAACATGAGGAAAGCGGCAAAACTTGCGGTATGCATCATCTTAACGGGAACCATCCTGGCACAAATGGTACATCCGGTTCATGCCCAGCTCGACGGGATCAAGGATCCTCCGGTCATGAATCGTTTATAAACAACCCTGAGGTTCCGCTCTTGCTACCGCCGATATCGGAAGGAAGCATATAAAGAAATATGCAGTTCACAAACCTCGCATGGGGCCCAGCCGGCCATGGCATTCTCGCTCCGCAACGATGGGTAGACGGGAAGTCTGGCGGGTAAACCATTAAAACCCCGGGCTAAAGCAACACATGCCGAAACGGCCGTAATGGTACTTCGCTTGTTGGAATACTCCGGTTTCATCGAGGTACCAAAACAACAGAAATAACACGCAAGCAGCCTCGGGTGCATTCGCACTCGGGGCTGTTTATTAAATTTTGGTGTGACAACACCTACTTTTTATACCGCGAATCGTTTGCACTTGGGAAAAAAGCCATTATGATGAAATATATAGCCCCTCAAAAATTTGTGGAGGATCATAAAGAAGAATTCGGACAAGTTCATAGAATTGAATGGAGTAAAAGGAGCCGTGGACGATGTATGGATCTGTATCAAAGAAAACGCTGGAACGAAAATCACAAACAATTAACGGGGATTCTGACAAAGGCTGCGGAGCATGAGAAGGCTGTCGAACTTTTTTAAATCAGCATGCCATGCTTCATTCCTCCAACATATCCCAGTCTGAATCTGAAACTCTAGAAGATGTCCTCCTGCAAAATTTGCCGTAAGCACAGTTCCGACGCTACCCCGCGGTTACCCCGGATACCCGTTTGGGGGAAAAAGACCTGGGCAGGCCTTGTGCTAATGCCGGCCACCCGGCACAATTTTGTCCATCTGAACAAGGCGATACGGATCAAGCGAAGGAAAAGTCAGTCAATCACGCCTTGACGTTGAGGCGTTTTAGATACTGGAATCAGAAAGGTTGAAGAGAGTGCCAACTTATAAGGGCTTTTACGCAAAATATACGGACAGATATGTAACGGTTTACCAAGCGTTTAATCATCTCATTGCGGACGAAATCATGGATAAAAAAACATTCGGTCCTTCTTTTAAGTTGGATAGAATGACATGGATCAAGCCATCATTTTTATGGATGATGCATAGATCCGGCTGGGGAAGCAAAAACGACCAAGAAAGAATATTGTCCATCGACCTTTCCAGAGAAGGATTTGATTATATTTTATCCAAGGCGGTATTAACCAAATATAAACCTAAGATTCATGGATCGTCCGCCGAATGGAAAGCCATGTTGAGTGAGTCTGATGTGGTATGCCAATGGGATCCCGATCGAGATATTTACGGAAACAAACTGGATCGAAGAGCAATTCAACTCGGATTAAGAGGAGAAGCGGTGCAGAAATATGTAAACGATTGGATACATACGATTAATGACATTACAGATATGGTTCACGATTGCAAACGACAAATTAGCCACGGTTCATTTAATAGTGATTTATTACCTGTGGAGAGGGAATACCATACAAACTGACAAGCTGCAATGGAAATGAAAGTTGATGAGCCCCGTCATCCAACGATAAAAAGAGCACCGCCGATGAAGAAGGAAACGTCCGGCCGTGCTCTTTTTCTATTCCCTTGTTTACATTCTCAAAGCGGCGGAAGCCATTTGGATGTCGTTGGCGAGCAGGTGCTCCAGGTTGTAGGAAGGATAGTAGCCGTTCGAGTACATGAAGTTAAACACTTTGGCATGAAGGGCTACGCCGGTATTCAGATGCCTCAGAAAGGTCTCGCGCAAGCTGGGGGTTGCCGTTTCCGTAATGGCGATCGCGTAGGTACGCACGGCCGTCTTGAAGAACCCGAGCAGGTTGGCCGCTTCAAAGGCCGTAGGATCCGGGAAGTGGCTGCGGTGCGCGGTTGGAGCCATAGGGTAAAACTTCAGCAGGTCCTTCAGATTTTGCTCCAGGACGCAGATTGTCTCTTCGTAAAGACAACGGAGGGTAGGATCTTGTATGGTCGGACATAGCTTTTTGAAGAGAACCAGATGCGACGATTGAAAGGCTACCAGTTCATGCAATTCCATCGTTTCATGCCAGGCCAAATGTTTGTGGGGCATGGGGTTTACGTTCACAATGTCACACTCCAAGTTTTTAGTTTGGAATATTCTATGCATTCGCCCAGAATTGGTGCGTGTATTAAATTTAAGTAACATATAAAATATTATGTAAACCAAAATAATCCGGTTATCCAAAATGACTTGGATTTGTCCGCTTTTCACTTTATCAGCAAACCTGATAGTTCCTATAAGATCATTCGAATTGACCATTCTTTCAACCTGTGATAATTTCAAGATAGTATAATTCTGATCATATTAGTAGGAATTGAATTTACGGAAGTTTTTGTGAGGTGGATCTATTGGAACTGCAGGTGACAAACAGCCCTTTTAATCAAGAGCAGGCGGAATTATTGAATCGATTGCTTCCTACGCTGAGCGAGCTTCAGCGGTTATGGCTTAGCGGATATCTTACGGCATTGCACGGCGGTGCCGCGACCGTCCCAGTCGGAACAGGGATACAACAAGCGGGAGGAGCGGCGGTGTCGGCTCAACCCGTTCCCGTCAAGGCGATCACCAAGGAGGTCACGGTCCTGTTTGGCTCCCAAACCGGAAACAGCAACGGACTGGCCAAAAAGCTGGCTAAACTGCTGCAAGAGCGCGGATTTTCGGTGCAGCTGACATCGATGGGCGATTTCAAACCGAATACGTTAAAAAAGATCGAAAATCTGTTCATCGTCGTGAGCACGCATGGAGATGGGGAGCCGCCGGACAGCGCCATCCCGTTTTATGAGTTTCTGCACAGCAAGAGAGCGCCGCAACTGGAAGGGACCCGCTACTCAGTGCTGGCTTTGGGCGATACGTCTTACGAATTCTTCTGCCAGACCGGCAAAGACTTTGATAAGCGGTTGGCCGAATTGGGCGCCAAGGCGATCGTGCCGCGCGTCGACTGCGATGTCGATTTCGAAGAACCGGCCTCGGCTTGGATGAGCCAGGTCGTTACCGCGTTGACCGACTCGGCCGCACAAGAAGTAGGGCCTCCGCAAACGGGTGCGGCCATCGGCTCCGCTCCTTCGCTCGCGGTCAGCGATGCCGAACCGGCGTATTCGCGCAGCCGTCCTTTCCAAGCCGAGGTGCTGGAAAACCTGAACCTGAACGGCCGCGGTTCCGAGCGGGAGACCCGCCACTTGGAAATTTCGCTGGAAGGTTCGAATCTCCGTTACGAACCCGGTGACAGCCTGGGCGTATATCCGCAAAACCATCCCCAGCTCGTGGATGAGCTGATCGAAGCGGCCGGCTGGAAGGCGGACGAAATCGTAACGCTTGGCAAAACGGGGGAGACCGCGCCGCTTCGCGAAGCGCTGCTGCGCCAATACGAAATCACGGTGTTAACGAAGCCGCTGGTCACGCAAATTGCCGAATTGAGCGGGAACACCGGATTGAAGGAACTGATTGAACCGGAACAAGCCGAGAAATTGAAGGCTTATCTTCAAGATAGAGATTTGCTGGATTTGATCCGGGATTTCGGCTTGAAGGGGATCTCCGCGGCCGAGCTCACCGGACTGCTGCGGAAAATTCCCCCGCGGCTGTACTCCATCGCGAGCAGCCAGAAAGCCGTGCCGGATGAAGTGCATATCACGGTCCGGGCGGTGCGCTATGAGGCGAACGGCCGCAACCGTTACGGAGTTTGCTCGGTTCAACTGGCGGAGCGTCTTGCGCCGGGCGATTCACTCCCCGTGTTCATTCAGCACAACCCGAATTTCAAGCTGCCGGAGAATCCGGAGACGCCGATTATCATGATCGGGCCGGGAACCGGGGTCGCTCCCTTCCGCGCCTTCCTGAGCGAACGCGAGGAGACGGGAGCTACCGGTAAAACCTGGCTGTTCTACGGCGATCAACGTTTCTCCACGGATTTTCTGTACCAGGTGGAATGGCAGCGCTGGTTGAAGGAGGGCGTTCTGACCCGGATGGATGTCGCTTTTTCCCGCGATAGCGAGCAAAAGGTGTATGTTCAGCACCGGATGCTCGAGAAGAGCCGGGAGCTGTATGCATGGCTTCAAGACGGCGCCGCGGTTTACATTTGCGGTGACGAGAAGAAGATGGCCCACGACGTGCATGCCGCACTGACGGCTATTTTGGAACGCGAGGGCGGATTGAGTCCTGAAGAGGCTTCGGAGTATCTGACCCGCATGCAGCAGCAAAAACGTTACCAGCGGGATGTTTATTAAGAAGCAAGTTCCCTAAGGACCCGCGAGAGGAGAGACTTGGAGCATGTCAGAAAATAATTTGATGTCGCCAAACAGTGCCCCGCACAGCGACGTGGAAGATATTAAAATCCGCAGCAACTACCTGAGGGGGAAATTGGCGGAAGTCCTGGAAGACCGCATTACGGCTTCGATTCCCGAAGACGAAAACCGCTTGATGAAATTTCACGGAAGCTATATGCAGGATGACCGGGACTTGCGGAATGAACGGAAAAAGCAGAAACTGGAGCCGGCTTATCAGTTCATGCTGCGCGTCCGCGCCCCGGGCGGTGTCGTCACGCCGGATCAATGGCTGATGATGGACCGGATCTCGCAAGCCTACGGCAACGGAACGATCCGGTTGACCACGCGGCAGTCTTTTCAGCTGCACGGCGTTTTAAAATGGAATATGAAGAAGACGATTCAGGAAGTGCATCAGTCGATGCTGACCACGCTGGCGGCTTGCGGCGACGTGAACCGGAACGTCATGTGTAACCCGAATCCGCACCAGTCGGAAATTCATGCGGAAGTCTATCAATGGGCATGCCGTTTAAGCGAGCATTTGGAGCCGCAAACCCGCGCGTACCATGAAATTTGGCTGGATGGGGAAAAGGTGGCGGAAAGTCCGGACGGCGTCGAACAAGAGCCGATTTACGGCAAGGTTTATTTGCCGCGGAAATTCAAAATCGGCTTGGCTGTCCCGCCTTCGAATGACGTGGACGTCTTTTCGCAGGACCTGGGCTTTATTGCGATTGTGGAAGACGGCAAGCTGGCCGGTTTCAATGTCGCCGTCGGCGGCGGTATGGGCATGACGCATGGCGACGTAAAGACTTACCCGCAAATCGCGCAGGTCATCGGCTTCTGCACGCCGGAGCAGGTGATTGAAGTCGCCGAGAAGACCGTGACCATACAGCGGGATTACGGCGATCGTTCGGTCCGGAAACACGCCCGGTTTAAATACACGATCGACGACCGCGGCATCGACTGGTTTATCGCGGAGCTGACCCGGCGGACGGGGTGGGAGCTGGAGCCCGCGAAGGCTTACTATTTCGAGAATCACGGCGACCGTTACGGCTGGGTAAAAGGCTCCGGCGGCAAATGGCATTTCACGCTGTTTATCGAGAACGGCCGGATCAAGGACGATCCCGATTATCCTTTAATGACGGGGCTGCGTGAAATCGCGAAGCTGCATACCGGGGATTTTCGTCTGACGGCCAATCAAAATTTGATCATTGCCAATGTGACCAGCGCCAAGAAAAAGAAGCTCGAAGAGCTGATCGGCAAATTCGGTCTCACGGATGGGGCGCGCTACACTTCACTGCGGCGGAATTCGATGGCTTGCGTGGCGCTGCCGACCTGCGGCCTTGCGATGGCGGAGTCCGAACGGTATTTGCCCACTCTGCTGGACAAAGTGGAGAAGCTGCTGGAAGAGAACGGCCTGCGCGAGGAAGAGATCGTAATCCGGATGACCGGCTGCCCGAACGGCTGCGCACGGCCGGCGCTGGCGGAGCTTTCTTTTATCGGCAAAGCGCCCGGAAAGTACAATATGTATCTCGGCGGCGGCTTTGCGGGCGAAAGGCTGAACAAGCTGTACAAGGAAAATATCGGGGAGACCGAAATTTTGGACTCCTTACAGGAATTATTTGCCCGTTACGCAAAAGAACGGCATGAAGGCGAGCATTTCGGCGATTTTACGATCCGTGCCGGGTACGTGAAAGAAGTTCGGGCGGGGCAGGATTTTCACGCGTAATTAATCATATTAATTAAATGGATATATACAGGACAGTCCTTATGTAGTGCGGGGCTGTCCTGTTTTGTTTAGGGCTTTAGCCAGTTGAGCTCGCGAAGCGTGCGAAAGAAAAAAACAGCTAATGGGATCGTGATCATAGGAGTGTTCAAGTTACTATGTATTACGAAGGCTAAAGGTGGCTTAATGGCTAATCGAAGTGGAATGTCACATAAAAAGAGGCGCCTAGAGTGCTTCCAAACTCCCAACTCCAAAAAGATGCAAATCTGCAGGTATTTAAGTCGATTCCCGAGGGAATGCGAAAATAGATGCAAATCTGCAGGCATTTCCAGAGATTTTAGAGAAACGAGCCGGTTTCGTCAAAAATTCCTGCAGATTTGCAGGAATTTTAAAATTTGGGGCCCCGAACAAGAAAAAAACATGCACATACGCAGGAATTCAATGTTACCAAGGTTGCTGAAAGGGGACTAGTAATAATCGCACCCCTTCAGGGGGAGACACTAGGGCTTGGGTCTCGCGAAGCGCCCCACAATTTCCGTGGACTGCACCACGTTCATAAAGGCCTGGGGATCGGTCTGCAGCACGGTTTTTCGGACGCTGGCCAACTCGTAACGGGTCGTTACGGTCATCAGGGTATAGTTTTCTTGTTCACTGTAACCGCCCTCCGAATGGATGCAGGTAATCCCGTGATGGAGCTTGCGGAGTTGACACAGCATTTGGTCTTTATGCTTCGTAATAATGAAGCAGGTCACCTTGATGTGCCCGACATGGATCATGTCGACCACTTTGCCTTTGACGAAGGTGGACAGCATCGAATACAGGGCCAGATCCCAGCTCTGAAAAAAACCGAGGGCCAGGATGACGGCTCCGTTCATCAGGAACAGAATATTACCCATAGGAACGTCCCGGGTACGCGTCACGATCGAGCCGAGGATATCGAAACCGCCGGTGGAACCGCCGGCCCGCAGGGAGAACCCGATGCCCGCCGCCGAAATAATCCCTCCGAATACGGCCGCCAAAATGGGGTCTTTGGTGATTTGGATGACGGGAATCAGCTCCATAAACCAAGTCGTGCCGATGACGGAAATACAGCTCAGAACGATATATCTGCGTCCCACCGACTTCCATCCCCAAATGATAAGCGGGATATTTAAGACGAAGAAAACGTAGGATATATTCCATCCCGTAATATACCCGATGATGGAAGCGACCCCCGTCACACCGCCGGACAAAAGCTGGTGGGGAATCAGGAATAAGTTTAGACCGGCGGCCACCAGCAGAGCGGATAAGAGGATCACCCCCACTTCCTGCATCGGTTTAAGTGAAGCTTTGAGCGGTTTGTTTATGAACGGAGCAACCGAATTTCGATTCATGACCAAGCCTTCTTTTCTCAACAATTTTTGGCTATAAAAAAATATTATCGGTTTAAATTATCTTTTTTATCACCATATCAGACTATGACAAATGTATCATTTTGAATCAAGCTTCGTTTATCCTTGTTTTGGGGCGTTTTTTCACAATAAGCTCGTTTCATCTTGACTAATGAGCGGTAATCTTGTAATTTAGCTATAAATTGCATGAAATCCCAATAAGCGAAGACCAAGGCCCCTCGGTTCAACATTCGCCGATTCAGAGAAGAAACCCGCCGGCTGAAAGGTTTCCCGGTGCGAAGAACTGGAGATCCTACCTTGCGAGCTGCCGTCAATGATACGATCATTCGCCGGCCGGCCTATGCCGTTATCGATGAAGGACCTTTGCCCTTGTTTCCTTGCGGAATCCTTTTTGCGGAAGGAACGGGCTGCGGTTAAATAAAGGGTGGTACCACGACACATTCGTCCCTGACGAATGTGTCTTATTTTTTTCCAGGGTGGAAAGGGGAAGATCGAAGATGCGACAAAGCGGATTACTGTTAAATACATTGAGGGAATCGCCGGGCGATGCGGAAACCGCGAGTCACCGGCTCTTGCTGCGGGGCGGCTTCATCCGCCAATTGGCCGCAGGGATATATACTTATTTGCCGCTGGGCCGCCGGGTATTGCGGAAAGCGGAGCAAATCGTCCGGGAAGAAATGGATCGGGCCGGTGGGCAGGAAGTGCTGATGCCGGCGATGCAGCCGGCCGAATTATGGCGGGAATCCGGACGCTACGAGGTATACGGTCCGGAGTTGATCCGGCTGGTGGACCGGCACGGCCGCGAATTTGCGCTGGGTCCGACCCATGAAGAGGTCATCACGTCGCTGGTGAAACAGGAAATCAACTCCTATCGCCAATTGCCGATGACCCTGTATCAAATCCAGACCAAGTACCGCGATGAGCGCAGACCGCGCTTCGGTTTGCTTCGCGGGCGCGAATTCCTGATGAAGGACGCCTATTCCTTCGACGCGGACTGGGAAGGGCTTGACCGCTCCTACCAAGCGATGTTCGCGGCCTATCACCGCATTTTCCAGCGCTGCGGCCTGGAGTTTCGCGCCGTGGAGGCGGATGCCGGAGCGATTGGCGGCGAGGGAGGAACCCATGAATTCATGGCTTTGGCCGATATCGGGGAGGATACGATCGTTGTTTGTACGTGCTGCGATTACGCCGCCAATTTGGAGAAAGCGGAAGCCCGGGAAGGGCGGGCGACGAAACGCGGAGAGGAACAAACGGAGCATTCGGCTGCATCCAGCGGCCGTCCGGAGATGGAGAAGTTCCACACGCCGGGCGTTAAGACGATATCCCACCTGGTGGATTCGCTGGGAGTAGGACCGGCGGACATCATGAAGACGGTCGTCTTCATGGCCGACGGCGAACCGGTGGCGGTGGCGATTCGGGGAGACCGGGAGATCAATGAGCTTAAGGTGAAGAATGCCTTGGGCGCGGAAATTTGCGAACCCGCCGATCCGGCTGCCGTCGAAGCCTTGACCGGCGTGCCGGTAGGGTCTGTCGGTCCTCACGGGCTGCGGCTCCGCGTTCTGTTCGACTCCACGGCGGCCGAGATGGAAGAGGCCATCATAGGGGCGAATGAACGGGATTACCATTTCCGCCATGTGGTGCCGGGAAGGGACTTGACCATCTCCCAGGTGGGCGATTTCCGCAATGTTCAGGAGGGCGAAGCCTGTCCCCGCTGCGCGGAAGGTACATTAAAGTACTATCGAGGGATTGAATTAGGTCATGTGTTCAAACTAGGGACCAAATACAGCGAGAAGCTGGGCGCCGCGTTTCTCGACGTTTCGGGCAAGTCGCAGCCCGTTATTATGGGCTGTTACGGCATCGGCGTTTCGCGGGTGTTGTCCGCCGTCATTGAACAGAACCATGATGAATACGGCATTATTTGGCCGGCCTCCCTGGCGCCTTTCCTCGTTCACCTTGTGCCGGTGTCGATCAAAGACGAAGCGCAAAAGCGAGTGGCTGAAGAAATTTACGAACGGCTTACGGAACTCGGCGTCGAAGTGCTGCTGGACGACCGCGACGAGCGTGCGGGTGTGAAGTTCAAGGATGCCGATCTGATCGGACTGCCGTTTCGCATCGTCATCGGCAAGGATGCTAGTCAAGGGCGGGTTGAATTCGTGGCGCGGCGTTCGCCCGGCGTGAAAACGCCGCTGGCCGTGGAAGAAGCGATCCGTCGGGTGCTGGAAATGTGAGGCGAAGCGAACGGTAGGCGCGTAAAATAACGGGAATTTTTCCCGTTATTTTGTTTTTCAGACTCGGTGGCTGCCCTTGCGGTTAGGACTGGAACCGGGATGTTTTCCCGGACTGGCGCTTTTTCGAAAGCTGCTATATAATTTTAAGGCAATATTTTATGAAACTGACCGTTCCATAACCAATACTAAATGTAGCGAGGTACAAGACCGATGAGTGGAAACGCGATTGAAGTGAAGGAACTGCGCAAAACCTTCAAGGTTCAGAAGAACCGCGAAGGACTGAAGGGCGCATTTCTGGATTTGTTCAAGCGGGAATATAATGAAGTCGCCGCGGTAAAAGATATCTCGTTCAGCATCCCGCAAGGGGAAATCTGCGGATATATCGGAGAGAACGGGGCGGGGAAGTCAACCACGATCAAAATGTTGACCGGGATCTTGGTCCCCACCTCCGGGCATCTCACCGTCGGGGGCTATGTTCCTTACGAGGAGCGGGAGAAGTTTGTGCAGCATATCGGCGTGGTGTTCGGACAGCGGAGCCAGCTCTGGTGGGATATCGGCGTGATTGAATCTTTTCAGCTGCTGCGAAAAGTGTACAAGGTATCGGAGCCGGACTTTAAACGGCGGCTGGATGAGCTGGTCGAGCGGCTGCAGCTCCAGGATTTGCTGAACCGGCCGGTTCGCAAACTGAGCCTGGGCCAACGGATGCGCTGTGAACTGGTGGCGGCGCTGCTTCACAATCCGTCGATCGTCTTTCTGGATGAACCGACGATCGGTCTGGATATCGTGGTGAAATCGGAAATCCGGGAATTCCTGAAGGATATGAACCGGGATCACGGTACGACGATTTTGCTGACGACCCATGATTTGCAGGATATCGAGGCGCTGTGCTCCCGGGTCATTATGCTGGATGACGGCAAAATCATTTACGACGGCGGGCTGGAGGAACTCAAAAACCGCTGGGGAACCGGGCGCGAAGTCCAGTTCCAGTTCGGTACCCCCACAAGGCTGGAACAGCTGAAAAGCTGGACCCAAACCCTGCCGACGCTCGCCTGGTCGGCCGAGAACGAGCTGGAAGCCAAGGTCTGGATTCCGCTGGAGATCAACGTATCCGACGTTCTCGGGCAGGTGGTAAGCAAGGCGGATATTACCGACATCAAGATTATCGAGACCAACACGGACGATATCGTCAGAAGCATCTATCAATCCGGAACGGCGGAAAAGAAGCCGGATGTGACGATCCGCGAGGACGAGGGCGTGGTGGCGACCCATGTTTAACGGTACCGGCGGCGCTTATCTCGATTTTATCCGGATCCGGTTTCTTACCATGCTGGCCTACCGCGTCAATTACTATACCGGCATTTTGATTTACACCTTGAATATCGGGGTTTATTACTTCACCTGGAAGGCCATCTACGGCGGCGGTGGGGAGTTGGGCGGTTTTTCGGCTTCGCAGATGACGACGTATCTGGCCGTATCCTGGATGGCCCGGGCGTTTTATTTCAACAATCTGGACCGGGAGATCTCCACGGATATCCGCGACGGCAGCATTGCGATTCAGTTTATCCGGCCCTATAACTATCTGATGGTCAAAATGATGCAGGGCTTCGGCGAAGGGCTGTTCCGGTTTATGCTGTTCATGATTCCCGGGATGGCGATCGCCATGCTGTTCTTTCCGGTGAAACTGCCGACCGCGCCGGAGGCGTGGGCCGGATTTCTCGTGATGCTGTTCTTCAGCTTTCTGATCAATTCGCAGCTTAACATCATCACCGGACTTATGGCTTTTTTCGTGGAAAATAACGAAGGCTTTATGCGGATGAAGCGCGTGGTCGTCGACCTGTTCTCCGGGTTGATTATCCCGATCAGCTTATTCCCCTCATGGCTGGGAAGCATCATGGAATTTCTGCCGTTTCAGGCGATCACCTATTTGCCGGGTTCCGTGTTCACGGGCCGGATTCAAGGGGTGGGGATCTGGAATGTGCTCGGCGTACAGGTCCTTTGGTTCGTGCTGCTGCTGATTCCGATGGTCTGGCTGTACCGGGCTTCCCGGAAGCGCCTGTTTGTGCAGGGAGGTTAAGTGGATGTCTTACTATTTTGGCTTAATTGGCGAGTATTTGAAAAACTACATCAAAACCCGGATGACCTACCGGGCCGATTTTTGGGTCGAAGTTATCTCCGACCTGCTGTTCCAGGTGACGAACCTGATCTTTATTTTCGTTATTTTTATGCACACCGACAGTCTGGGCGGCTGGAGCCAAAGCGAAGTGGTGTTCGTGTACGGGTTTTTTATGGTGCCTTTCGGGATTTTCAGCTGCTTCGTCAACCTGTGGGGATTTAGTGAACGCTATATTGTCAAAGGCGAGATGGACCGGGTGATGACCCGGCCGGCGCATAATTTGTTCCAGATTTTCTTGGAAAATGTCGACCCGTCGGCCCTCGTCGGCTCGATCATCGGCATCGTCATTATGGCCGTCAGCGGCGCCCAGCTTGATGTGGCGTTCGAATGGTGGACGATTCCGGCGTTGATTATCCTGACGATCAGCGCGGTGGCGATTTACACCGGGATTTATACGGCTCTGACGTCGCTCTCGTTCTACTCGGACGCGCCGACGGGCATCTTGCCGTTGATGTACAACGTGCAGGGATACGGGCGCTATCCGGTGACGATTTACAACCGTGCCATCCAGGTGCTGCTCACTTGGATTATGCCGTTCGCCTTTGTCGGCGTATACCCGGCATCCTTGTTCCTCGAACGGGAGGAGATGCGGAACATGGCGTTCCTTACGCCGTTAATGGGCGCGATCTTTTTTGCGATCGGACTGACGGCGTGGAATTACGGGGTGCGCCGCTACCGCGGGGCAGGCTCTTAGATTAAATGGAAAAAGCTCGGGAAGGTCTTCCCGGGCTTTTTTTGCTAGTGGAACTCTAAAGAAATAGATGTAATTTCGCACCAAATGATTGCAGCTTTATTTAATCGGCGTAAGCAGGTTTTCCTAGTTGGGCAGGGATAATGTTCCAATTTGTCGAAATCTTTTAGTGAAAGGAGATGGACGATGTTGTCCGATACAAATTTATTTGCCCCGTACATGGCGCTCACTTTGTCTTTAGGCCACCTCCGCACCAAAGACGAAGTCAGAAACGTATTCTTGGCCTTAAAAAGCGGCATGGATGAGGATCCCCGGCTGTTGGTTTTCACCAAGGACGAAACGAAACAGATTATCCTTGCCGGAGCCGGCAAGCAGCATCTGGCCGATACCGTAAGACGCCTAACCGATCGGTTTGATGTCGAACTGAAGGCTGAGGCGCCACAAGTGCTGTACAAAGAAACATTCGCTCGACCATTTGAGGCGGAGGGGCGGTTTAATCGACAATCCTCAAGCCCGGCACGTTACGGTCACTGCTGGTTAAGGTTCGAACCTTTGCCGAGAGGCGGCGGTTTTGAATTTGTCAACCAAATTCAGGATGAAGAGATGATCCCTCTCCAGTTTGTTCCTTTTGTAAAGAAAGGGCTTGAACGTAGCATGACCCGGGGATATGCAGGCGGTTTTCCGGTTGTCGATTTCAGAGCCACCTTGTTTAAAGGCTCTTATCATGCAACGGATTCCAGCGCCATGTGCTATATGGTCGCGGCGACGATAGGATTCAAGCAAGCCATCCAGCAATCGGATCTCATTATACTCGAACCTTTCATGCAGGTTGCATTCGAAGGTACCTCCTCGGATCAACTTCCTTTACTGATCGAGGCGATTCGCTCGAGTAGGGGGAGAAGTGAAAGTCTCCAGCCCAACGGGGGAGGATGGAGGGGATCCGTGGATATTCCTCTTAAGGAGTTAGACAACTTCTCGAACGACTTGACTTGTATTTTTAAGGAAGTACAGAAGCTCGAGGTACAATTCGCCTACTATGACCAAGTTCCCGATCATCTAATGGAGTCGATTATAAGCAACTCCATCTTTATAGATGCTTATTGCGATAATCTGGATTATTTGGACCAGACGATCGATTCATTTTGGGGGCAATGAAGAAGCATGTATAGTCTGAAAGTACATAAGGAAGTTATCCAATTACTTAAGCTATGCCTGTATGCCGGTTCAAATCAGGCGGAACGGATTGTTGGACAGTACGGGGAAGATCCGACCAGCGAATTGTTGGGGATCGATGAGGGGGGCGAATTGGCGGGAGTGATGGCGTTCAATTTTAACGCTTCCAACCTTCCAACTCCAAAAAGATGCAAATGTGCAGGTATTTAGGCCGACCTCCGAGGTAATTTGGAAAAAGATGCAAATATGCAGGAATTTCATGTTATCAAGGTTGTCTGACGGGAAACCAGACTAGATCTTATGAAAAAATTGTAAAAAGGATGTGTTTATGATGCAAATGCAAAATAATCTGCCGACAGAGCCGCCTAACCATTCTAACTTGGGAGTCTCCGGATTGGGGGGCTGGCTGGTTTTGGTTCAAATTTCTTTATACGCTACGATTCTGATGCTTTTAGCAAGAATACGGGAATATGTCTCCGGCTTTTTGTTAAATCCGGAAAGTTGGTCGGTTCTTACCACGCCTTCTTCACCCGCATATCATCCGCTATGGGGACCTGCCATTATTTTCGAAGCCGTATACTTCGTCTCGATGTTCATATTTTGTATTATGATTCTGATCATGTTTTATAGCAAAAAAAGAGTTTTGCCCAGGCTAATGATCATAGCTTATAGTGCCGGATTATTATTCGGTATCATTGACACTGTTCTAATTTTCCAGATTCCGATGCCGGCAGGAATGTTGGACGTCAGCTCAATCAGAGAAGTAGTGAAATCAGCCATCATATGCGCTATCTGGATTCCCTATTTCTTGAAATCGGAAAGAGTAAAGAACACATTCATCTGGTAATTCATAAGACTGGCTTACTAGGAAAGGAGATCGAGCGATTGAAGATTTTCAGTTTCGGTAAAGATCATGCCCACCCGATTTCGAATTTCGGCAGCAAGGATGCGTTTTTTACGAAGATGGTCAAACATGACAATACGGTACATCTGGGATGCGTCCACATCGGACAAGCTGGAAATTTAGGCGCACACGAAGCGCCTGTCGATCAATTGTTTATCGTTATCCAAGGAAAAGGATGGGTCAGCGGAAAAGAGGGAGTAGCGTACGAAATTCAAGCGGGTTACGCGGCGTTCTGGGAGGCCGGCGAAGTCCATAGTTCGAGATCGGAACAAGGCATGACGGCTATGATTTTGGAAAGCAGCGGGCTGCTGCCCCAAATGAATGAAATTAACTGGTGTGAACAATAGAGTCCGGAAAGGGGGAGACGATGACGATGTTTGAAAAAAAACGCCATGTGCGAATAGCCGCTGAAAGTTGGGTCGAGGATCCGGAGGACGCCCATGTGGATGTGGTCGTCACCTTTCCCGATGCGACCACATGGATAGCGGATTTCTATACTTATAAATGTATAGAGTCTATCAGGGAGGACCATAAGGTAAAAGGGCATGGCCTGAATGGTGCTTACTGGGCCGCATCCAAGGTTGTATTGGTCGATCGGGTCACCCGCGAACGGATTGAACAGATCGTTGACGAGTTGATTGAAAAAGGGACTTTTTCATATGCGTTCGAGTATTTGGGAGCTGTAAATGAACATGCTCTCCAGACTTACGGCTATCCTGCGGACTTTTTTGACGAGAATGCCAAAATGGACCCTTCCTATGTGAAATGGTTTGCCGCAAACCTGGTGCAGATGCTGGAACAGACGGATCATGAGACCAGAACGGCTGTTTTGAAAGAGTTTCTTGACATTTTCGGAGAGAAGGAGCGGAACCGACGTGGAGATCTTTAAACAAATTCCATTATACAGATTTTTGACGTTGTGCAATGAAACGGGATTGAAGAAGGAAATATTGGATTGCGGAGCGGGAGGAGACATGCCCCCTTTGAGCCTGTTTCATTCCCACGGATACTCGACCTATGGAATTGAACTAAGCGAGCGTCAAATTCAGCTGGCGAATGAATTCGCCGATCAACGCGGACAGCAATTGAATATCCGGCAAGGAGACATGCGAAAACTTCCCTTCGCGGATGAAGCTTTCAGTTTCGTGTATTCCTATAATTCCGTTTTTCATATGAGAAAGAAAGATGTGCGAATCGCCGTCGAAGAAATGAAACGTGTTCTGAGAAGGGGCGGGCTTTTGTTCGTCAACTTTCTCAACATCCATGATTTCCGGGTTGGCGAGGGGATTGATCTGGGAGAAACGCAATATGAACAATTTGAAGACGGGGAGAACGTCATACACTCGTATTACGAATATTTTGAGGCGGACCCTTTATTTTCCGATATGGAATGCTTATATAAGGAATACCGGGTTCTTGAACGGGATTTCGAGGGCAACCGAATCAGGCAGGGGTTTGTCGATTATATATTAAGAAAAAGTTGAGCGACCGCGATCATATCGGGAATATCATTAGGGGTACTGCTAAACGTTAAAGGCGGTTGAGAGAATCCATCATTATCCGGAAAGGCGGCGTACGGGATGACCATACCTTTGCTATCCACCAAATTACTTATCCCCCCGGCCCGGCCCAACACCGTGGTGCGTTCGCGCCTGATGGAGCGGTTAAATGCGGGCATGCATCGCAAGCTCAGCGTTGTTTCCGCATCCGCCGGTTATGGGAAAACGACGCTGATCAGCGAATGGGCTCGCCGCTGCGGCAGGCCGATCGCCTGGTTGTCATTGGATGAAGGGGATAACGATCCCGCTCGTTTTTTTGCCTATCTGAGCGCAGCCTTGAAATTCGCCGGGCCGAAATTTGAAGGTGCCGCTTTTGGCTTGCGGCAGTCTCCCATGCCTGTGCCTATCGAATCGTTAATGGCCTCCTTGCTTGAAGAAATAGGCTTCATCTCGGATCCCTTTAACCTCGTGTTCGATGATTACCACGTCATCCGGGACGGAACGATCGAAAAAATGGTCGCTTATTTGATCGAATATATGCCGCCGCAGATGCACCTCGTGATTGCGACCCGTGAAGAGCCGCGCCTGCCATTAGCCAGATGGCGAGTCCGGGACCAGCTTACCGAACTGCAAACCGCCGAACTGCGGTTTTCGCGGGAGGAAGCCGCCGAATTTATGCGCAACACAACGGGATCAATGCTTTCACCCGCGGATCTCGGCGTGCTGGAATCCCGGACGGAAGGATGGGTTGCCGCGCTTCAACTGGCGTCTCTAACATTGAGGGGGCTTGAGGATCCCGCCGCTTTTATCCGCTCTTTTTCGGGCAACCATGCCTACATCGTCGACTATCTCCTTGAAGAAGTGTTTCAGCGGTTAAGCGGTGAGGTACAAACCTTCTTACTCCGTACTTCCATCCTTGATCGACTGTCCGGTCCTTTGTGCGAATCCGTTCTCGGCAGCCGGGCTGACGGGGGAGGCGATGCCCTCACCGTTTCGGGACAAAATATGCTGGAACGCCTTGAAGCGGCTAATCTGTTGATCGTACCGCTGGACAATGAACGGCGTTGGTACCGGTATCATCAGCTTTTTGCGGAACTGTTGCAAAAGCGGCTGCAGGACAGCGTCGCATCCAACGAGCAGCATGGACGTGACGGTGTGGCCGGGCTGCATATCCGCGCAAGCCTATGGTATGAAGAGCAGGGAATGGAGCTTCAGGCTTTTCAGCATGCCGTCGCCGCGGCTGATACGGGGCGTGCCGCCCGGCTTTTGGAGGGAGAGCGGATGCCGCTGCTGTTTCGCGGAGCGGTAGCCCCCGTACTGAGTTGGCTTCATTCGCTGCCCGCCGAAGAAATGGATGCGAGACCTTCGCTCTGGGTGATGTATGCTTCCGCGCTGCTTATGACGGGACAGATGAACGAGGCGCGCCGGAAACTGGAGGCAGGCGAATCGGCTTTGCAAAATGCCGAAGCAGATGAAAGATCCCGAGATCTGATCGGACACATCGCTTCCATTCGAGCCACGCTGGCCGTGAGCGCTCACGAAGCCGAAACGATCCTGGCGGAGTCGCTCCGCGCTCTGGAATGTCTGCATCCGGATAATATACCGGTGCGGGCGTCCGCCATCTGGACGCTCGGATATGCATACCAGCTCCAAGGGGACCGTCGCGCGGCGGGCAAGGCATATGCCGAGGCGTTTTCGCTAAGCCGGTCGATCGGACATTCGATGATTGCCATGATGGCTGCGTTGGGATTAGGTATGATCCAGGAGGGCGACAACCGGCTTCATGAAGCGGAGGAGACCTATTTCAACGTGTTGAAATGGGCGGGAGAACCTCAACCGCCGGCGGCTTGCGAAGCTCACTTGGGCTTGGCCCGCATAAGCTACGAATGGAATGACCTGGATCGCGCAGCTCAGCATGCCGCGCTGAGCATTCGCCTTGCCAGGAGATTCGATCAATCGGACCGGGTTGTGGCGGGCCAAGTGGTTCTCGCGCAAATCAAGCTCGCTCAGGGGCAAGCGGCCGAAGCGGAATCCATCTTAGCGGAAGCGGAGCAAACCGCCCATTATCAAAACTTCGAAACCCAGCGGCCGGCCATAGCCGCCGTACAGGTTCTGGCGCTGCTGCGCCGGGGAAATCGGGTCCAGGCCGCTCATCTGGCGCGGAAGCAGAATGAGCGGTACAGCCTGATCCGCGTGTTCCTCTCGCAGGGGGAGGCAGACGCCGCATTGAAGGAACTGGAACCGCTGGAACGGGAGGCCGAGGAAATGGGCTGGGAGGACCGGCAGTTGAAGATTAAAATCCTGAAGGCGGCCGCGTTGGAAGCCTGCGGCGACCGTCCCAAAGCGGTGGAGCAACTCACGGCCGCCTTAACGCTGGCCAGGCCTGGGGGACATCTGCGTAGTTTTATCGATGAGGGCCTTCCGGTGTACCGTCTGCTGTGCATTGCGGCGGGGAATTCCGCCGAATTGGCCGATTTGAGAGCGGCTTTTGAAGGCGAGGTGCTGCCCGTCTACAAACCTATCAACACGGCGTATGCGAAGAAGGCCACCGCGCCTTTGATCGAGCCGCTGAGCGAGCGGGAACTGGAGGTGCTGCGGCTGATCGCCCAAGGCCTTTCAAATCAGGAAATCAGCGAGCGGCTTTTTATTGCGCTGCCTACTGTGAAAGGGCATAACCGGGCTATTTTTGACAAACTGCAGGTAAAACGCCGGACGGAGGCGGTCGCACTCGCTCGAGAGCGGGGACTTCTGTAATATTGACTTTTAAAACCATACTTTAGTATCTATAATCCCGTCCCGCAAAAGTATATACTTCTTGAAAAAGTGCGATGGGGGAAAATCGATGAAAGCGATGGTTTGCACCAATTACGGATTGCCCGATGTACTTCAGTTGGCGGAGGTTCCGAAACCCGCTCCCAAAGATGGTGAAGTGTTGGTCAAAATACACGCGGCAACGGTGGCGTCCGGGGATTTAAGGGTTCGCAGCTTTACTAGTCCTTGGCTGTTCTGGATTCCGATGCGGTTATTTTTGGGTCTGAGAAGACCTAGAAAAGCGATACTTGGCGTCGAACTGGCCGGGGAAATCGAGCGGGTCGGAAAAGGGGTCACGCGATTTAAGCAAGGCGATCGGGTTTTCGCTCTAACCGGGATGAGGTTCGGGGCTTATGCGGAATACACCTGTGTGCCCGAAGGCGGCGTAATCGCTCCGAAACCGGCCAATGCCACGTATGAGGAAGCGGCAGCCGTTCCGATGGGAGGAACCAACGCCTTGTATTTTTTAAGGAAAGGCCAGATCCGGAGCGGACAAAACGTCCTCATTTACGGGGCATCCGGTGCGGTGGGAACGATGGCTGTTCAATTGGCAAAATATTTTGGCGCGGATGTGACCGGTGTGTGCAGCACGGCTAATTTGGAATTGGTGAGATCATTGGGTGCCGACAGAACTCTGGATTATACGAAAGAGGATTTTACGAAGCGCGGGGAGCGTTATGATCTCATTTTCGACGCTGTCGGGAAACTGAAAAAAAACCTCTCAATCCAGGCTCTGAAGCCAACCGGCAAGTATGTGACAGTAGAGGGGCAAGGGATGTCCCAGGTCAAGCCGGACGATTTGGAGTTGATACGAGAACTCATGGAATCGGGAAAAATAAAAGCGGTGATCGACAGGCGGTACGCGTTGGAACAAATCCCCGAGGCACACAGATATGCCGAAACCGGACGCAAAAAAGGAGCCGTTATTATTCAAATTGGTCGAGCCGATGAAAAGTAACGATACTCAAAAAGCACCGATTGCCGCAGTGGAGCAGCCGGTGCTTTTTGAAGTTTGAAGTTTGTTGCGATTACTGTTATTGTGCCGTATAGCCGCCGTCCACAAACAAAGAGGTGCCGGTGACAAAGTCGTTTTCGCACAGAAAGACGATCGCGTGCGCGACTTCTTCCGGCGTTCCAAGCCGCCCGATCGGGTGCCGCGCGACAAGCCCGTCATAAAAATCCCCAAGCGCTTTCTTGTTGACCATCCCCGTTTCGATGTAGCCGGGACAGACGGCATTAACGCGGATGTTTTGTTTTGCGTATTCGAGGGCAAGGCTTCGGGTCATCGTGACCACCGCCCCTTTGGAGGCATTATAGGCGAACGCGCCCGCTTCACCGACATGGCCTAAGATCGAAGCGGTATTCACGATCGAGCCTCCGCCGGACTTCAGCATCTCACGGATCGCGTACTTGGATCCGAAAAAGACGCCATCCTGATTCACCGATATCACCTTCCGGTAATCTTCGTACGTCAATTCATGCGTAGCGGCCAACACGCCCACCCCCGCGTTATTGACCATGATATCCACTTTTCCGTATTTGCCGACGGTTTCCGACACGAGTGTTTCCACGGATTTTTCGTCAGCCGCGTTTACTCTCAGAAACAGGACATCCGCACCTTTGTCCTTTAACTTTTGCTCTACCGCTTTTCCGCCGGCTTCGTTAAAGTCGGCGATGACCACCTTCGCTCCTTTATCCACGAAGGCTTCCACCGTGGCCAGACCGATCCCGCTGGCGCCGCCGGTCACGACGGCGATTTTTTGCTGTAAGCTAGTCATGGCATATCCCCTTGTTTTGAATTGGTTATTCCCGCCTTATTATTCCAAGCGGCTTTGCAGGCTATGTACGGACACTGCGCCGATATTCGCCCGGCGTTAAGCCCGTCATTTTCTTAAACACCGTACAGAAATGAGGGTAGTTCATGAACCCTACTTTTTCGGCGATCTCATAGTTTTTGAATTCCGGCCGCAGCAGGTAATCTCGAGCCTTTTGAATGCGCAGCATCGTGAGAAAGTCGAGGAAGTTATCTCCGGTTTGCAGCTTGAAAAGATGGCTCAGATAGCTCGGATTCATATGGATATGTTCGGCTACCTTTTGCAGAGTCAAATTTTCGCCGAGATGGTTATGAATGAAGGAAAGCGCCTTCTGAATGTCCGGATGCTTGTTGGCCTGACGGCCGGCGACCGGTTTCGGCAGTTTGCCGAGCACGGCTTCAAGCTGGGCGTTCCAATGCTCCAGCGTGTCGCTGTATTCCAACTGCATCCATTCCTGGCGGGTAAGGGGGAGAGCCAGCCGCTCCAACAGCTCGATAATATTCGCTTTCAACTTGGAAGGACGCGGACGCTTCTCCCGCACAAAGGCTTGAAGCGATTGGAGTCCTTGAATGCGCCCCTCGACCTCCTCCATGGACCATTGGGACAATAGTCTTTCCGTCAAGATCTCCCAATCGTAGTCGCTATCATGCCGCCATACCACACGTTGATAGTCGTGGTGGAAATGAAGCGTTCCGCGGTTGTCATAGAATTGGATTTCCAAGGTTTGCAGCGCCTGCGAGATTCCTTGCTTGAGCAGGGAAAGTTCGGGAAAAACCGGGCTAATCCCGCAGAGCAGCGTGGTGTTCAAAAATTTACGAAACCACTGGTTAAGCGCATGGTAGAGTCCGTGGATTTGCGTTTCAGCTTCGGCTTTGCTCGCAGTGGCCGGCCTTTGCACAAGGATGAACGCCTCTCCGTTGATGTGGGGGAGGACATCGCCCACGACCTGCTCACTGACGATTTCATAGATCGCCTGGTTCATCGTAAAGCAGATCAGCGAATGATCGCTTTCCGGGTACTGGGCAAAGAGGGATGACCGCTGCGCCAGGCGCACGCACAGCACGTAAAACGGGGCCCGGCCCAACCTGCCGTTGTCACCGCGAATCAAGTTCTCCGCTTCCGCCGAATAGTTGAACACACCGCGGCGGATTTGCTCCAGCATATGCCGGCGAATCTCCCAAATATGCTCCTTTTGCAGGCGGTCGCCAAGCAGGGCCCGCCGCTTCACTTCCTTCTGCTGGATCACCGCGTCCTTACAGCGTAGAAGTGTTTTTTCGATTTCTTCGATATTCATCGGCGTTTTCAGCAAATAGTCAAGCGCGCCGGCCGACAAAGCCTGACGGGCATACTGAAAATCCTTGTGGGCGGTCAAAATCGCAAAGCGAATATCCGGGAAATCCCTGGACAGTTCGGCCATCAATGCGAAGCCGTCCATGACCGGCATGGTAATGTCGGTTACGACCAGATCCGGTTGATACACGGCGCACCGCTCCAAAGCTTGCTTGCCGTTCACCGCGGTGGCGACGATCTCCATGCCTAGCGCACCCCAGCGGATATCGTTGCAAAGAGCGTCCAGCACCATATATTCATCATCAACGAGCAGTACTCGCAGCATGTTCGTCTCCTTCCTTCGGCAGATTCATCTCTGGAATACGAACGGCCGGAAGCCGGATCGTTACGGTCGTTCCTTCGCCTTGGGCACTATGAACGGAGAGGCCGTAATCCGGACCGTAATGGAGCTGCAGCCGTTCGTGAATATTTCTGATCCCCAAGTGATCATAGGCTTTGCGGCTCTCTTTAGCACCCGACGAGAGCAGTGAGCCGAGCCTCGCTTCGGGGATGCCGACGCCGTCGTCGGATACCTCAAGCACAACGAAGGCCTCATGTTCTACGCGTCCGGTCAACACGATCGTACCGCACCGGTCATCCGCCAGAATGCCATGAAAAATCGCATTCTCAACAAGCGGCTGAAGTGTCAGCTTAGGTATCGTAAAGGCGCAGACGCTATCTTCCAACTCAACTTCCAATGAAAATCGGCCGGGATAGCGCATGGACAATAAGTACGCGTAATGCTCCACGCCTTGGATCTCCTGGCGGATCGGCACGATTTCGTCGATTTTGTCCAAGTGGAAATGCAGCATTTCCACCAGGCTGGTTATCATGCGGTCCACGTCGTCGGTGTCTCCTCGCCGTACGAGATAACTGATCGAGTTCAGGGTGTTGTACAGAAAATGCGGTTGAATTTGCGCTTGCAGCACCTTCAGTTCGTATTGTTTTTTGCTCGTTTCACTCTGAAGCAGTTCGTCCATCAGACCTTTTATTTTCTGCACCATCAGGTTGAAGCTATGGACAAGGATACCGATTTCTCCGCGGAACGGCAGGGTAATGCGTGTCTGGAAGTCCCCCCGGCTGACCTTTTTCATTTGGCGGATCAGCATATAAATCGGGCGGGAGACGTAGCGGGACAAGTAATAGGAAATGATGAGAGAGAGCATAACGCCGATCAATCCGACCAAGATGGAATAAAAGCGAATTTTCTCGATGCTGCTGTAGAGCTCCTCTTCGGGCAAAACGGCCATAATCTGCCAACCCCAGTTATTGTTCCGGGCCCGCGAGATAAACCAGCTGTTCCCGCGCTCATCCCGGTAGTTCCATTCCCGGCGGTTCGTGTCCGCCAGGCGTACAAACGAAATGTCCTTGACAAGATATTCGTCTTGAAAGGCGTTATAACCCACTAGCGAGTGATAAATGGAAATCGGCCGAAAGTCGCGGCTGACGACCAGCAAATCTTCCGTTTGCGAGAAGTTCCAGCGGCCGTAGCTGGATAAAATGTTCTGGAGGTCCAGGTCTACGGCCAGTACGCTGACGTACCGTCCATCCTTATCGTAGATGTTGACGCCTGCGGTGACGGTGTGGTCCGAAACGTCGGATACATAAGGCTCCGACCAATAGATCTGATCGCTCATCACCACGGCTTTGTAGATATCCGCGGCCATGCGGTGCCCTTTAATGTCCCATAAATAGTCCGACGTGCCGATGATCTTCAAATCGGGACGGATGATATACATATTTTTCAGATCCTGATTCCAGTACATGCGATAGCTCTCCATCAGCTTGATCGCTTCTTCTTCCGTAGCGGACAACAGTCGCTCGTCCCTGGATAATGCCAGCAGATTGCCCTGAAGCGTTTTCATAAACAGGTTCAAATGAACCTCCGTCCGCTCCAGCAAATTTGCGACATAACGGGTCTGCTGGGTTTTGAACGTATCCATCATAAAATTTTGCGTTAGATACCAGATCAGGACAATCAATCCGGCCATTCCGCAAAAACTGATCCAAAAAATCTTAATGCCGATCCCCATAACTTTAACGTTAGCCATCAACCATGCTCCTTAAGCAGGAAGTTGTTTAATTGTAACGCGAGTCTGTACGGCGAACCTTCGAAATCTTTGGATAAACGTTCGTATCCTTTGGAAATTTAGCATCCACATTGCACCACTATTATAACAAAATAGAAACAAGAGATTGACGAGAGGAGTGGGTGAATTGGCCATTCATTTAAAGCGCCTGTTTTTGTTGGCGTTGCTGCTGGCGAGCGCGGGACTGCTCGCGTCTTGTTCGGATTCCGCGAGGGAGGAACCGCTGGTTGTTTTGGAGGTGGACCGATGGTATCCGTATAACGTGGAGTTTCCCGATCCGCAGGAAGATTTCATTCTGCAGACGATCCGCAAGCGGTTGAATATCGATTTAAGATTCAACTTCTCGACCGGAAGATCGCAGGATTGGAGGACAAAGCTGGCATCTCGCGTGGCTTCGGGCGATCTGCCGGATATGATCTATTTTTTCAACATGATGGATTACCGGACCGCCCGCACGCAGGGGTATCTCATTCCGCTAAATGAAGCCTTGAAGTCGGGAGATCTGCCGGAACATCTGGATTATATCACTTCCGATATGCTTCGTACCATTTCGGATGACAGAGGGGAGTATTACGGGATTCCCAATCGGACCGGACCTGCCGTGGAGGGCTTATTCATCCGTAGAGATTGGTTGAACGCCCTTTCGCTTGATGCGCCGCGAACCGTTCAGGAGTTTGCCGAGGTCGCCGAGGCATTCGCAAAGGAGGATCCGGACGGAAACGGGAAAGACGACACCTATGGTTTTACCGCTGGGGGCTGTATGAGCTGCCAGGATTTTTGGGAACTCCTCTCGGCCTTTACCGGCAATACGTCTCCGGATGAATATTTGCTGGACGGACAGCTGAAAGGGGGCTGGACCAGTTCCGAATACCGGGAATACCTGCTCTTTATGAACGGACTGATGCAGAGTGGCGCCCTGGATCCGGACCTGGCGACCAACGACTCCAATACCAAACGGGAAAAGATCGTGCAGGGGCAGGTCGGTATTTTTCACTACACCGGTTACCCGTCCGAGCTGATTCAGGAAATGAAGGCGTATAATCCGCAGGCGGATATCGCCTATTTACCGCCATTGGTAGGACCGGCCGGAACCGGTTCGCATTGGCCGACGATCCACGTTCCCACGACCGTAGGTATCACGGAAAAAGCGGGGAAGTCCCCGGAAAAAGTCCGAAAGATTATCGAGCTTATGAACTGGTATTACAGTGACGAAGGGCGGGAACTGATTCTTTACGGTAAAAAAGGCGTCAATCACGTTCGGCAGGAAGGCCGGAAACGGCTGCTCGAAGGAAAACAGAATGAGTATCTGGAGGTATATAGTCTGATCGGCGAGCGCAGTCTGTTTCTGGACGATGAAGAGGTAATGCGAGCCATGTTCCCGGATGAGCGGCAGTTCGAGGTTGTTCGCAGCATGATACAAAACGGCGGCAAGCGGGGATCGGTATACTCGATGGGATATGCGATGGAGCGTGCCGAATTGATCGACGATCTTAAGCTATTCCGCGAGCAAATGGCGGCCCGATTCATTTACGGGAATGCCCCGCTGGACGACAAGGGCTGGAGCGATTATGCGGATAAGCATGATCACGCTTATAACGGCTACACGGTACGTGAGGCGATGCTGAGCGATTTGCGGAAAGGCGGGTATTTATCGACCCACAAAGAATAGAAAGCGTTTCCCAAAGGATTTGAAATCAAGTTCCTTCCCTTTTTTTCTATAATGACTCGTGAACAAATGCATTCAACCACAAAGGGAAGGGGCAAGAAGAAATGAAACAGGCTAAAATCTTCATGCTGCTGGCGCTTACGTTCATGCTGGCGTTGGCGGGATGCTCCGGCAGCGGTGCGGGCGGAGGAGGGGCCCAACCGGAAGGGGACGGAACCGTCAAAGAAAATCCGAAGGGGGCGGGGCAATCCGAACAAGTCACCATCACCGTGCAGTATCCGCCGCCTGACCAGGAAGTGGACCGGAAGGCAATGGATGACAAGATTGCGCGTTTCCAACAGCAGTATCCGCAAGTGGTCATTGAAAAAAGCGATTGGTTCTACAGCGACGGCGGGGCGGCGACACTGGGACTCAAGCTGGCTGCGGGGGAGGCGCCGTCTTATTACAACACGTATGCGACCGAAGCGAAGATTTTAACCGATAAAGGTTACGCCGCAGACATTACCTCTTTGTTGAACGGTTACGAGTACAAGGATCAGATTAACCAATCGCTGCTCGATATCTTCCATGTGGACGGGAAATATTACGCGATCCCGCAGGGCGGCTACGTGATGAGCGTCGGCCTCAATGCCAAGCTGTTCCGCGACAACGGGGCCGAGCTTCCGCCTTACGATTGGACATGGGAGGAAATGATCGAAGCGGCGAAATCCATCAATGCCCCGGACAAAGGGATCGCGGGTTTCGCCGTAGCCGGACAAAGCAATGCGGCCGGGTGGAATTTGACGAACTTCATGTATCAGGCTGGCGACTTCGTCGAGGAAGTCAAAGACGGCAAGGTGACGGCAACGTTCAATTCCGAAGCGGGGCTGAAGGTGCTTGAACTGTACCGCGACTTGAGATGGAAGTATAATGTGCTGCCGGGGGACTGGAACTTGGCCAATCCGGATTTATCGAACTTGTATAAGCAAGGCCGCCTAGGTATTATTTTTCACTCCGGATCGCTGAACACGGGGATAAACGACAGCGGTTTCGCGCCGGAGGACGCCAAAATTTATCCGCTTCCCAGCATGGAGAAAGGTTCGCCGAACTATGCCATTACCGGTGGAAATTTCTTTGTGATCAACCCGCAGCAATCACCGGAGCAGCAGAAGATGGCGTTCAAGTTCATCACTTACGATTACTTCCAGGACAGCGGGATCGAAACGGAGGAACTGAAAATTCAGGAACGCCAGAAAAACAAGCAGATGCATATACCGGAGCTGATGCCTTATTACAATCTGGATTCGGAATATGCGAAGCGGATGAATCAAATGTACGCCAAATATCCCGGCGTCGTTTACGAGTACGATCCCGAATTCATGAAGATCTACAGTTCGAACGCGATGCCGGAGCCTCCTTTCCACGCCCAGGAGTATTATGCGATCATGACCAATATCATTCAGGAGATTTTCAGCAATAAAAATGCCGATTTGCGGCAGCTGCTAAAAGACGGCGCGGAGAAAATGCAAGCCGCCTATCTAGACAAGATTGAACTGTAGCACCCCCTGTAGGCAAGGCGTGGATTCGGCCATGGAGTCGTTAAAGCCTATATGAGGCCTATCCGAACCCGAAAAACTCCATGTTTGACCGGTCGGATAGGTTTCACAATACGACGGAAGCGGGATGGTGGAGCATGAAAACGCAACTGGCCGCGCAAAAACCGACAAGCGGAACCCGGTTTCTCAAGCATTCGCGGCTTTATTTTTGGGGACTGTTATTTCTGATTCCGGAAATTGTGATATTTTGTGTTTTTTTATGGAAGCCGATCATCATGGGGATTTACTACAGTCTGCATGACATCAATTTTATCCGCGGCAATACGTTTGTCGGGCTGCAAAATTACCGGGACATCATCCAAGACGAGGCGTTTTTTACGGCGATCGGCAATACGCTTTGGTTCGTATTCCTGGGCTTGGTTATGGGCTACTGGGTTCCGGCGGTAGCGGCAACCGCCATATCGGAACTGCGGAAGTTCAAGGCGACCGCGCGGCTCGTCGTTTACCTGCCGAACATCGTTCCGGCCGTCGCCTTGTACGGGATGTGGCGTTGGCTATACGAGCCGATCGGTCCGCTCAACGACTTTTTGACGATTTTCCAGTTGCCTCCGGTAGAGTGGCTGACAGATAAATCGGTCGCGATGTTCTCCATCGTACTGATGAACACCTGGCATTATTTCGGCTCTACGGCGTTGATCTATCTGGCCGCGGTCATGAACATTCCGAAGGATTTATACGAGGCGGCCGAAATGGACGGAGCGGGGATTTGGCAGAGAATCAAATACATCACGCTGCCGTCGATCCGCCATATTTTCCTGTTAATGTTGATTATGCAGTTGATAGCCAACAGTCAAGCCTACGAACCGCAGTTGGCGATGACGGGTGGAGGACCGAATGAAGCGACCACCACATATATGCTGATGGTTGTTGACGGCGCCTTCAAACAATTCGCCTTCGGCAAGGCATCGGCGATGGGCGTGCTGCTGTTCGTTTCGCTAACCCTTTTGTCCATCTTGTTGTATGCGTTGCAAAGAAAAGGAGGAGACGAATAATGAAGGGCGATTCGCATCAGGAGCGGGGGATCATCTCCTTCCACGACTTTCGGCGGAGAAGAGTCAAAATCGGTTACGGCGTGATGGTCGTCATGCTGCTGGCGGTGGCGTGGACGATGATTTATCCGTTCCTCGTCACGATTTTTAACGCGTTCAAAACGAAAACCGATATCTACACCTTTCCGCCGTCTTTGCTGCCGAAGGATTGGGTGTGGACGAATTTTGGCGATGTACTGAAGTATGTGGACCTGGGCCGCCATATGACTAATACGTTTTTGATTTTTGCGGGCAATATGCTGTTCGCTGTCCTGTTCATCGGTTTGGCCGCATTCAGCCTGTCGCATTTAAAGATTCCGTTTCGCAAGGGCTTTACGTTATTTTTCATGTGTACGCTGATGATTCCCTCGGCGACGTACATGATTCCGAATTATTTGAACCTCCAAAGCCTCGGCCTGCTCAACTCCTACTGGGCGTTCTGGCTACCGGCGGCGGCCAACGCGTTCTGGATCCTGCTGCTTAAGAGCTTCTTCGACGGCATCCATAAAGAATTATTCGAAGCGGCCCGCATGGACGGGGCGTCGGAGATCCGCTGCTTTCTGCAGATCGCCTTCCCGTTGTCGCTGCCGATCATCGCCACGATCCTCATCTTCGGCTTCACGCAAACTTGGAACGAGTGGTATTGGGCGGGGGTGGTCATCACCAGTCCGGAAAAATACCCGATCGCTTCCGTCATTTACAAATATGTGCTGTCGGGTGAAACCAACAATATTCAGGAAAACGTGAAATTTGCCATTTTGACGATCGTCATGATACCCCCGCTCATGATTTTTGCGTTCTTGCAAAAATACATTATCCGAGGCGTGAACTTATCTTCTGTTAAAGGCTGACCCATTCCAGCGTAAAGGAGTACGGGAAATGACGGATAGAGCTCTAAAGCGTACGATCGCCATGCTCATGGTCGTGGTGTTATGGTGCGGCTCGTTGCCGCTGTCGGTTTCCGCCGAGGTAGAGGCTATTCGGATGATCCATGAACCGCTGTTCGTTAACGGAGAGTCGGCCATCTCCGCCACCGATCCCGCCAACCATTATCCAACCGGCGGTATCGGATTCCGTTCTCAAGGCGTGAACATGATGGCTGCCGATGTTGCAGTCAGCCACCCGGTCAATGTAAGCGGAGTTGAGCAATTAGCGTTTGAGCCGTACAGCAATGATTTTGAAAACGTGCCGGTCGGTGCGGTGCCGGAAGGCTGGAACGTAAGGGGCGACGCGAAGGTAGCGGAGCTTGCTACCGGCGAGAAGGTGCTCCGGCTTAACGGCAAGGTGGGCCAAATTTTCCCCACGGCCACGCTATCGGCACCCATGTATCGGAATATAGACAACTTTATCCTTAAATTTCGCGCCAAATACGAACGGACCAGTAATCAGGATTACAATGTATGGCGATTGCGCTACCGGATGGAGGATGAAAACAACAACTACGCGGTGGAGTGGGGAACACACAATTGGCGGTACTTCATTATGCGAAAAACCGAACTGGGCGGGAATTATCATCTTGGCACGTATAACGAGTCTCTGGATAACCGCTGGGTGGACTATGAACTTCGCGTATCGGGTATTACGCACGAACTCTATATCAACGGAACAAAAGTCATTTCCGTGGATGATTTCGATCAACTCCGGATGGAGAAAGGAAGGATTCAATTCGGTACCGTCTACGGCATCAACCTAATGATCGATTCATTGGAGCTCCTGCCGTTGGAGCCGTCCCATGTTTATAACGTAGAGCCGGCGGGGAATTTTACGGGTATCTACGGACCCGGCGAACAAGCGGGCATTCACGTATATTTGGCGGGAGGATCTGAAGCGCATACGTATAAGGTGGAGTACACGGTGCACCGGGCGGACGGCGATAAAGCGCTGATCACTTCCGGGGAAAAAGAATTCTCGCTGGAAGCTTACGGTTTGGTGGATGAAGCGGTACACTTCGACTTGCCGTCCCATTTGATCGGTACCTATGATGTCCGGGTTAGTCTATCGATCGACGGGACGTTGATGGATCAAATGACGAAGCGGATGAGGATGGCTATCGTACGCGAGCTCCCGGAACAAGGTAAGCCCGA
Organism: Paenibacillus sp. alder61; assembly: GCF_020179875.1. Taxonomy (NCBI): domain Bacteria; kingdom Bacillati; phylum Bacillota; class Bacilli; order Caryophanales; family Paenibacillaceae; genus Paenibacillus; species Paenibacillus sp. alder61. The sequence continues at coordinate 42,098 of NZ_JAIUDG010000022.1, forward strand.
TCTCGATATGGAATCGAAGTTCGGGTTTAATACGCATTATGATTTGAATTGGCGTGACGACATCATGGACGCGGTGCACAAGACGGGCGCAAAGCACCACCGGAGCGTGCTGAACTTGTCGGAAATTTTTACCGGACGTTATGATTCCGCTGGCGATCCGATTTTTGACTACAGCAAGGCGGACGCTTATATCTCCAAAATCAACAGCTTCGGGTTAAACCATATCCCCGTCCTCGGATTCATTCAAGACACGAAGCAGGCGGCTTCTTACGAAGGATTAAGGCTGCTTGAAAATTTCGTTTCCGAAAGCGTCGACAGATATAAAGGGAAGATCCGAAACTACGAGACACCTAATGAACCGGAGTTATTCACAAAACCCTATATTCCTTATGAAGTGGTTCAACAGTGGAAACGGGCCTATATCGCGGCAAAAGCCGCCGATTTGGATTCCGTGTTCATTGCCGGCGGACACACGTCCAGCGTCAGAAGCGTCCTTCCCGCGGAACTGGACTTGGGTGCCTACAATTATGCCGATGCCTTTTCGTGGCATCCCTACGTGTACAATGCGATGCCGGACGGTGCGATCGAGGCGTTTGTCGATGACATCGGGGAAATGATGGAAGAATACGGAGGTTGGAAGGATTATTACCTGACCGAGGGCGGATGGCCGACGGCGAAAGGCGGTTATCCGAACGTATCGGAGGAGGTTCAGCGGGATTATATCGTCCGGGCCTTTCTGATCTACCTGACCCGGCCCGAGGTGCGCGCCTGGGAATATTACAACTTTAAAAACGACGGTACGGATGAAAATTATTACGAAGTGTTTTGGGGCATTACGGACGTGAACGGACGTCCGAAGCTGGCCTATCCTGCCGTAGGCAACATGATGGCCACGCTGGACCAAGCCGAATACGTCGGCCGTATCGATACGGGAGACCAACGGGAACGGGTGTATGTGTTTTTGAAAGACGGCGAGCCATTGGTCGTCGCATGGCGTTCCGTTGACCATAAGGACGATTCCGGCGAAAACCCGGCAACCTCGGAAATCCGAATAAATTCCGACAGGGACACCGTCACGGTGCGGGACATCAACGGGGTTGAGCGGATCGAGACTGTCAACGGAGGCAGCCTGGATATCCCGGTTTCCGGTTCCCCGGTTTATGTGATGAATCCGGGAGAGAAGATGCTTCTTCAGGCCGCAAGGCAGGCGGTTGAAGATCATCATCGGGCGGCTTCGACGGATATCGCGAAACTGGAAACGCCGGATAATGCACCGGTCGTTGACGACCTGATGCGGCGGTTGGATACGATCAAATCCGGTTTGCTGGAGGCGGTTGCCTCAGGGGATGCCATCGCGAGAGCCGATTTGACGGAACAAGGAATCCGCCATATCTATGAGCTGATGAGCAGCATGGCCGACGAAATTCAAGCGGGCCGGCTGGAGCGGATCAAGACGTTTGTCGCCTTGGAATCTCTCTATTATTACGCCGAATCGGTAGCCAAGGCCTTGATTTACATGAAGGCATCGGTGGGGGTGGAAGACGGAACGCCCGCTTATGAGGAAAACTTGCAGAGCGCAAACCAAATCTACACCTCAGTTAAAGGGGAGGACCAGCTGCTGCCGGTTTCCACGGTCGCTCTAATGCGCGCGAACCGCTATGGGCGATTGGCTGAGGAACACGCTTCGCGCGGGAATACGCCCCAAAGTTATGTATACGGTTTGCTTGCGCGCGAATTTTCCGGTACGGTTCGGCAAATTCTTGAAGCCGATAAACCCGTCTACGTTGGCGTATGGTTGAATGTAACGCCTATTCGAAGATCGGGCGAACCGGGCGGTCCAAGCGCGATAACGGGGACGGTAGCGAACGATACGGCGCAGGAGCAGCAAGTGACCGTCCGTTTCCAAGTGCCGGAAGGCTGGGAGGCCATACCTGATTTGTCAGCGGACATGGGTCCTCAGGAAGTTTTCCGATTCGATGTTCCCCTTAAGGTGCCGTTTGGCGCGGTTGCCGGTGAGTACCAGCCGAAGGTTATTGTTGAAAGAAACGGCGAACCGATCGACTCGGCCGAACTCGACTTCCGCGTTGAGGATACGATACAAGCCGAAATTTTGCCCGTGACCGAAGATGTTCGCGAGTTGGGGAACATTACCGTTCAAATCACAGGCTCCTCGGAAGCCCCGAAGAGCGGTAAAGTTACGGTACTTGGCCCGGATGGGGAAGAACTTCAGCCGCTGGCCGGCGATACGTTTACCAATCTGGCCAAAGACCGGTCGATCACGATGCAATTTCAGTGGAATTACCGGACGAAGTCGGATTACCACGAGTACATGAGTGAATTGATCATTACCGAAACGGACAGCCGGCGCGTGCTCTTGCGCGAGCAAGTGCCGCTTGACTTCCTGCTTGTGAGGTTTAGCCCTCAGCCCCCCGTCATCGACGGAATTCTGGACGATTGGAAGGCCGCCTATCCGGTGCACCTGCGCGGGGCGAAGCGGAATCAGACCGGTCGATACGATCCGGCGAACCTGGATGCGAAAGCCTACGCCATGTGGGATAACGACAATCTGTACCTTGCGGTGGAGGTGAAGGACGATATTCATAAAAATTCGGAAGATGCGCCTAATCTATGGAAAAACGATTCCCTGCAATTCTCCGTTGACCCATTAAGGGACAGTACGGCTTCTTATAACAACGACGACATGGAGTGGGGATTTGCGCATCATGACGATGGACGTCACCTGGCGAATATCTTCTTCTCCCGCGCGCCGAATCCGAACGGCAATGTCAGCGAAGGGTTTCCGTACCGCATAACCCGTGATGAAAAGGAGAAGACGACCTATTATGAAATCGCGCTCCCGGCCAGTATGATCCATCATCTCGAACTTACGGAAGGCAACGCTATCGGCTACAACCTCGCGGTAAACGACGCCGACTATCAGATGGGACGGGATAATTTCATCCAATGGACGAAGGGATTGGCGGACGGGAAAAATCCCGGAGCTTATGACGCGTTCACGCTGGTGAAAGCGGAGGACGGCAATGGGCCACCGGCGGAAGGCGCAAAAATCAAGCTGGTTGCGGACAAAAGCATTGTGGAAGTCGGCGAGGAGGCGGCATTGACCGTTTCGGTTGAGGAGGCCAGCGACCTCTATGGCATTTCGCTGGAAATCGATTATGATTCAACCTTGTTCGAGTTCAAGTCGATGGAATTGTTGGAGCCTTTCCGGGAAGGCGGCGATAACGGCGATGGCTTCCTGATGCATTCCGATCTCGGAGGCAAGCTGCGCATTGCCGCCAGCCGGCTGGGCGGGGTGAGGGGAATCGATGGCGATGGAGACTTGCTGCGGATTGTGTTTACGGCGCGGCAGCAGGATGGCCGCACGACCCTGGCCACGGATCAGGTTGCAATCTCCGACAGCATGGCGGTAATTTCGACCGGTTCCGACGGCACTTATCCGCTCGCGGTGGCGGATTCCTATGCCATTACGGGGTCGGAACCTCGTTCCAATGCGCTTGTTGCGATCGCCAAAGCGTTCAGCGCCAGGAATGGAGAAGCCAACTACGCTCCAAATCTGGATATGAACAAGGATGGAGGCATCGATATTATCGATCTTTCCTATGTCGCTATCCGGATTTTGCAAGCGAAGAAGTTTGCCGCCCTTCCGGCGGAAGCAGCCTTTTAAAAAGGATCATGAGGAGGAAATGTATGAAAATACCCCAATACTGGTCTGTTCTGCTCGTCATATCGCTATTGTTTACGCTTTATCCCCCTTTGTCCGGTCATGCGGCGGCCTCTTCCGAAAACGCCGCCGCCCTACCTGCCGATTTGATAACACAGAAAGAGGAACGTATTTTTCTAAAGGAGGAAGTCCCGATGGAGAGGGTATCGAAAGAAAATACTCCGGGAAATAACGTGCCGGAAGAGGATAACGTTATTGCACCCGGAGAATTGGAGCTATCCTCTGCGGCCGCGGTGGCACTGGGCAAGGAATTGGCCCGCGGCAAACCGATCACCGCGTCTTCCGAGGTTTCCTCCAGCGGCCGGGTCGCCGTCAACGCGAACGATGGCGATCTATCCACGCAGTGGGAGTCGGCGGTCAAACCGGCGTCGATTACGATCGACCTGGAATCGGTCTATCCGGTCGCAGGCATAGCCATGAGCCTGGGAACGAATTGGACGGCGCGAACGCAATCCATTGCCGTGGAGGGGAGCCGGGACGGCGAGACATACATGACGCTTGTTCCCGAAGCGAAATATTCGTTCCAAAGAGACCCGAAGCACCGCGTCGAATTGGGATTCGCACCCGCGGATTTGCGTTATGTCCGGTTCACCGGAACATCCAACTCCAATCCGAACGGCATTCAATTTGCCGAGCTGGAAGTGTATCAGGATCCGAATCACGTTCCGCCGGAGTTGCCCGACCTTTCGGTATCCTCGGTTCACCTGGCTCCATCCGTGCCCGAACCGGGAGATGAAGTCGCATTCAGCGCGGAGATCCGGAATGAAGGAACGGGGGTTGTGACGGATTCGGACATCCTGGTGACGTTCACTTTAAATCCGGCCGTCAACGATACGGCGGTAACCGATGCGGTGTATGCCGGGAGTCTGGGACCGGGCGATACGGTAACCGTGACGGGAACGACAACCTGGACGGCTTCCTTGGGCACTTACGCCTTACAAGCCGAGGTGAGCGCGGAGGTTCAGGAAACGGACAACCGGAACAATGCGAAAGTGGACTATTTTGCCGTGCGGCAGCCGGCTGCGGAGCGGACCGAGTTTGAAGAACGGGCAGAGTATATTCTGCAAACTCTCGCCACGAGCGAACCTACGCAGACGGACCGGACGCTGTGGGTGAAGGAAGCCGTTTTCCACGCCCAGGCGAGGTTTGCGCTCGGCGTTGATGTCGAACAGGGCTTGGAATATATATCCAGTATTAACAATAACCCCGCCGGTGCGTCCATGTTTTTTTACACGGCCAACATCGACAGTTATTTGAAATACGGCCATCTGTATCCGGAATCGCTCAGAGAGAAGGTAAAAGCCAATATGCTTGCCGCAGACTACTCCAATAATGGCAGTACGGAGAATCACTTTCTCAAATTCCGGACGGCCGGCTATCTGGTAGCCCAGACCTGGCCGGATTGGAGCCAGGCGCAAGCGACGAAGGCGTTCGCCGAACGCGACATCGGCGAAATGCTGGAGCGGTTCGTCAAGTACGGCATGAAGGAATACGACTCCACGACGTACTGGGCGCTTTACGTCGAATGTTTGTTAATGCTGCATGATCTGGCCGACGATCCGCAAATGAAGCAAAAGGCCAAAATGGCGCTGGACTGGATGATCGCCAATACGGCCGCGGAATGGGTTGACGGATATTGGGTATCTTCCACGGTTCGCGATTATATGGGGATGAGCCCCAAACTCGGCGCCGCCGGAACGACTATGGCCTGGTTGTATCTTGGCGGAGAAGAGCGGCCGCGTCTTCTTAATAATGAACTCAATTATCCGGAAGGGATGTATTCCGTAATTGCGGCTGTCTCATCTTACCGTGTGCCGGAATGGATTCGAGCGGCGGCGCTTGAACGGAGCGAGCCTTATACGAATCTTGAAAGTCATGATCAGTATCCATCGAGCAAACTGAACTGGCCGCACGGGTACCGAAAGACCACCTACATCGATGAACATTACGGCGTGGCAAGCCAATTTGACGGTTACGGCACCTTAGGATGGTCGGATCAGTTGCGACGGTGGTTCGTCAGATGGAAATCGGAGGACGCTTTCAGCACTTTTTATGTATCTCATCCGAAAAACGGCGCCTTGCAGTCGGGAGCCACGCCATACGAGCAGGTGCTTCAACATGGGGGAACGCTGCTGACCGTGACCCATATTCCGGCGAGCGATCCGAAGCCGTATATCGCCGGGCCGCTGCCGTCCGGCGTCATCGAGACGGTGGAAGATTCAAGCGGCTGGATCTTTGCGCATGAAGGCAACGTGCTGCTGGCGGTCAAAATCATCAAGCCTTACAGCTGGGCCGAAGAGTCGGTCGGGCCGCTGGTCATCCCCGTCCTTCGCAGCGAAGGCCTGAAGAATGCGGTGATCGTGGAGACGGCCAAACCGGGGGACTACGCCGAAGCCGGGGATGACAGCATGACGGCGGACGAACGGCGGACTAGCGAACTCGCCCGCTTCAGGGAAGCCATCAAAGCCGGCACGAAGGTGGATGCCGCCGGGTTGGAGAATGCGAATCCCGCTGTCGTCTATCATTCGCTTGCCGGGGATACGTTAAGCCTGACCTTCAACGGGGAACGAAGCGTTAACGGGGAACCCGTCGATTATTCATCGTGGCCGCTCATCGACAATCCGTTTATGCGTCAGGAGGTGGGAAGCCCAATCTTTACGCTGATGCATGACGGGGAGACCAGCGAATATGATTTTGACAATTGGACCATCCATACACCGGAAGCGGAACCTGACATGTCCGTGACCGGCGTTGGAACCGTACCGGATACTCCTCAAGCCGGCCAAGAGGTCACCTTCAAGGCAAAGGTTCGAAACGCCGGTTTGTCCGATACGCCGGGAGGTTTTGAGGTGGTGTTCAGCTTGAACGGCAATCCCGTTTCCACGATCGTCCATGCGGATAAGCTCGCCGCAGGCGAGACAGTTACGGTGTCCAGTGAACCTTGGAAATTTGAAGCTGAAGGAACCTACTCGCTATCCGTCTCGGTCCGAGCCGTGGATTGGCGGGAACCGGATCAGAGCAACAATCGATACGATCGTTCGATCGAGGTGGCCGGAGCGCTGCGCCAGCTGTTCGCGGACGATTTCGAAGGCGACATCGTCACGAAGTGGGACAGCGGCGGAAGCGTTGGCAGCTGGTCTCATGCGAACGATCCTGCGGTCGGTTCGATGGTGATGAAGGGAACGAGTACGGCGACTAACGGAAATCCGGTCCGTAAAGTGGCAAAATCCGCGGCGTGGACCGATTACGAACGTACGAACCGGGATTATGATTTTTCTTTTAAAGCCAGGTACTCAGTCGGTACAACCGGTGGCGGTTCCGGCGAGCAAATGCGGGCCCTCGTCCGGTTCGCCAACGTGCAGGCTTATTCATTTTTTGAATTTAGCGCCCGCACCAACGAGGTTTCCTTCTGGAAATATACTTCCGAACAAGGCTTTATCAATTTGTCCGGGCCGGTTTCGATTGCTGCCAAGCTTCCCGATTTCGATTTCAACCAATACAACGATTATAAAATTCGCGGGGAAGGCGATGTCATTTCCTTGTCGATCAATGGCCGACTGATTATGGAAACGAAGCAGATTTCGGACATCACGGGCGGTTCGGTTGGCTTTATGAACCGGAATTCGGAACTGTGGATCGACCAAGTGCGCGTTCAAACGATTGAAGACGAGGTTCCGGGTCCCGGCGACTCCACTTCGTTTGACTTTGAATTCATAGGCGCGGCACCCGGACAGAACGGAGAGGTCGTGGTGGATCTGAAGGCTTCGCAGGCATCGGACTTGTATGGATTTGTATTTGATCTGGACTATGATCGGGAGAAACTGAAGCTGACCCGCGCCCAGGCCAATGACGAGTTCGGAGAACATGCCTACGTGACATTCCAAGAAAGAGTGGACAGGGTGAGAATCGTCGGGACCCGAACCGCCCTGGACGGAGAATCGGGGGTAGATGGCGATGCTCGATTGCTGAGGCTCGTTTTCAATCGGCTGAAACCGTTGAATGAATTTGAATTAACGCTGATGGCTGGCTCCGATTATTCCGACAGCACCGGGAAGCGGACGATTCTTGAATCGCCGATTCACAAGACCCTCTTGCTCCTGGCGGCCGACGTCAACGGGGATGGGAAGGTTGGCATTGACGACTTGGTGCTGGTCGCGAAAGCTTTTGGTGCGAGAAGCGGAGACGAGGGCTACAAGGCGGCATGCGACGTCAATCGGGACGGCGTCATCGACATTGAGGATCTCAGTTACGTAGCTCTTCAAATCCTGCAGTCCGAATAAACCTAATAATGATTTCCCCTGCGGCTTCGCCGATAATGACGGAAGTTGCAGGGGATCCTGGGAGGAAGCCGTATGAGAGCAGTGAAGACCGGGCTGGCGTGTTTAGCGATGTTGTCGGCATGTTTCGCCTTGGCCGCAAATCCTGTTCAGGCCGAGGGAAGGACGAAAAGCCAAATCGAACTGTTTTTGCAAGACCAGGATGCCGTGTTGAAGCGAGGCTCCTTCGTGGACATATCCGTCAAGACCCAGGATGTTCCGGGGTTGTTCGGCATCCAATTCGAACTTGTCTACGACCCGGATCTTCTTGAGCTACCCGGCAAGAACAGCGTGGAAATCTCCGAATCTTTCCAGGCTTGGGTGATCAAGAACGATCCGGAAACCGGAATAATCCAAATCGCGGCCACTAGAAAATCGCTGCCTGAGGATGCAGAGGAAAACCTTCCGCTGGCAAAGTTCCGCTTCCGTACGTTGACCAGCGGAAACGCGGAGGTTTCTCTGCAGGAGATCAAAGCCGTCGATGCGGTCCCACGGGAAATTCAGTTGAGTTCCGCCGAGGAACCTGTCGTAGAAATTTCGATCAAAGATCCCGCTGCAAATGCAGGAAAAGGCCGGCGGGATGGGGGGAGTTAAGTTGGCGACCTCAATTGAGCCGGTATACCGTTACATGATGCACAGCCATGAGGAGGAGTGGGGAGACCACCCATGGCGGGATTGGGCCATGAATATTCACCGTTGGGATTGGAATCCCGGCGTGGCGATCCTAGCGGCGATGGAATATTTTAAGGTGACGGATCGCCGTGAAGTTCTGAACGAAATCGTCTGCTGGGTCAATCAAAATGAGCCCCCGTTTCATGGTGGAAGCATGGTGATTAATTCAGTGGCGCCGTTTGCGGTCTATCCGGATCTGTTCCGAGTTACCGCCGATGAATCTTACAAGCAAACGGCCATGAAGATCGCCGATTGGCTCATCGAAAGAGCCCCGCGGACGAAAGAAAGCGCGTTCGAGCATACGGTGACCGAGAGCGAAGCGTTCCGCGAGCAGGTGTGGGCCGACACCGTTTTTATGGCGGTCGTGTTTCTTGCAAGATCGGCCCGCTTGTTCCGGGACGAACATTATGCGCAAGAAGCCGCAAGTCAGCTTTTGGTACATTACCGGTTGCTGCAGGATGTCGAAACGAACTTGTTTTTCCACGGATATAACTGTTCTTTAAAATCCCACATGTCGGCCGCGAGATGGACCCGGGCAAACGCCTGGATGGCGCTGGGAACGCCCATGATTTACCGGGAGATCCAGGGTTTGTGCGAAGTTCCTCAAGAAATCGGAACCCGTTACCGGGAGATGATGCAAGCGATACGAGCGGTACAGCGCGACGACGGGCTGTGGCCGACCGTGCTGGACCGCCCAGATTACGTACCGGAAACCTCGGGAAGCGCCGGTATCGCCTGCGGTATAATCCACGGTATAAGCCAAGGGTTGCTGGACGATTCGTTCCGCGAATGCGCGCTGAATGCGGCGGAAGGCGTAAGTGCGCAAATCGGCGCGGACGGAAGGGTGTCGGGCGTATCGGGGGGGACCCCGGTGCTCGCTTCGGTTGATGATTACAATCGGGTTCCTGTTTTTCCTACGTTATACGGGCAAGGGCTGGTACTGATGCTGCTCACTACACTGCACGATGAGCGCACGCGTTCTTGAATTTCGCGGCTTCGTTCGATAGTTCCATTTTAGGGGCATACACCCACAGCCTCAATCCTGACGGATTGGGGTTGTTGCCGTTAACGGAACGCCACACTAGAGACGGATATTTATATATCCAGGAAGCTTATTTTTGGAATGGAACAAAACGCCTTCCTTTTGCGTTAATACTATGTGTAATTCACATGATAAATTGACATGAGACGGGAGTGGCTTTAATGAACCGAGGAATAGGATGGGTGACCGCGTCAGCGCTCTTGCTGCTGGCTTTGACGGGGTGTGCCGGACATGAAGCGGGAAAAACGGATACCCCAGGAGCAGGAAATACAGCGGCAGATCGCCTGCAGGAAAAACCGGCTTCTTCAGGAACGGAGATGAAGCAGGGCGAGAAGAGCGATCCGGCCACGAATGAGACCGTAGAAAATAGCTTGGCCTATTACGAGCCTGATTTGGAAATCAAGCAGGAAGCGCAGGAGGGCAAGGTAGTCTGGATGTCGGGCCATGTCGAGTTGGTGATTGAGAAGTCGCCGAAGGAAGTGCACGCATTGAGCGTGAAAACCAATGGGAAGACCTATTCGCTTAAACCGGAACGTGAACCAAGCTCGGTCGAAGCCATGGCTCTGTCCGTAACCGGGAAATTTTTGGCCGTGGATCTTTTTCAGAACAACGTTGGCCATGAGATCCTCATTCTCAATCTGGAGAACGGGGATCAAATAAATCTTAATCAGCTGGCCTCCGGGAAAAACGAGGGAGTTGAGACGATCCACGCCTACAACTGGTCGCCGGATGGAAGCATTTTGGCTTACGCCTACGGCGATACAAGTTCCAGCAGTATTGCAGCGTACGATTTTGAAAAAGAAACCGCACTGAATTTGGCGGAAGATGCCCCATATATTTCGACAGCTTATATTTTGTGGAGTACGGACGGTGAAGTGATCGACGCCATCAGTGAACAGCCTTCGGATCAATTCAAATTGCACCGCTATTCCGTGAAAGGCGGAACGGTTGAAGAAGTTGCGGACGTAAAGCGCGAAGAACTTCAGCGATACAATAAATACAGACCTAGCGCTCCATGAGAAGAGTCGTTTTTCTGGTTATAACGGGCTACACTTTACTGATCGGCTATTGGATGCTGTTCGGATTCGGTAGAGAGCCCCAGCCCGGTTATTTATTTAACTTAAAGCCCTTATGTACCATTCGTCAGTTTTTGCAGGTAGACCATTTTAGTCCTAAAGTGTGGATGATGAACTTGGTTGGTAATGTCGGGGTTTTTGTGCCCTACGGGGTGCTGCTTCCTCTCTTTCTGAAGGAGGGGAGACTGCTACTTAAATCGTTGTGCCTATTTTTAAGTGGCGTCTTCGTGCTGGAGTCTTTACAGTTACTCACCAAAAGGGGAAGCTGGGACATCGATGATTTTATATTAAACACGCTCGGCTTCCTTCTTGGTTATGGCTTGTACCTCATTCTCAAAAGATCCGGGAGGTGATTACCTTAGGGTTGTTCTATAGAGATGTCGGACCAAGTCGGGCACCGCTGCTGGTATTTCTGCATGGCGGGGGCGTCGGCGGCTGGATGTGGGAGAAACAGGTGGAGTTCTTCTTTCGTGACTACCGCTGTTTAGTGCCGGATTTGCCCGGGCACGGCGAAAGCGAAAGCCGGACGTTCAGCATGTCCCAAAGCGCCGAGGAAATCCTATCCTTGATAAAATCAAATCAAAACGGGGCCCCCATCACATTGGTTGGATTTTCACTCGGCACCCAAGTTATCGTCAAAATGCTAAGTCTCGATCCCTGGTTAGCCGACTACGCGGTCATCAATAGCGCGTTAACCGTCCCTTGACTTGGATACAGCCGTGGATTGGAACCTCCGTGAGAATGACGCACGGTTTGCTGCGGTACCGGGCATTTGCCAAACTCCAGGCCAAGCAGCTATACATAGACAAAGACATGTTTGAACAGTACTACGAGGATTCTCTAAAGATCGGACCGGAATTGCTTACGGAAATACTCAAAGAGAATATGTCTTTCGCCATTCCGGACAGCTTTAAGCAGACGCGTGCCAAAGTGTTGATTACCGTAGGACAAGGGGAGAAGAAAATCATGATGCGTTCGGCGAAAGACCTCCTGATAAACCTTCAAGGAAGTCAGGGAGTTATCGGTATGGGCTTCGGACACGGCTTTCCATTAGCGAGACCGATGTTCTTCAATGAAACGGTGGAATCCTGGATTCAGGAGAAGAGGTTGCCGAACGGTCTTTTTACCGTTGGTATAGGAGGATGACATGGAGTTAAAGCAGTTGTTGCAAGACATTAAAGAACATGACAATAAGATCCCCGAAGGAACGGACACGGAGCGGTTGGTGGAGGAGATGCTGCGTGAAATCGGCTCCATCGATTTCGAGCTACGGGATGATCTTATCTATTTTACTTTTTATCATTGGATCCAGAGAAACGTGTTAAGTCCGGAAACGATGAAAAATATGCTCTATACAAGTCTTGACGAGGACCACCTGTTCCTTGGACTGGGGAGTTCGGATGAGGACACGGTGTTTACCCGCTCCTTTTCGGTGTTGATATCTCCGCTTATCCTGGAATGCCATCTTTCCAGGCCCTTTTTATCCGAGGAAGATATTCGCCATGTTTTTGAGCGGCTCTGCCGCTATTTTAGAGAGGAGAACGATTTGAGAGGGTACGTGGAGGCTAAGGGGTGGGCACATGCGGTGGCTCATACCTCCGATGCTTTCGAAACCCTCGTAAAATGTCGAGGCATAACGAGAAACGATCAGCTTGCGATCATGGAACTAATCCTCGAAAAAATCCAGGTAAATACGCATTACTTTGTCGATGGTGAAGATGAAAGGATGGCGGAAGTCGTAAATACGATCATCAAGAAAGGTCTTTTGGGCGATGATCCGATAGTAGCCTGGGTGCATAAAGTAACGAAGTTTAACACCATCGGAAAATATCCCGAAGACAGCATTATTCGCGGGAACGTGCGAAATCTTTTGAGAAGCGTCTATTTTAAATGTGCGGAGCAGAACAAGGACTCCAAAATCGCAAAGGCGATTGTTCATGCCTTGGGTCAAATTTAAAAAGGGGAGGGCCTTTCATGAAGTTTCATATGAAATCGGGCGATACGAGTTTTATCGGCATGGCCAATCCGGATACGTATCGGTCGTTTGTGGACGAAGATTGGGAACTTGAAGGACTGTTACGACATTTCGGAGACGAGATGAAGGACGGGCATCTGCTGGTTTGCCAGATGACCGAGGAAGGCATTGAGCATTCCTGGAAGGTTGACGTCCGGGTGGACGGGGAATCACCGGCTGGACCATACCTCCGGCGGGCCGAAGGCTTCCTTGAAGTAACGGAAGGGTCATTGTACTTGGTGGACTACGATTGCTTGACGATGGCCGCCCAATTTGAGGACGAAGAAATCCCGGACCGGAACTGTTCCCAATACCGGATCGAACTGGAAAACGGCCGATATCGCGTGGAGATCGTTCAGTTCTATGACGTGGATCAAGACAAACGCATCGGAACGGAAGAGTGCGACCTGATTATTCATTTGACGCCATCCGATTCAGCCGTGCCGGCGGAACGGGTGTTTTGGTGCACTTATTGTTCTTGAGCCGAGCGCCGGGGATATCACGAAATAGCGGCTACTGTGTCCGTTAGACTCGAAATCGGCCCAAAAGTGCGAAATAGCCGCTACTGCGTCCGTTAGAATTCCGGCGGCGGGGTGTGCGGCCTCAAGAGCATCCCGAGCGGCCCCAAACGTCCCCGGCGCTCCCTATGCAACGGATGCTAACGGAACTAATAGCGGCTATTTTGCGATAAACGGCGATTCTGAGAATCTAACGGAACTAATAGCCGCTATTTGCGTCCTCCGCCCCCGAAAAGGCGGGGATATCACGAAATAGCGGCTACTGTGTCCGTTAGACTTCGAAATCGGCCCAAAAGTGCGAAATAGCTGCTATTGCGTCCGTTAGAAATCCGGCGGCGGGGAGCGCGGCCTCAAGAGCACCCCGAGCGGCCCCAAACGTCCCCAAACGAACCCGGCGCTTCCTATGCATCGGATGCTAACGGAACTAATAGCCGCTATTTGCGTCCTCCGCCCCCGAAAAGGCGGGGGGTTCACGAAATAGCGGCTACTGTGTCCGTTAGATTTCGAAATCGGCCCAAAAGTGCGAAATAGCTGCTATTGCGTCCGTTAGAAATCCGTCGGCGGGGCGTGCGGCCTCAAACGGTCCGCAACAGCCCCAGAGTAGCCCGGGACGGGAGCGGTCCCTAGTGGACCGGGTAAATTCCCTATACACAGCAGGTCAAAAAGCCTCGACAAAGATCACTCTTTTCGAGGCTTTTTTGCGTCGTTTTTGTGAACAGGGTTTTTACCCGGATCATCAGGGATTTCCCTTATGTGAACCAAAGCGCAACCCTTTCATAATGGGATTAGAAGAATGAACGCTGATGGATTCCCCTCCAAATGATTCATTCTGGACGAAGGAGTGATCGCTTCACATGAAAAGAAAAACAGGCTTGAGATTTTTTAAACCGACGGAAAGCTATTCGGGAAATTGGTCGATTCTTGAGGAAAAAAGCCGGGAATGGGAGAACATGTACCGCGGCCGCTGGTCGCACGACAAGGTTGTTCGCACCACGCACGGCGTGAACTGCACCGGATCCTGTAGCTGGAAGGTTTTTGTGAAGAACGGGATTATCACCTGGGAAAACCAGCAGATCGATTACCCGTCCTGCGGTCCCGATATGCCGGAATTTGAACCCCGCGGATGCCCGCGCGGCGCCTCGTTCTCCTGGTACGAGTACAGCCCGCTCCGCGTGAAATATCCTTATATGCGCGGACGTCTGCTGCGTTTGTGGACGGAAGCTTTAGCCAAGCACGGCGACCCGGTGAAAGCCTGGGCCAGTATCGTAGAGAACCCGGAAACGGCGAAATCGTACAAACAAGCCCGCGGAAAGGGCGGTCATGTCCGGGTCACGTGGGATTTGGCGTCCGAACTGATCTCCGCGCAATTGATCTATACCATCAAAAAATACGGCCCCGACCGCATCGCCGGCTTTACGCCGATCCCGGCCATGTCGATGATCAGCTACGCCTCGGGCGCGCGCTTCATTTCCCTGCTTGGCGGAGAGATGCTCAGCTTCTATGACTGGTATGCGGACCTTCCGCCGGCATCGCCGCAAATTTGGGGCGAGCAGACCGATGTGCCGGAATCGTCGGATTGGTACAACTCCGGCTACCTGATGATGTGGGGCTCGAATGTCCCCTTAACGCGGACGCCGGATGTCCACTTTATGACGGAAGTCCGTTATAAAGGGACGAAGGTCGTCTCCGTCGCCCCAGACCATGCGGAGAACGTCAAATTCGCCGACAACTGGCTGGCCCCGCATCCGGGGACGGATGCCGCGTTGGCACAGGCGATGACGCACGTCATCCTGGACGAATTTTATGTGCGGCGCCAGGAGCCGATGTTCCTGAACTATGCCAAGCAGTACACGGATATGCCGTTCCTGATTATGTTGGAGCCGCACGAAGACAAGTATAAAGCCGGGCGCTTCCTGCGGGCGAGCGATCTGGGCGATACCTCGGAGCATGCGGAGTGGAAACCCGTCATTTTGGACGAAGCGGCTGATGAAATTCTGGTGCCGAACGGAACGATGGGCCAGCGCTGGGAAAAAGAAGTGAAGTGGAATCTGATCCTGGAGCGCGGGGACGGCACGAAGATCGAACCGGCCTTGTCCGTTGAGACGCACGGGGCGGAATGGACGGAAATCGTCTTCCCGTTCTTTGACCACGCCGGCAACGGGACGTTCAACCGTACGATTCCGGTGAAGGAAGTTACCTTGGCCGACGGCTCGACCCGCTTGGTCGCCACCGTGTACGATCTGATGCTCAGCCAGTACGGCGTGAACCGGCCCGGCTGCAGACTGGCTGCGGCGGGATATGAAGATGCGGATTCCCACTATACACCGGCATGGCAGGAGCGGATTACGGGCGTCAAGGCGTCGCTGGTTGTGCAGATCGCCCGCGAATTCGCCCAGAACTCCTTGGACACCGGCGGCCGATCCATGATCATCATGGGCGCCGGGATCAATCACTGGTTTAACAGCGACACGATTTACCGGTCGATCTTAAACCTGGTCATTTTGACCGCGTCCCAAGGGGTCAACGGGGGCGGCTGGGCCCACTATGTCGGCCAGGAGAAATGCCGGCCGATCGAAGGCTGGTCCTCGATCGCGTTCGCCCGGGACTGGCAGGCGCCGCCTCGGCTGCAGAACGCGACATCGTTCTTCTATTTCGCCACGGATCAGTGGAAATACGAAGAGATGAGCAACGCGTCGCTGAAATCACCGACCGGCGGGCCGATCGACTATACCCATCCCGCGGATTACAACGTCCTGGCCGCAAGGCTCGGCTGGCTGCCGTCCTATCCGCAGTTCAACAAGAGCAGCCTGGCCTTCGCCGAAGAGGCCGCGGCCAAAGGGCTCACGGATAATGCCGATATTATCCGGCATGCCTATGAGCAGGTCGTATCGGGCGAAACGAAGTTCGCCGTCGAGGACCCGGATGCGCCGGAGAACTTCCCGCGCACGCTGTTCGTTTGGCGGTCGAACCTGATCTCCAGCTCCGCCAAAGGGCAGGAGTTCTTCATGAAGCATCTGCTCGGCACGAGCAACGGACTGTTGTCCACGCCGAACGAAGAGGAGAAGCCGCAGGAAATCGTTTGGCGTGATGAAGTGGAGGGCAAGCTCGACTTGCTCGTCGCACTGGATTTCCGGATGACCGCCACTCCGATGTACGCGGACGTCGTCCTTCCGGCGGCTACCTGGTATGAGAAGGTCGATTTATCGTCGACGGATATGCATCCGTTCGTGCATCCGTTCAATCCGGCGATCGACCCGTTATGGGAATCGAGATCCGATTGGGATATTTACCGGGCGCTGGCCTATACGTTCTCGGAGATGGCCAAGACCCATCTGCCGGGGGTTTACAAGGATATCGTCACTTCTCCGCTGGGACACGATTCCCAGGCTGAAATCGCCCAGCCGTACGGCTTGGTGAAGGACTGGAGGAAGGGCGAGGTCGAACCGGTCCTCGGCAAAACGATGCCGGGCTTTACGGTGGTCGAGCGCGATTATACGCAAATTTACAATAAATACGTCACCCTCGGACCAAACCTGGAGAACGGCAAGGTCGGAGCGCACGGCGTTTCCTTCTCCGTGAAGGAAGAGTACGAGGAATTGAAGAAAATCAACGGCACGTATTTTGACGAAACGATCAAAAACGGCCGGCCGAAGCTGCATACGGCCAGACACGCGGCGAACGCGGTGCTGCATATTTCGTCAGCGACGAACGGCCGGGTTTCGCAGCGGGCCTGGGAAGCCGCCGAGCAGGACACGGGCGTGCAGCTGAAAGACATCTCCGCGGACCGGGCGGCCGAGAAGATTACGTTCGCCGGCATCACCGCGCAGCCGCGGGAAGTAATTCCAACGCCGGTGTTCAGCGGCTCCAACAAATCGGGCCGCAGATATTCGCCGTTTACGACGAATATCGAACGTCTCGTGCCGTTCCGCACGCTGACGGGACGCCAGCATTTTTATCTGGATCACGAGATCTTCATCCAGTATGGCGAATCGCTGCCGGTTTATAAGCCGACTTTGCCGCCGATGGTGTTCGGCCCCCGCGACAAACAGGTGACCGGAGGCAAAGATACGCTGGTGCTGAGATATTTGACGCCGCACGGCAAATGGAACATTCACAGCACCTATCAAGATAACCAGCACATGCTGACGTTGTTCCGCGGCGGTCCGACGGTCTGGATCAGCCGGGAAGACGCGGAAGCGCACCAGATCGGCGATAACGACTGGTTGGAAGTTTACAACCGCAACGGGGTCGTAACGGCCCGGGCCGTCGTGAGCCACCGGATGCCGAAAGGCACGATGTTCATGTATCATGCCCAGGACAAACATATCAACGTTCCGGGCTCATCGATCACGAACGAGCGGGGCGGCAGCCACAATGCGCCGACGCGGATTCATCTCAAGCCGACGCAGCTCGTCGGCGGCTACGCGCAGCTCAGTTACGGCTTCAACTACTACGGACCGATCGGCAACCAGCGGGACGTATACGTGGCCGTTCGCAAAATGAAGGAGGTCGACTGGCTTGAAGATTAAAGCGCAAATCGCCATGGTGATGAACCTGGACAAATGCATCGGCTGCCATACCTGCAGCGTGACTTGCAAAAGCACCTGGACGAACCGGGAAGGTGCGGAGTACATGTGGTTCAACAACGTAGAGACCAAGCCGGGGATCGGCTATCCGAAGCGTTGGGAGGACCAGGAGAAGTACAAGGGAGGATGGACCCTGCGTAAAGGCAAGCTGGAGCTGAAATCCGGCAGCAAACTGTCCAAAATCGCGCTGGGGAAAATCTTTTACAATCCCGATATGCCGGAAATGAAGGACTACTACGAGCCCTGGACCTATGACTATGCCAAATTGACGAACTCGGGCGAGAAGAAGCATCAGCCGGTGGCCCGTCCGAAATCCGCGGTGAGCGGGGAGACGATGGATCTCGACTGGGGGCCCAACTGGGAGGACGATCTCGCCGGAGGCCATATTACCGGCCCGAAGGATCCCAATATCGAGAAGATCGAAGAAGAGATTAAATTCAACTTTGAGCAATCGTTTATGATGTATCTGCCTCGTCTATGCGAGCACTGCCTGAACCCGAGCTGTGTGGCTTCGTGCCCGTCGGGCGCCATGTACAAACGGGATGAGGACGGCATCGTGCTTGTCGACCAGGAAGCCTGCCGGGGCTGGCGCTACTGCATGACGGGATGTCCGTACAAAAAGGTGTATTTCAACTGGAAGACCAACAAGGCGGAAAAGTGTACCTTCTGCTTCCCGCGGATCGAAGCCGGACTGCCGACGGTATGCTCGGAAACTTGCACCGGGCGCATTCGCTACCTCGGCGTCCTGCTGTATGACGCCGACCGCGTACAGGATGCGGCGTCCATGCCGGACGAGAAGGATCTGTACCGGGCGCAGTGCGATTTATTCCTGGACCCGCACGATCCGAAAGTTATCGAGCAAGCGCGTAAAGACGGGCTCGCCGAAGAGTGGATCGAAGCGGCGCAAAATTCGCCGGTGTACAAATTGGCGATCGAGTACAAGCTGGCGTTCCCGCTGCATCCGGAATACCGGACGCTGCCGATGGTATGGTATGTGCCGCCGCTCAGCCCGATCATGAGCCATTTCGAAGGCAAGGATTCGATCCAGAATCCGGACCTGATCTTCCCGGCCATCGAGGAAATGAGAACGCCGATTCAGTATTTGGCCAATATGCTGACCGCCGGAGACACCGAAGTCGTCAAGGAGGCCCTCCAGCGGATGGCGATGATGCGCTCCTACAAACGGGCGGAATTCTCCAAGCAGCCTTTGGACGAAAACCGTTTGGCCCGCGTGGGCTTGAACGCCCGGCAAATCGAGGAGATGTACCGGCTGCTCGCGATCGCCAAGTACGAGGACCGATTCGTTATTCCGACATCGCACAAGGAAGGTTACATGGATCCTTTCCGTGCGCAAGGGATGGAAGGGTTCGGCGGCATGAACTGCGACGGATGCGGACCGGCATCGCCGCGGACGGAAAGCAAGAGCGGCAAGGAGCTGTACGAGGAGAACTTCTACGGGGGGATCTGGCGTGATTGATCTGGTCAAGTTAAACGACTATAAAGAAGCCTTTGGCTTTTTTGCCCGGCAACTGGCTTATCCCGAGAAACGCAGCATGCAGAATCTGACGATGGACGGGGACGTTCCCCCGCCCGTCGCCCAGCTGCTGAACACGTACCGGGAACAAATGGAGCTGCTTAGTATGGAAGAGATTGAAGAGAGCTATGTGCAAACATTCGATTTTCAGAGAAGCACGACCTTGTACATGACTTATTTTAAATTCGAAGATTCTCGCGAGCGGGGAAATATGCTATCCGCCCTGAAAGCCATCTATGAGACGTTCGGGCTCGAAATGGCGGACAGCGAGCTTCCGGACTACTTGCCCCTGATGTGCGAGTTTCTTTATGCCGCGGAATGGGTGGGCCAAGAGAAAGCCGAACTCGGCGTAAGTACGCTGCTCAGTGTTTTGGAGGACGGCACGTATTCCCTGATGAACGCGCTGGAGAAGATCGAAAGCCCTTATTTTTTCCTGGTGAAGGCGTTAAGGGAAACGTTTAAATGCTGTTTGCGGAAGGAGGCGCTGGAATCATGAACTGGCTGGATCATTTCGTCTGGGTCATCTTTCCTTATTTATGCGTCGCGGTTTTTGTGGTGGGTCATATTTTTCGATTCCGGTACGATCAGTTTCACTGGACGGCCAAATCAAGTGAGTTTATCGAGAAAAAGCAGCTGATGGTGGGCAGCCTCCTGTTTCACATCGGTATCCTCCCCGTCATTATGGGCCATATCGCCGGTCTGGGGATTCCTAAGGAATGGATGGAGTCCATGGGCGTCAACGAGCATGTGTACCATATCGGAGCGGTTTACATCGGCGGACTTTTCGGAGTGATCACCTTGGCGGGGATGCTGCTCCTGACCACGCGCCGCCTAACCAAACGTACGATCCGTCAGCTCAGTACCACCTCGGATCTGATCGTTAACGTCATGCTGCTGTTTATCGTATTTATGGGCGTGTTCTCCACCTTGGTGACTACGAATGTGCAGCCGGAGTTTGATTACCGGGAGACGATCTCCGTCTGGTTCCGCAATCTGTTCCTGTTCCAACCGGACGCCTCTCTGATGAGCGAGGTTCCGCTTTCGTTCAAGATGCATGTGGTGGCCGGCTTCCTGATCTTCGCGTTCTGGCCGTTCAGCCGACTGGTTCATGTCTGGAGCGTACCCTTGAATTATGTACGCAGAAGCTATATCCTTTATAGGAAACATCGTCAGCAGAGCGTACGTCGCTAAGTCGTTCAGAAATGTACAGGAATAATGTTAGGGAGATAGAGCTATGCACCAGAGTTCCGGTCAATACCAAACGATCCTCGATCAATTGAGAGAGAAGATGGGCTATGATTTCGTTTCGCTGGCTTTCGCCCAGTCCGAGGCGGATGGTTTCGTTTTAACATGGCAGTATGCCTCCGGTAATTTGAACAACCGGTACAAACGGATTGTGCTTCAGTCGGGCAAAGGAATCGCCGGAATCGTATATAAAACGGGGAAACCGATGCTGGTTGAAGATGTTGCGGATGAACTGAATTCGGGCGACCTGTTCAATTATCCGATTCTGATTTCCGAACGGTTAACCAGTGTCGCCGCGATTCCCTTGTACCGGTTTGAGCGGGTGGAGGGCATTCTGCTTGCGGGTTACCGGGAGAACAGTCGTTTTACGAGAGAAGGGCTGCGGATGTTACATGCGCAGCTCCGAGGCGAGTTCGGTGATTTTGAAGTCAAGGAGATGTCCGTGTTATGACTCCGCAAACCTCTGGAATTTCATCCGACCTGCTGTGGAACCTGTACCGCAACAGCCCGGAAGCCGTCCTGTTCTTTGACGCCGCTAACCATATAATCGCGATAAATCCGGCTGCCGAGCGCTTGTTTGACCCGAAGCTGCTGAGCCGGCTTTCTTCCGGAGGCAACAACGCCTTCTGTTTTACCTGCCGCGGCTATACGAGCGAAGAGGAACTGATGTCCTGCCTCAACTGCTATCTGTCCTCTCCGGCCCGTGATTTTGCCTCGTTTCAGCTGTTTCTGGAGACGAAGGAGCGAGGGCTGCTGCCGTTCTCGGCCAGTTTTTTCCCCATTGAGGAAGAGTCGGGTATCCGGGTGCTGATGCTCCGGGATTTGACCCGCCCGCTCATGACGCAAGACAGTTTGAACCGGAATACGATGACGAAAAGCATCATTAAAGCCCAGGAGGACGAGCGCAAGCGGATTTCCCGCGAACTGCACGACAGCGTAGCACAGGAGCTGATCAGTTCCCTGGTGGATCTCCGGGTTCTCAAATACTTGAACGTGCAGGACGAAGCCTTGCAGAAGATCCAGCAAACGGAAGCTTCCTTGACCCGCTTGCTGGATCAAATCCGCAATCTGTCGGTCGAACTCCGTCCCGCGTCCCTGGATGATTTGGGTTTGGAGGCGGCCTTCCGCTCCCACTTCAAATGGATCGAGAAGAATTACGGCGTTCTCGTGCGTTTCACGGCGGAATTGAACGGAACCCGGTTTAACAGCGAAATTGAAACGGTCGTATACCGCATCTGCCAGGAATCCGTATTGAACGCGCTAAAATATGCGGATGTGGACGAGATCGCCGTGCGGCTGTTTGAGCGGGAAGACGGCCTCGAGTTGATCGTCCGGGACGAAGGCTGCGGGTTTGACGTCAATGCCCGGGATCCGAAAGGGACCGGCCTGGGCCTATACGGGATGAAAGAGCGGACCGAGCTGGTGAACGGGGAGTTAACGATCACTTCCGAGCCCGGCAAAGGCACCGCCGTTCATCTGCGGATCCCTACGGGTAAGGCCGCTGCGGCTCCGGCATCGGGAGATCCCGGGAAAAGCTATGGTCGGGGGGAAGAGAAATGAGAATCGTCATTGCGGATGACCACGCGGTCGTTAGAAGCGGTTTTGAAATGATCATCAATTTTCAAGAGGACATGGAGGTTGTCGCCACGGCGGCGGACGGAATCGAGGCTTATCAGATGGTCGCCAAGCATCGGCCGGACATACTGCTGATGGATCTGAGCATGCCTCCCGGAGAGAGCGGCTTGATCGCCACAGGCAAAATCAATGAGGACTTCCCGGATACGAAGATCCTCATCTTGACCATGTATGATGATGAAGAATATTTGTTCCATGTGCTCAAGAACGGAGCGAGGGGCTATGTTCTCAAAAATTCACCGGATGAGCAGCTCGTTACGGCGATCCGTATGGTCCATCAAGGGGGGACCTACATTCATCCCAAGCTCGCCACCTCGCTGGTCCGGGAGTTCATTAACAAGGACCACGGCGTGGATGAAAGCAACCCCTACCAGGTGCTGTCCACGCGGGAAATCGAGATTCTCCCTCTCGTGGCCAAGGGATACGGCAACAAAGAAATCGCGGAAATGCTTCATATTTCCGTAAAAACCGTAGAAGCCCATAAAGCCAAACTGATGGACAAATTGAACTTGAAAACCAGGCCGGAACTGGTGGAATACGCTTTGAAGAAGAAATTGCTTGATTTTTAGGTTTGACTGGACATTTCCCTTATAAAAGCCCAAGATCATCCCTTGATGATTTTGGGCTTTTGTGTGTCAAAACCCCGCCCATAGGGTTTTTACCTTCCTGATTAGGGGAGTTCCCTATTAAAGGAGGCGATTTTTCTGCGCTACAATACGTGCAGGGGAAATTCATCCGGCTTCATTTCAGTTTAAGCGAAAGGTGATCGATATGATTAAAAAAGCTCAATTGCCGCTGCAAACCTTGAACCTTATAGTAGGCTTTGCGGTCTGGGTCATTATTTCTTCGCTGCTTCCTTATATGAGGGAAGACATCGCCATTCCGGCGGACAAAGTCGCCATCATCACGGCGATTCCCGTCGTGTTGGGATCGGTCCTGCGCATCCCGGTCGGGTATTACACCAATATTTTCGGGGCGCGGATCGTATTTCTGATCAGTTTCATCCTGCTGCTGGTTCCGGTTTACTTCATTAGTGAAGCGACTTCCTATTCGGCTTTAATTATAGGAGGCCTGTTCCTCGGTATCGGCGGTTCGGTTTTCTCGGTAGGGGTTACCTCACTGCCAAAATATTATCCGAAAGAACGGCACGGCCTGGTCAACGGGATCTACGGGCTAGGGAATATGGGTACCGCGGTCAGCACCTTTGCCGCACCGCTTGTGGCCGACCGTTTCGGCTGGTCCGCGACCGTTAAGTTCTATCTTGTACTGCTGCTTGTGTTTGCGGCCTTGAACTTTCTGTTCGGCGACCGGAAGGAAACGAAAGTCAAAACATCTCTATCCGTGCAGATCAAAGGCGTTTACAAGAACGAAAAGCTCTGGCTCTTCTCCTTGCTGTATTTTATCACTTTCGGCTCTTTCGTAGCTTTTACGGTGTACCTGCCGAATTTCCTGGTCACGAATTTTGACCTGACCAAAGTGGACGCGGGCATGCGCACCGCAGGCTTCATCGCGCTCGCCACCTTTATGCGTCCGGTCGGCGGCTGGTTGGCGGACCGTTTTAACGCGCTATATTTGCTGATCGGCGTGTTCGCCGCGTTCACGGGAGCAGCGATTGTTTTGGCTTTCTCGCCGACCATCGCGCTTTACACGTTCGGAAGCTTGGCCATTGCGGTCAGCGCTGGCACCGGGAACGGTGTTATTTTTAAACTGGTCCCGCAATATTTCAACAAACAGGCCGGGATCGTCAACGGGATCGTTTCCATGATGGGGGGGCTTGGCGGATTCTTCCCGCCGCTGCTGTTGTCGGCGATTCATTCCATGACCGGTCAATATTCTATCGGATTTATGCTGTTGTCCCAAATTGCGTTGGCGAGTCTGATTCTGGTGATTTGGATGGTATATCAAAACAAGCTGAGCCTATCCTCGGAAGTGTTCAAAAAGACCAATCAAGGGATCTTGGTCACCGATGCGAAGGGAATTATCACGGCGGTGAACCCGGCATTTACCGCACTGACCGGCTTTGAGGAAGACGAAGCGATCGGGAAGAAGCCGAACATCCTGAGAACGGACCGGCAGCAGGCGGATTTTTATCAAAAGATGTGGAAGAGCATCAAGCAAACCGGGATGTGGCAGGGTGAAATCTGGAATCGCCGGAAAAATGGCGAAGTCTATTTACAATGGTTAAACATAAGTGCTATAAAAGATGAGACCGGAGAAGATATCCGATATGTGGGAACTTTTTCGGAGCTTGCGGAAAGCCGGAGGAAGAGCGGCTGATTGGAGGATGACGGATCATGGAAAACCCGTTGCAAGATCAACTTCATAGACCCCTGCGCGACTTGCGGATTTCCGTGACGGATCGCTGCAATTTCCGCTGTACCTACTGTATGCCCATTGAGAAATATGGGGAGGATTACCCGTTTCTGCCGAAAAGCGAGCTGCTCTCGTTTGAGGAAATCGAACGGCTCGTGAGAATCTTTGTGACCTTCGGAGTCAAAAAGATCCGCTTGACCGGCGGGGAACCCCTGCTCCGGCGCGGGCTTGGCGGGCTGATCCGGCAGCTTCGACGCATCGGCGGCGTCGAGGACATCGCCATGACGACCAACGGATTGCTCCTGCACCAATACTGCGAGGAGCTGTACGAAGCGGGGCTGCGGAGGCTGAATATCAGCCTGGACGCGCTGGACCCCGGGATCTTCGGCACGATGAACGGGAGAGGCATCCGCCCCGAACGGATTCTCGAGAATATCGATTTTGCCGGCAAGTTAGGCTATGAAATCAAGGTAAACATGGTCGTGCAAAAAGGAATGAACGATCGGGAAATCATTCCGATGGCCGAGTATTTTAAGGATCGCAACATCACGCTGCGCCTGATCGAATATATGGATGTCGGCAACGATAACGGTTGGAGTTTTGAGAAGGTCACCCCGAAAGCGGAAATGCTGCGGATGCTGGGCGAGGCTTATGATCTTAAACCCGTCGAGCCTTCCTATTTCGGTGAAGTGGCCAAGTATTACCGTTATAGTGGAAGTACCGCGAAGCTTGGTTTCATCACCTCGGTTTCCGAATCGTTCTGCTCGTCCTGCACGAGAGCCCGGCTATCGTCGGAAGGCAAGCTGTTTACTTGTTTGTTCGCGTCCGAAGGCTTTGACCTGAGGAAACTCCTGCGCGAAGGCGCAGACGACGCGGACCTGGCGGCAGCCATACGCGCGGTATGGGAGAAGCGGACCGACCGTTATTCCGATGAGCGGACCGAATTTACCGCAAGAAACCGAAAAAAAATCGGGATGTCTTATATCGGAGGCTAATGTTCGCTTCTTTTGCAAAAAAGGTTCCTAAATTCGCGAAAACGCGTTTTAGGGACCTTTTATTTATCATCGGCTACAAGATGACCAAGGCGCAGACGGTGAACAGGAGCGAAAAGGCGATTTCCAGCATGCCGCTCTGCTTCACGGTTATTTTTGTTTTCGGAAGCCATACGGCCCGCAGCAGCAGAACGGTCATCGGAATCAGCAGCGCGGCGGGGAACCTCACCGCGCAAATCGCCAGGGAAGCGATATGATAACCTACGGATAGCTTGTAGAACAACGGGTTGTTTTTCTCACGGATAATCGTTTTGACATAAAAAATGGTTCCGGTAAAATACAGAATATTTAACAGAAACAAGCTCCCTGCGAATCGCCAGTCCTTCCCGCCGCCCATTTGGTAAGCGACGAACAGAATCAGGCTAAACTGCATCACCGCCGCGAGATCGTTCAGAAACGCCCGTTCCCGGTTGCGCCGGGCAAAATAGCCGTTAACCAGAAACAAGGGGAGAAATAAGGGAATCCAGAACAACAGCACCGGATCAAGAACGAGCAATGCCGCCGCTACCGGGATCAACAAACCGCCGTACAGCAACATCGGTTTACCGTAAAGGCTTGTTTTCCTCGTGCGAATCCATTGCAGCAGCGGAAAGGTGAACAGATACACGAGCAGCCAACCGGCAAACAGCAGGATGTGAAGCCGACCCGGCCTGGAGGCGAACATGCCGAGCAAAAATGGTATAATCAGCATAGCCCAGGCGCCGTGCTGTTTTGGAATATATTTGGATTTCATATTTTCATTCCTCACTCTCATCCTATATAAACGATCTATAATTAAATTTTAACTGACTGATGAATCCGGCTTGTGAGGGCGGTCACTTGGCGTCTGAAACATCTATGAAGATTTCGAATTCTATTTCGAATTCCGGGAGAGGAGAAGGATTATGCCTCAAGTCGAACTCATTCAGGTTCCGCCCCATCATGCGGACCTAAAAGCGCTTATCGCCCGATTGGACGAGTATCTGTTTAAACTTTATCCCCCGGAGGAAGTGTTTACGGTCGATTTCAATGATCCTTACGTTCATGAAATTCAATTCATCGTAGCCTATACTCAAGGGAAAGCGGTGGGATGCGGAGCTATAAAAAAAGTGGATGAGTCGAGCGTGGAAATCAAAAGGTTTTTTGTCGACGAATCCTGCAGGAATCAAGGCGTCGCCGGTCTGATTCTGGGGGAATTGGAGCGGCGGGCCCGCGCACAATCGTTTACGTCCATGAAGCTGGAGACGGGAGCCGATCAGGTTGAAGCCGTGCGCTTCTATGAGAAGCACGGGTTCGTCCCCATTGAGCCGTACGGGGAATATATCGGATGCCCTTCAAGTCTTTGCTATGAAAAGAGGCTGACGGATAAGGGAGATCTCATCCAGGCGGCTGAAGTCTTTGTAAAAAAAGAGCTGGAACACGAGCCGAGCGGACATGATTGGTGGCACATCGAGCGTGTCCGAAGACTCGCCGTGCTGCTGGCTGACCGGGCAGGGGCCGACCCGTTTATCTGCGAGCTCGCCGCGCTGCTCCACGATATTGCGGACGAGAAGCTGAACGAATCGAAAGAAGCGGGGTTGGACAAGGTTCGCGGTTGGCTGAGCGATCAGGGGGCCGCGGAGGACGTGAAGCAAAAAGTGCTGTCCATCATCTCGACCATGTCGTTTAACGGAGGAAAGAATCCGCCGATGGATACATTGGAAGGGAAAGTGGTTCAAGACGCGGATCGGCTGGATGCGATCGGGGCGATCGGCATTGCCCGGACCTTCGTTTATTCGGGGGCCAAGGGAAGGCCCATTCATCTGCCCGGACAGGATTTCAGCGGAACGGATTACCGGTCGAGCGATAAATCGGCCATCTATCACTTTTACGAAAAGCTGTTGAAGTTAAAAGACCTGTTAAATACCGCTCACGCCAAAAAGCTGGCGGAAGAGCGGCATCAATTTATGGAGCAGTTCCTAATTCAATTTTATAAGGAATGGGACTTAACCGAAGAAAGGAAGTAGACGCATGGAAGAGAATTTGCTGGTCCTGGAAACGGACAGGCTGTTGATCAGGCGGTACAAGGAGGAGGACCTGGAAGAACTGGCCGCGATTCTTGGCGACGCCGAAACGATGAAATTCTGGCCGGCCCCTTTTACAAGGGAACAGGCAGAAGCCTGGCTGCAGCGAAGCTTTGAAGCCAATCGAACTTTGGGGTTTGGGAGATGGGCCATGGTGCTGAAGGAAACAGGCCGAATCATCGGTGACGTCGGATTTATGCGGGCCGAATTGGACGGGCAGATGGAAAATGATCTCGGGTATATTTTGTCCGACAGCTATTGGGGCCAGAACCTGGGAACGGAAGCGGCTGCCGCCTGCCTCGATTACGGGTTTCGGCAATTGGGAATGACCCGGATCTGCGCCAACATGGCCGTGGACCATCATGCCTCCAGACGCGTGGCGGAAAAGATCGGGATGATGGTCGAGAAACAATACATCAATAAGCGGAATCGTGATAAACTCACTTACTTATTAAGCAAAAGTATTTAATCGGGAAGGTGAAGTATGTTCTTTTTCAAAAAGAAATCCCCCGCATCCGAGGAGGAACTTCTCCGCTTTATTCGCCGTTTGGAGGACGCCTACATGGAGCAAGACGAGCTCAAGCTGAATGATAGTTTTCATCCGGATCAGCGGGGAATGTCATTAACGCGTCATGTTCAATTACAAATGAATTTTCAAATCTACCAAATCACCTCGGAAATCCTCCACTTCGAGAAGATCGATAGCTCGGAGGAGGAGGCCGGTTTTACGTATACTAGAAAACATCTTTACACCTGTAAAAATCCTGAAGACGAGCAGAGCTCCACTTTGAACAACATAACCAGCTACTACGTAAAAGTAGTTCGCGGGAAGCGCGGCTTTTGGATTACCAAATATACGCCGTACAGCGTTCTGTATTTGGATCGAGCCGGGGATATCCTGCCGGGAGAAGCCGCGGTAGTACCGGCTAACGCGCAGTATTTCGGAGCAATCCAGCCGCTGCTTTCCCGCTTCCGCAAGGACGGACTGAAACCGGCTACATACCATACCTATGCAGGCAGCGAGTTCATTGGCTATTTTCCAGAGCGAGAAACTTTCAGCTACCAGACGACGGAAAAGTTCTCAGTCGATTTCTTTGAGACGATGGAGGCTTCGGATATCCATGAGCATACGGCAATCTATTTGGACCAGGAGCTCGATTTCGGCGAAGCGCTCGAGGTGGGAGCAAGCCATTCAATTATCGAAACGCAAACGCCCGGAAGCCAGGGAACGAACCATGAACTGGTGTTAAGCCTGCTTAACCGGGAAGGGTTCTTTATGATCCGGTATATGAAAATGGGCGAGCCGATCCCCGATGAAGCCCGGAGCCGTTGGATCGAACAAATGCAAGAAGCGGCAAAGATACTCCAAAACTAAACAAACGAAAGCGGAGGAATTAAAGGACGGATTGTTTTATTATACGCGAAGCAACCGCGCTGCCGCTTTATAGAAAGTTATCGTTCAAATTATGGTTGGGTTAAGGGGGAAAAAGGATGTCCGAATTGCTGGAAAAGATTCAAAACAGGGTGGTCGACGCATCGATCACAAACGAAACCATCGGAAGCCTTACTGTGGTTTCCGGTGAGATCATAGCCTGCGATCCTCTGATTCCTCATCACGAGCCTTTCGCCAAACGCGTTTCTTCTGGGGTGTACCCGGTGATCCTCTGGTGGCACCAGGAGGAAGAAAGAATTGCCGGAGCGGAATTAAGATTGTCCGAGGAGCAGCCGGTGCGTTGGGAAATGGCCGTCAGACCCGGGCAGAATATCTCGTCGCTGAAGCCGGGGGCCGTTTTTGGTTTCCCCGTCGATGCGGGGCTTGGCTGCTTTGCCGATGCAAGGGCGATTCAGGAAATGGAGCGGCTCGAGGAACGGCTTGCCCGGGAGCTCGGGGATCAATTTAGCAGCTTCTATGATAATAAAATCGAGTTTATCCTTGAGGAGAACGAGGATAATTGGGGCAACTTGCTTGTTAAGGAGGAGAACGGGCTGAATGTCATCCTGTTCGCTTCCGGCTATGGTGACGGGCACTACGCCTCTTACTGGGGGATCGGGGACAACGGCGAACCGGTTGCCCTGGTAACAGACTTCAATTTATTCTAGTTATGGTGTTATAATAGATACCGTAAATTTTATAAAGAAAGCAGGTACACCCATGGGGCGTAAGTGGAACAATATCAAAGAGAAGAAAGCTTCTAAGGATGCAAACACCAGTCGAATCTATGCGAAATTCGGCGTAGAAATTTATGTTGCGGCCAAAAAAGGCGAGCCGGATCCCGAGTCCAACCGCGCGTTGAAGGTCGTATTGGAACGTGCAAAAACTTACAATGTACCCAAAGCCATCATCGACCGGGCCTTGGACAAAGCCAAAGGCAGCGGGGAAGAAACCTATGAAGAACTGCGTTACGAAGGTTTTGGACCGAACGGCTCCATGGTCATCGTCGACGCTTTGACGAATAACGTGAACCGTACCGCTTCCGCCGTACGCGCCGCGTTCAACAAAAACGGAGGCAACATGGGCGTCAGCGGTTCCGTAGCTTATATGTTCGATTCCACCGCGGTGATCGGCGTCGCGGACAAATCGATTGACGAAGTGTTCGAACTGCTGATGGAGGCGGATCTGGAAGTTCGCGACATCCTTGAGGAAGACGACAACGTGATCGTTTACGCCGAGCCGGATCAGTTCCATGAGGTGCAGGAAGCGTTCAAGCAAGCCGGCATTACGGAGTTCACGGTGGCCGAGCTGACGATGCTGGCCCAGAACTATGTGACGCTGCCCGAGGACTCCGTCGCTCAATTCGAGAAGCTGATCGATGCGCTGGAAGATCTGGAAGACGTGCAGCAGGTGTATCATAACGTGGAATTTGATGAGGCATAATCAACAGGACCATTAGTGAGAGACCGGGTTTCGCCGTTAGGCGGGCCCGGTTTTTTTGCTTTATTGCAGCTGTTTTAAAGATGGCCTGGTCGGGTATTCATCCGGGATTAGGCGGAACATCGGTACCGGAGCAGCCACGGAAGGAAACCTTAACTTAATTTTTGAATTCCATAATTTTGAACTCTATGCTAGAATGAAGGCGAACCTCTGTTCTGTGAAAATGTGTGAGGAGAACAGCATGGCAAGATCGCAGAATTTGTCCACAACAAAATTAAGGATAAAGGTGGTAATCGTATGGCGCTTCAATTAAATCAGGTATTTATTAATCTACCGGTGAGAGACCTGAACAAAAGCATGGCCTTTTATAAGGAGATCGGCTTTGAATTCAATGCGCAGTTTACGAATGAGAATGCTGCTTGTCTGGTCATAAGCGAGCATATTTTCGCCATGCTGCAGACGGAAGAACATTTTAAAGGGTTCACAAACAAAGAAATTCCCGATACGACAACTCAGGCCCAGATGATTCTGGCCTTCTCCGCAGCCAGCAAGGAGCAAGTGGACGATATCGTCAACCGCGCCATGGCGGCAGGTGCTTCCAAATATAACGACCCGCAGGACCACGGTTTTATGTATGGCTGGAGTTTTCAGGATTTGGACGGGCATCTTTGGGAAGTTTTGTATATGGATCCGAGCAACCTTGAGCAGTAGTTTATTATTAACATCATGGATTGTTAATGTCATGAATTATTGATATACGATAAATTAAACAGGAACTATTTAGGTTGAACTATTGATTTGCATATTAGACAGCGGTGTAGAGCGTTCTTTACACACTTGGATGTGGAACTAAATGTTTGGTTTGAATTAAAGGGAATTCTTCCCGTTAATTTGGCACATATGCGTCTGCAGAGGCGAATTAACTGGAAAACCTCCCGTTAATTCGCCTGAAATTGTGTATTTCGGCAATAGGGCCGCGAAATAGATGGAGTTTTTCCTGCTAAATCCGATCGAGGGGGCCAAGAGGGGTACATTAACAGGATATTTTCCCGTTAATGGTGTAGACTCCGACGGCGGGACCTTATATCCACATTTGTGGATGTTGGCAACGCTTTTTCCGAAACCCTATCACATCCTTGCCTAACGACAATTTATTTAATTCAACTTATTATAGACAGAATTTTGTTTTTCAGCGCGTTATATTTCTTGAGATGAGGGACTCTACCTATGAGTGATTATATTTTTACCCAGTTGAATTTTGTGCGGAATAATACGCTCCAGCTGGCGAGTACGGTGGATGAACGGAAATCGGAGATTCTCCTGGACGGTTTTGGCAACCATATTAAATGGAACCTTGGCCATATTTACTTTGTACAGGAGAAATTCGCCTTCCATTTCAATGGGGAGGAGATGCATCTTCCGCCTGGCTTCGGGGAGTTATACGCCCCCGGCACTCGTCCAGAACATGGAGCTGACGGGGGATTCGCGCTTGCGGAAATCCTCGGTTTGCTGGGCGGGCAAATGACGCGGATCGAAACCGCGTTGTCCGCTCGGCTCCAAGAAGAAGTTAAACAGCCTTACACGACTTCCAAAGGTCTTCATTTATCCAAGGTGAATGAGTTCTTGAGCTTTTGTTTGTACCATGAAGGCATGCATTTCGAAAAAATCAAAACCATCCTCCATCTGATCGAACGGGAAGACAGCCGAAACTAGTAAACGGCGGTTGAACCTTGCGGGATTCTCGATTATGCTGATAGTAACATCGACTAGAATGGAGTAATCCCGTTATGTATCGCAATATGGAAGAGTGTATCTTGGATTTGGAGAAGCATGGACATTTAATTCGGGTTCGCGAGGAAGTGGACCCTTACCTTGAGATGGCGGCAATCCACCTGCGGGTTTATGAGGCAGGCGGACCCGCCTTGTTGTTTGAGCGCGTTAAAGGCACAAAGTTCCGGGCCGTTTCCAATCTTTTCGGCACCTTGGAGCGCAGCAAATTCATTTTCCGCAAAACCTGGACTAATACGCAGAATATTATCGCTCTGAAGAGCAACCCACTGGCAGCGTTGAAAACGCCGTTTAAAAGTATCGGCACCGGTTGGGCGGCACTTAAAGCCTTGCCCATGAAGGGGGGAAGCCGTCCGGTAACCGCGCAAGAAATCCGGATTTCGGACCTGCCGCTCATTCATCATTGGCCGATGGACGGCGGAGCCTTCGTAACCCTGCCACAGGTGTTTACGGAAGATCCCTCCAAACCGGGGATCATGAATTCGAATTTGGGGATGTACCGGGTCCAGCTTAGCGGAAACTCGTACGAGCCGGACCGCGAAGTGGGAATTCACTACCAAATTCACCGGGGAATTGGCATCCATCAAGATAAAGCGAACAAACTCGGGCAACCGCTTAAAGTGAGCATTTTCGTAGGGGGCCCTCCCGCACACACGCTATCGGCCGTCATGCCATTGCCGGAAGGGCTAAGCGAGCTTACGGTAGCGGGGATGTTAAGCGGGCGCCGATTCCGCTACAGCTACGTGGACGGCTATTGCATCAGCAATGAGGCCGATTTCGTGATCACCGGCGAGATTCACCCCGGCGAAACCAAGCCGGAGGGACCGTTCGGCGATCACTTGGGGTATTATAGCCTGGTCCATCCGTTTCCGGTGATGAAGGTGCATAAAATATACGCCAGAACCAACGCGATTTGGCCGTTCACCGTAGTCGGCCGTCCGCCGCAGGAGGATACCGCTTTCGGCGAGTTGATCCACGAGTTGACCGGAGATGCGGTACGCCAGGAAATCCCGGGCGTCAAAGAAGTACACGCCGTGGATGCGGCGGGGGTCCATCCGCTGCTGTTTGCCATCGGAAGCGAGCGGTACACGCCTTATCAAAATGTTAAACGTCCGGCCGAACTGCTTACGATCGCCAACCGGATTCTGGGTACCGGCCAGTTGAGCCTGGCGAAGTATTTGTTTATTACCGCCGAAGACGGGATGCCGCTCGACACCCACCGGGAAGTGGAGTTTCTGACCTACATCCTGGAGCGAATCGATTTGCATCGGGACATTCATTTCCAGACCCAGACAACAATCGACACGCTCGATTATTCCGGCACC
This sequence comes from Paenibacillus sp. alder61, assembly GCF_020179875.1. Classification (NCBI taxonomy): domain Bacteria; kingdom Bacillati; phylum Bacillota; class Bacilli; order Caryophanales; family Paenibacillaceae; genus Paenibacillus; species Paenibacillus sp. alder61. The sequence goes on from NZ_JAIUDG010000022.1 coordinate 75,870, forward strand.
GGCCTGAATAGCGGCAGTAAAGTGGTTTTTGCGGCATACGGAGACAAGAAGCGGGAGCTGTGCAGGGAAGTGCCGGATTCGCTGAAACGGGTCAGGGGCTTTGAAAATCCCCGGCTTATTATGCCGGGAGTTGTGGCGATTCAAGGCCCGCAATTCGGGAGTTACCCCGAGGCCCAGAAACAGCTGGAGGCATTGACGAAGGCGGTATCCGAGCAGGGAGCGCTACCTGCTTGTCCGATGATCATCCTTTGTGATGACAGTTCTTTCGTAAGCGCCGATCTGAGAAACTTCCTTTGGGTGACTTTTACGCGAAGCAACCCGTCCCATGATATTTATGGCGTCAACAGCTACTATGACAACAAGCATTGGGGCTGCGACAACGTCATTATTGACGCTCGCTCCAAACCGCACCAAGCCCCACCGCTTGTACAGGATGCCGACGTGGACAAGCATATTGACCGGTTGTTTGCAAAAGGCGGAAGCCTTAGCGGGATTAAAATTTAATTTCTGATTGAATATTGACATATCGCAAATCATCGATATAATGATAATCATGAAACCAATTGAAGTATTTAAAGCGTTGTCGAATGAGTCGAGACTGCAAATTCTGCACTGGCTGAAACAACCCGATCTTCACTTTACACCTCATGAAGGCATTGACATGAACAAAATTGGTGTTTGCGTTTCTCAAATCACCGACAAATTGAATATGACGCAATCCACGGCATCCCAGTATCTGACGATTTTGCAGCGAGCCGGGCTGATCAAGACACAAAGGATCGGCAAGTTCACTTATTATCGGAGGGACGAGGCTGCGATCGCGGAAATTGCGGAATATTTAAAGCAGGAAATCTAAAATCACGGATCCTGAGCTGCGAGTAAGGGCTCGGGATTCGTTTCGTCAGACAATTCGACAATTCGCGATATGACTGTTTAATATTCAACATATCGATATATCGCGAATTGTTTTAATATAGATGAAATACGAGCAAAGTAGCGGAATAGGAGTGAACATCTTGCAAAATACTTGGAAAATTTATGTGCTCGCTATCGTTAGTTTCTTGGTCGGGACTTCGGAATATGTCATTTCCGGGATACTGGATAAAATCGCCGAGGATCTGGGAATTACTATTGCGGCGACCGGCCAGCTTATCACGATTTTTTCGCTGGTCTATGGGCTGGGGACCCCCATCGTCATGGGTTTAACCTCTCGAATGGACCGCAAGAAGTTAATTCTCTACGGATTAGGTTTGTTCGTTGCGGCGAACGCTCTGGCTTTTTTGCTTCCAGGCTATGGTTTGTTTGTGCTGGCCCGTGTAATCATGGCGCTAGGAGCTGGGACCGTGGTCGTCACCGCTCTCAATATCGCGGCCAAAATAGCGCCGGCCGGAAAGCAGGGGAGCGCTATCGCTACCGTCATCATGGGCTTTACGGCTTCGCTTATCGTCGGAGTGCCTTTGGGCCGGATCGTTACCGGCATGTGGGGGTGGAAGGCTGTTTTCGGCGGGATTGCCGTGATGGGCGTCCTCGCCATGATCGTACTCTCCCGAACCTTGAAACCGATTGAGGGGGATAAACCGGTCCCCCTGATGCAGCAATTATCTCTCTTGAAGAAACGACATGTCGCGCTGGGACTGTCGATCACCTTTTTATGGCTGGGCGGGTACTCCATCGCTTATACCTATCTCTCTCCTTATTTGCTCGAGGTTTCGGGAATGGGGGAAAAGCTGCTAAGTCCTTTGCTGCTTGCTTTCGGCCTGGCCAGCCTGGCGGGATCCAAATTCGGAGGATACAGCACGGACCATTGGGGCGTTAAGGTCACTTTGACCGGCGGGATGCTGCTGCATATTCTGATGTTGGTCCTTTTGTCGGTGGTAGCCGGGACCATCACCGGTATATTCCTCTTACTGATTCTTTGGTCTTTTTCGGCCTGGTCAACCGGTCCGACCCAGCAATATCATATGGCGACGATGGAGCCGGAATCCTCCGGGGTCCTCCTCGGCTTAAACCAGTCGATGATGCAACTGGCTATGGCTGCCGGAGCCGGAATCGGCGGTTTGGCGATCAAGTATATTTCTCTGGCATCGGTAACGTGGATCGGCGCACTTAGCGTTCTTTTCGCCATTATAGTCGGCTTGGGGAGCTTTCGGGCGATTTCCAAATCCAAAGCAAACATGAATGCGGCGAAAGGATAAATTTGGATTGCTTCGGGCTCTAAGGTGTGATATGATTACGCCACTTGATAAAAGGAGGCTTTCGTGTGATAGATTATTCCCGATTGAGACGGCCATGATTTTGTTGTGGAGCTGTTTTCGTTCTGCCTGTGCGCAGGAAATCGGGAGAGGTATGTCTATCCGCGGGTGTCTTCATCCATCTTTGTTGTTAAGGTGCATTGGATCGCGTGTGTCTTTTTGCCCTTAACCAACTTGGTTATGCGAAGCCATTCCTTTTTCGAAACCCGCACAGGCAGACGACTGCCTGTGTTTTTTATTTTGAAGAGGAGGAGTGGTGGATTTATGACACCATCAAACTTGAACGGTAACGGGAATGAGCATGCCCATGGGTACGTGGAGAATCAAATGATCTCGGATGCTCGGCGGCTTGGATTAAATCTGGACCCGAAGAGTCTGGAGCTGAATGAAACGGGAATGGACTTCCTGGTCGGTTTTGCCAAAGACGCGAAGGATAACCGAACTTGGGTGCTTCGCAAGCCCAGAAGGAAGGATGTCTGGGAGAGAGCGGTAAACGAACGAAACGTGTTAGGCCTGCTTCATAACCAGCTGTCTGTGGCAGTCCCCGACTGGCAGATTTTCGATCCGGAGTTGATCGCCTATCCGCTGCTACCGGGATTCCCCGTCGCGGTCGTTGATGCCGCCGCGGGAGGGTACGCCTGGGCATTTGAACAGGCTCGGCTGGAGGATGCATTTTTCGATTCCCTTGCCGGTGCGCTTGCCGACCTTCACGGGACGGATCGGGACGCCGCGGCAGCAGTCCGTTTACGGGTAAAGTCCCCGCAGGAAGCGAGACAAGGCTATGCCGATCACATCCGGGAAATCTCCGAACACTTTACTATTCCCGAATCCCTGAGTACCCGATGGAATCGTTGGTTGGCCACGGATTATTATTGGCCGGACTTCTCGGTCCTGATCCACGGTGACTTGCATCCGCCTCATATTTTGGTCGATGACAAGCAGCGCGTCACCGGCCTGATTGACTGGACCGAAGCGGAAGTAGCCGATCCGGGAAAGGATTTTACCATTTATTATGCGCTGTTCGGGCGCGAAGGACTTGAGGATTTACTGGAGCGTTATGAACGCTCCGGGGGCCGGACTTGGCCTCGCATGTCTGAACATATCGCCGAGCAGTGGGCGGCGTACCCCGCATTGGTCGCGAAATTTGCGCTAACGACGGGGAAGGAGCAGGATATGGAAATGGCCAGAGGGATGCTGGCAACCTGGAAAGCCGATTAAACCAAAATTCTAAGAAATCAGGAGGAATTAAACTATATTGAATCAAGCGCGCAAGTCATTGATGATTACCCCCGTTCCGGTCATCGAGCCGGAAATCGGCCGTTGGTTGTGGGGAATGGAGGATGTAAGAAGAACGATTAAGACGAGGCTGGCGGAAGCGAGCCAAGCGGTCCTGGATACCCGGCTGGAAGGGGCTACTTCGATCGGTTCCCTCTTGTATCATATCGCTTTTATCGAAGCGGATTGGCTTTATGAAGAAGTGCTTTGTTCCCCTTGGAATCCCGACATCAAAGCTTTGTTTCCGGTCGACTGCCGGGAAGACAACGACGATTTGTCTCATGTGGAAGGCGAAAGCATCGAAAGGCATTTTGAAAGGCTCGACCGCGTGCGTAACGCTTTTTTGGCGGTGTTTCGGGAAATGAGTCTGGAAGACTGGCGGCGCCCCCGAGTCTTGGAACCGTATGATGTCACCCCCGAGTGGGTGGTCTACCATTTGATTGAACATGAAGCTCATCACCGCGGGCAGATCTTTTCGCTGCACGGCAGATTGCTGAAGTCGCTCGCCTGAGGCTGGAAAATAGGCCCCCCCGTTTGTTGCATCTTTCTATAAGAGCACACATAATATACATAAACGTATATGATGTGTGCTTTTTGTTTGACACCGACAGCATGAGCATGAGGAAGGAGCTTACATACATGTCTACCCTGGACCTGGCCTGTCTTCTCAAGGACCAGCCTTTATCCCGATATTCCACGTATGAAATCGGAGGAACCGCCGCATTTTTGGCTCTGCCGCAGACCGACGACGACATCCGCGCCGTTTTGGAGGCGGCGCAATCCCATGGTTTGAACCCCGTTTTCTTCGGGATGGGGTCCAACTTGTTGTTTCCCGATAGACCGAGCCGGGAAACTTTATTTATCTCGACGAGATCCCACCGTGAACTTTCGATGAGCGAAGAGCGCATATACGTGTCGGCGGGGACGCCGATGTCCTTGCTGGCGCTTGTCGGCGCCGAAATCGGAACCGAAGATTTCGATTTCTGCTATCTGCTACCGGGGACATTGGGGGGCGGAATCTACATGAACGCGAAGTATTTCGAACACCATATCAGCGATTTTTTGGATACCGTATACTATGTGGATTTGGATGACCTGCGCCAAGGGATTCAATCGATTGCCGCAGAACAATGTGAATTCAGTTACAAACGTTCGATTTTTCAGCAGAAGAATTGGTTCATTACCGGAGCGCAATTAAAGTTTAAGCGCTGCCCGGCCAACCCGGATGCTTTAGATCCCTTTTTGGTCCATATGGATCGGGAAAAGACGGCCATTTCCAGCCTGTCGGAATTTTATGATTTTTACGCCGGTGCGCTGGATCGTCTGGAGGCCCGGCTAGGGCGGACGCTAGGCAAGATGCGGGGAGTCATTGAAGACCGCACGGGAAAACATCATTTTGACTACCCTTCCTGCGGTTCCGTGTTCAAAAACAATTATGATATCGGCGAACCCATCGGCAGGCTGGCGGACCGTCTCCAACTCAAGGGATTGCAGTACGGGAACGCCATGATCTCTCCCGTTCACGGCAATGTGATTCAGAATAGGGGAGGCGCCAAAGCGGAAGAAATCCTGTATCTGATTCATAAAGTGCAGGATGCCTTTAGCAAGCATTACGGATTTGTGCCGGAGCCCGAGGTGGTGGTTGTGCCGTCGTGATCCGTTTGAAGGCCTTCATGCCTTGTGGTTGACAGGGCAGATCGGCTATATTATCATGTAACTATCTTCCAATAAGGAGAAGTTTTTATGTCCGGAGTCGTTCTTAACTAAGATAATTCCATAAATAAGCTTCATTTGTCCCGTCTTTCTGACGACTGATCAGAAGGGTTTGTTTTCATGCGGGCAATGACGGCTTATGGATTTAGTTAAGAACAGCGGATACCCTCCGAATTTGGAGTCGTCTTGATATGCCTAACACATATCCGTGCTGAGTTCAGCGCGGATTTTTTGTTTAGGGGCTATTGGGGCAGCGCAAAAAAGAGCGGGAGTGAACGTGTGTTCATGGACCGCTCTTTTTTATATTTTGAACCGGGAGTGATCGGAATGAAACAAATTGTACGCCAAATAAAACCGGAAGTTGAAGGAGGATCTAGAAAAAGGGAGCGATGGGATGAAAAACTTAATTGAACATGTATATGAGCAAATACAGCTTCAGGAAGGGACGGCCGCGTTGGAGAGGGTTCTGATGGAGTGCTACTTAACCCCGGGGATATCGACTAAAGCCTTGGCGGTAAAATGCGGCTTGCCCGTCCCTTTAACGGCGGCAGTCAAAAGAGAATTTATCCGGGCCGGCGCTTTGACGCAGGATCGCGGTGTCCGCTGCACCCCGGAGGGAGAAGCCTGGGTTGATAGGCAATGGGGATATAGCGGGATCGATAAAATCCTTTACCATCAACTTATTGCCGAAGGTTCCGCAGAGTGGAAAAAAGAGGTTCAAAGCCTGCTTACCGAGCTAGAGCATGGCTATGCGTTAAGGCCGCAGGCAAACGTCCAACTGGACCAGGCCAAATGTACGCCGGAAACCAGTTTGAAGAGAGCGGTCCTGTCTCTCCGGGAGCAAGCTCTTATCGGTAAAAAAATTCTCTGTGTTGGCGATGACGATCTGGTCAGCGTTTCGGCCGGTTTTTTGTTGAAACGGCTTTTTCCGAATTCCGACCACCGGGCCACCGAAATCGAAGTCGTGGATATCGATTCAAGATTTTTAAGCTATATCGAGGAGTTGGCGGCCGCTTATCATTTACCCATACGCTGCAGACTGTGGGATTTGCGCGAACCTCTGCCTGACGATATGCTGGGCGAGTATCATAGTATATTTACGGATCCGCCCTATACCCTGCAGGGAATGTCATTGTTTCTTTCCCGGGGACTAAGCGCCCTTCGTCAAGAAAGCGGGCTGTCGATCTTTTTGTCCTTCGCCCATAAACCACCCGGCTTTACCTTGTCGATGCAGCGGGCGTTTGTAAACATGGGGCTGACCGTCTGTGCGAACTATCCCCATTTCAATATCTATGAAGGGGCCGGGTCGATCGCCAACCGGAGCCAGATGTTCGTGCTGCGCACAACCGATCAGAGTGCGCCGGAAATAACGGGCAGCTTCCAGGAGGAGATGTATACCGGGGAAGTGAACCGAACCCTGCGCATTTATCAATGCAAGCGCTGCAAGACACAGGTGAGGGTTGGGCAGCGAGGGGAGGCAGCCACGATCGAACAGCTCAAACATAGGGGATGTCCGCGATGCACCGGCTTTACCTTCGAGCTCATCCGCAAGGTGAAACAGAGCTGAAAACGGTCCTTGCATTTGAGGACATATGTCCTTCCCAAATACTTAAAGATCCCTTTTAATAGGGAATATCAATAAGGATTGGGGAGAGAAATGAAGATGAAAGGACTGTTGTTTGCTTTTATGGCCGGGTTCTTCATAACCTTGCAGGGGGTGGCCAATTCCCGGATCAGCGAAGGGATCGGCACCTGGCAGGCGGCGACGATCACGCAATTTACCGGCTTTGCGGCGGCGTTGTTGATTCTTCTGTTTGTGAAGGAGAAGAGATGGCGGGGATTCAAAGAGGTCAAGCCCATTTATTTAACCAGCGGCGCTTTGGCCGCGATCATCATCTCGAGCAACATGACGGCGATCCACCATGTGGGGGTTACGCTGACCGTCGCGGCTGTTTTGATCGCCCAGCTTAGCTTGACTTTTTTAGTCGATATTAACGGCTGGTTCGGTGTGATCAAGCAGAAAATGCGTCTCCCGCAGTTTATCGGGATCGCCTTGATGGTGATCGGCATTATCATATTGAAATTTTAAGCAGAACGCCGGGAGTGGTGAGCCATGAAAGAAATCAAAGATCCGATCCTATTGGAAACTTATCTTCGGGAATACGGACTGGAACCTGTTTTGTACGAAAAAATCAGACCTTACTGCGCTTTGTACGAATATAACCGCGGGGATCTGATCTGTTCCCAGGGCGAAAGTCCGGAAATTTTATATATTCTCGTCAAGGGCAAGCTTAAAGTGTTTACGACCAATGCCGAAGGGAAAACGTTGGTGATCTCTTTTAAAACCGCGCTTGAGCTCGTCGGGGATATTGAATACGTTCAAGAGACGGATATATTGAACACGGTGGAGGCGGTGACCGGAGTTCATATGATCGCCGTGCCTTACCGGATCCTTAGGAGGTACGGTCAGGAGCATGCGCCTTTGCTGCAGTTTTTGCTGAAAGTGATCACGAGGAAATTTTACCTCAAATCCAACTCCATCAGCCTTAACATGATGTATCCCGTAGATGTGCGTTTGGCCAGCTACCTGGTCGCCGCTTTTTCCGACGAGTCACATAATCCTGTTTCCGGACTGCTCAGCACGGCGGAACTAAAAGATGTGGCTAATTTGATCGGGGTCAGCTACCGGCATTTGAATCGCATTATTTTGCAATTTTGCTCCAACGGGCTCCTTGAGCGGAAAAAGGGCGGGCTCTTGGTGAAAAACCTGGATGGCTTGGGCAAAATGGCGATCCGGAATATCTACGAATATCAATAAGGGAGGCTTCTTTATGTTGATTGGATTGTTGCTAGCGCTTCTGGCCGGCTCTTTGGTCGGTCTGCAAAATATATTTAACAGCAGGGTCAATGAACGGGCGGGTACTTGGCCGACCACCACTTTGGTGTTGGGACTCGGATTCCTGGCCTCTTTCCTGATCGGACTGGCGATTGAGGGAAAAAGGCTGTTCCATCTGGAGCATATGGAGCCCTGGTTCTGGTTCAGCGGCATTGTTGGAGTCGGTGTCGTGGTATGTATGGTCAACGGCATGAAATGGCTCGGTCCCACTTATACCATCTCGATCGTGATGTGCTCCCAACTTTTTTTCGCCTTGTTATGGGATTCTTTCGGATTTCTGGGTCTGGAAGTCGTCCCTTTTACGATGAAGCAGCTCGTGGGCGTGCTGGTCATCGGAAGCGGGATCCTGCTGTTCAAGTTTGGAGGAGCACGAGAGATACGGGCGGCGGTAGCTTCGAGAGAAGAAGCTTAAATAAGACGGAACCAAAAGTATCCGAAAGGATACTATACGACGGGAGTTGCGATTTGCTAAGCTAGTTAAGATAACCGCAGTTATGGAATTGGGGGAGTAGTATGAGCGTTTATCTACGTGAGTTTTTTGTGGAAACCGAGGCGGAGGAGCTGGTTTCTTTTCTAGCGGGGAAAACCTGGCCGTTTCACGGGGCGGCCACGATGGCGGAAGCGACCGTGCGGGAGCAGATCGCGCGAGGCCGGTATCACTCCGATGAAGAGAAAAAGACGTTTTGGGCGATGGATGAGCAGGAACAACGAGTCGGTTTGGTCCGGGTCTTTGATCTCGGGGATCCCACGCCCATGTTCGACCTCCGCATTGCCGAGAGCCACAGGGGCCGCGGAATCGGCCTGCAGGCTTTGCGTAAACTGGTGGAATTCGTCTTCACCACTTACGAGGACAAACTCCGGCTGGAAGGACATACACGGGTCGACAATTTGGCCATGCGCAAGGTTTTTCATAAGGCCGGTTTTGTGAAAGAAGCGGTTCACCGCCAGTCGTGGCCGTCCGAGGACGGCGCCATTTATGATTCCATTGGCTACGCCATCCTCCGTGAGGATTGGCTAAACAACAAGACTACGCCAATTTGTTGGGACGACTTCCCATACTAAGAAGACCAGGAGGAGGGATCCTTCATGAACGATCGGCAATCGGCGGGATGGCTTTCTGGGGGGACCTATTGGCTCTGACCAGCGCCTTCATGGGAACGGTCTATTACTTTATCGGTCAGCACAGCCGACAATCCCTTTCTTCCATGACTTATACGCTGGCGTTATATGCGTTCTGTACGGGCTTCAGCGCCCTATATGTCCTGAGTAAAGGTTATGCCTTGACCGGATACCCGGCTGCGGATTGGTTGAGATTTATCGGAACCGCCATCATCCCGACTTTGCTGGGACAGTCGGTCGTCAATTGGCTACTGAAATGGCTGAAAGCTACGACCGTCTCGGTCGGGATGCTATCCGAAACCTTTGCGGCTGTCGTATTCGGATACCTGCTCTTTGATGAGAAGGTCTCGATCTTCCAGCTTGCCGGCGGCGGGTTCATTATTTTTGGAATCGTGATCTATCTGCGAAACGAACGCAAAGAAACCGAGAAGCAGTTATCCCGCAAGCCGGATTCTTTCAGGGAAGTCGCCGAATAGGAGAGGGATGGAGGACGAAGCCGGTGGTGAACCGACTTCGTTCTCCCGAATGATCGCCGGCAAATGCAATGGACCATGCTTCCCGGGGAAATCTTCATGGTTAGCGGATGGGTTAGACTCAACAAAGGCCGTTTTAACGAGCCGGAGGGATATCTTTCAGCTCGTAATAGACGGCCTTCCCTTTGCGTCTGGCCGTGTTGACCATTTCATCGGCACCTAGCGACGGACCGCCGACCCGCAAAACGGCATCAATATGATCGAGCAGGCGAACCGCCGAGGGATGAAATATTCGATTAAACACTTCGTCACCGATGCGGGCCGATCCCGCCGTTTCTATGAGCGGCAGCGCGTACCACTCGCCGAGGACGGGCAAATGCCCCATTTCATAAATTTTGGAGGCGAACGCCTGCATTAAACGGACGTTGCGCTGAATGAGCGCGGGGTCGTCATTCGTCCCTGAGCGGTAAGGGCCCGCGATCAAAATATGCAATGAAGGCTTGGGGAATTCCGGTTCCGAAAACTTCGGCTGAATCAACCCCTTCGCTTCGGCATATTGCAGAAGCATGATCGTCTTGGCATCCCGTATGTCTCCGGACGCCACCATGTCCAGCGCTTCGCCGAAGGGTAATTCAAGCACTTCGATATTTTCTTGCTCGTGAGCCAGTCCGCCGCCGTCGCCGGCACGCATATCGTCGGAGTACTCGGCAATATAAAGATGCAAAATTTCGGTAACGGAACCGGGCGACATGTAAGCCTCGAAAACTTTATGCACTTGGGAAACCCGATACCCGGTTTCTTCTTCGGTTTCCCGGATGATCGCCGTTTCGGGACTTTCCTCATCCAGCAGGCCGGCGCAGACTTCAATCAGCATTCCGGTTTCATTTCCGTTGACGTAGGTCGGCATCCGGAACTGGCGGGTCAGGATTACCGTTCCTTTCGCCCGGTTATACAGGAGGATGGCGGCCCCATTCCCGCGGTCATAAGCCTCCCGGGACTGTGTGGTCCAGCTTCCGTCTTGATTTTGGGTTTCAAAGGTGATTTTCTTCAGCACATACCAATTGTCGGATAATACCTGTTCGTCGATGAGCCGTACTTTGGGATTCATAGTGTTCCTCCTTCAGGAGATTTTATCTCGTTCCGCTGCTATCTATCCTAGCAGGCGACAAAGGGATGAACAATCTTAATATATTGAACGGAATTATCGTAAAATTGACCTCAACTATAAGGCAGGTGACGCATGATGCTATCGCCTTCATCCTTCTATTTCCGGACGGCGGACGAAAAGCCGTTTCCATTCGCCACCTTATCTTCGATCGGGTGGGATCGCAAAGCGACGGATAAATACGACTTTGACGTTTTCCGTCGTGCGGACCGGGGGCATTTCATTTTTCAATTTACACTTTCCGGGGAAGGTAGGGTCGTCTTGAATGGGAAAGAGCAGCAATTGCCTGCCGGAACGGGCTTTTTGGTTAAAGTGCCCAGTGAAGCCCGTTATTTCTATGAGGCCTCGGCAAAGGAACCTTGGGAGTTCATATGGATGAACGTAAAGGGGGAGGATGCCCACAGGTTTGCGGACCGGTTATGCGGAGAGGCGGGGGCCTCGTTCAAACTTCAGCCGGAATCGTCTCCGCTGCGCTTGTTTTGGAGCCTGTACCGGGAAATCGCCGTCGGGAACTTGCGCAACCATTATCGGATATCGACCAAGGTGTACGAGTGGATCGTAGCTATGCAAGCCAACGAATCCGAATTGGAACGAGAGCCGGAACGGGTCAAGCCCGCTTTTTTGGCCGCCGAGGACTTTATCAAACGGCATTTTTCCGAATCATTAACTCTGGAAGATATTGCGAATCATGCGGGCGTGTCCAAGCATTATCTATGCCGCTTATTTCAAAAAAACCTCGGCTATTCACCCATGGAATTCGTCAGACGCAGACGGATTGAGCAGGCGGCGGCCGCCCTCCGGGTTACGGATCAGGCGGTCCACCGAATCGCGGCGGAATGCGGTTTTGAAACCCAAAGCTATTTCGGAAAAGTGTTCCGCGATTACTTCGGGATGTCCCCGCTCGAATACCGGAAGCAAGAGCTGGAATATCCGTATAAGACCGTGATTATTGATTAAAATCAGAGGCGGCCCTAATGCTTTTGTCTTAAATACAAGGAATGAAGGTGTCCCCTGGACTAGACATGCATCTTTGGATGGATGTCTAGTCCAGGGGATTTTTTATATGGAGAATTCTGCCTGGATGCGTTTGCCGGTTTCACGGCATTTTCAAAAATAATGTTTACATTTTTCAATAGGAGGAATATACTCATGATATAAAGTTGCATTAAGGAAACTTTACTGGTTGAAGACAACTTTGACCTTTGCATAAGGAGGGATCGACATGATGGAACAAGGTGTCGTACATGAACAAACGAAAATGGATCATAAAGGAACGGCCTTGCCCGCAGCGGCAAAAGCCGCTTTAAACGGTGAAGCGAAGGGGATAAAGCGACTGCTGCCGTTTTTGGGTCCGGCCTTCATTGCAGCGGTCGCCTATCTCGATCCCGGCAATTTCGCCACCAATATTACCGCAGGCTCCAAATACGGATATTTACTTCTATGGGTCATCGCGGCCTCGAATCTCATGGCGGTTCTGATTCAAACATTATCGGCGAAGCTGGGCATCGCCACCGGCAAAAATTTACCGGAGGTTGCACACGACCGCTTTCCGAAAAGCGTATCTATCTTCTTGTGGATTCAAAGCGAACTGGTCATCATTGCGACCGATTTGGCCGAGTTTATCGGGGCGGCTCTCGGCTTGTACTTGCTATTCGGCATTCCGATGCTGCCGGCCGCCATTATCACCGCCATCGGCTCCTTTGCCATCCTGGAGCTGCAGCGGAGGGGATATCGCTCGCTTGAGGCCGGAATCGCCGCAATGGTGCTGATCGTCGTATTGGCTTTTGCCTTCCAGGTGATCGTCGCCAAGCCGGATTTCGCCGCGGTTGCCACCGGCATTGTCACCCCCCGGTTTGACGGAATCGACAGCGTCCTGCTCGCTGCGGGCATCCTTGGCGCTACCGTCATGCCGCACGCGATTTATCTGCATTCTTCCCTGACGCAAAATCGCATTGTCGGCAGAAACGAGGCGGAGAAGAAGAAGATTTTCAAGCTGGAATTCATTGATATCATCCTGGCCATGATTATTGCCGGTGCCGTCAATATGGCGATGGTTGTCGTTTCCGCCGGGCTGTTCTTCAAGAATGGAATGGTGGTCGAGGATCTGGACGTGGCTTTCCGGCAATTTGGACAATTGTCCGGGCCGGTCACCGCTATCTCGTTCGGTCTGGGTCTGCTTATCGCCGGTCTGTCGAGCTCTTCGGTGGGAACGATGGCCGGTGACGTGGTCATGCAGGGATTCATCAACAAACGGATTAATTTATATCTCCGGCGCGCGATCACAATGGTACCGCCGCTCGCGATCATTGTTTCGGGTGTGAACCCGACGGACGCTCTGGTGATGAGCCAAGTGGTTCTGTCCTTCGGCATCGCCTTCGCTCTTATTCCGCTTATCCTGTTTACCGCCAACCGCGACATCATGGGCGGGCTCGTCAACCGGCGCATCACTACGATACTGGGTTGGATGATTTCCGCGCTGGTCGTCGGACTCAATTTATTCCTCATCGTGCAGATGCTGTGAATGAGGCTTGAAATCGCATCACAGTGTATTATTCTCAATGAAATGGGCAGGTCAACGTTGGTTCCCTAGGGTTTGCGGCGTATTCATTATTCGACAATATGGTTGTGGGTTATATGCTGCCGCTAGGATATTATATGCTAAATTTATTCTCGGGGCCCGAGTTGGGCAACTTCTATTTATTTTCATTGGCCAACGGGAGTTTAAGCGAGAAGTGCTGGCTATTTGGCGGAGGGGTAACACTGTTTGCATTTGGGATAGTTTACGGAAGCTTAGTGAGAAGGATTAGATAATAGCGGCAAGAAAGCGGCTCACGTAGAGCCGCTTTCTTGTTATAAGTCTCTTCCGATCAACTGATGGACCAGCGCTTTATAGTCCTCCTGTCTTTCGCAGCTTTGATACATACGGTTGGCGGTCGTCTTGGCGTTGCCGAAGAAAAAGCGCTCGAACTGGCTTTGTCTGCCGCCGAAGGGACCCGCCCCCAGTTCCCAGGCCAACCTGAATAGGGAGATCCGCTCTTTGGCCGATGACGATACCCCCTTCAAATAAACCTCCAAATATTGCTTCGGAGCGGATGACAAGTCGGCTTCTAAGGGGTTCATAATCAGATTGCTGGCGCTAAGCTGTTGTATCGTATGGATCATTTCTTCATAATATTCGGGAAACTGAAGATTAGCCGCGATTAAAGGAGGATTCCCGGGAACATAGTAGCCGTTAGGGTTCGTATCACCCGTTGTTTCGGAGGCCAGCCTCAAAGCGCGAAGGTTCTCGAGCATCGTCATTACTCTGGCGATCCGGCTCGTTGTCGACAACTCCGCTGCCGCGTTTTGCTCTTCGGCCAGGGAGAGTATCAAACCCAACAAAAACTCGGTTTTGGCGATATATCTGGAGAGGATTTGATGTCCCGCGTAAGCATGGAAATTTCCCTCCTGAAATAAACGGTCGAACAACCTTTCATCCCCGTAAAAAAACACCCGATCATGCGGGACGAGCACCCGGTCCAACACAACGAACGTGTCCATTTCCTCGAATCTGCTGCTAAGCGGGTGGTCAAAGGCGGAGTCGCGGGCATAGCTCTCGCGGCAAATGAACGTGATCCCTTCCAAATCGTTCGGGACCGCAAAGGCAAAAGCGCTGGGATTCCCGTCCTCCGACAGCGAAAAGGAAGGGGAAGGGAAAACCAGGATTTCTTCACAGGTGGGGCCCTGGGTGGCCATGATGAAGGCACCGCTAACGACAATTCCTTTATCGTTCGTTTCGATGACTTTAGCCGCAATGGATCCCTCGGTGTCCGCGGGTTCGGACCATTTGGATGCCAGGGGCTGTACAAAGGCATGCGACAGCGTAATATCGTTTTCCCGGCAGTAAACATAATAATTTCTTAAATTCCGGGCAAAATCCGGCGAGCTTTGCTCGAGAACGGAAGCGGCCGTATAAAAGGCCATTAATGCCGTGTTCATATAGTCGGGGGAACGGCCGAGAAACCCGTGATGCCGCCCCGACCAAATCTCCGTCACCTGCCTTCTGCGAACCAGATCGTCCGCGTTGACCGGCGGCAGATAGGAGAGACCGACGCGTTCGCCGGTTAGCGGGGAAAGATAGGTCATCCGTTCGATATATTCCCCGTCGCATTGCAGGTCATACAAGTCGGCCTGCGTGCGGATTAGCCCGCGAAAGGCGGGATGTTCGGACAGGGGGCCGGATACTCGTTCACCCTGATACCAAAGGTTGATGCGCTGCCGGTCTATCCGTTCGATATACTGCCTACCGTTTTTAACAGGCATGGTCATAATCTCCTTTACGAAGATGATTAATGCGTCGCTTATCGCCGCGGAATGATCTCCCTATATATATTGCAGGGGAAATGTAAATGGTGAATCGGACGCATCATTTTCCAAAATCGAGTGTCCGGTCCTGTCGATTCTTTTGTCAGGAAGAATGCCCTTGCGTAGCATGATGCTGAACTGAAACGTCCCGTTTTCCGGCCTTTAGCCATAAACCGAGCGAGAGAATAAAGCAAGCCATAGTAAAGGCGGCCACGGCCATAAATTGTCCCGTTCTTCCGTAAAGAAGGCCCGCGATGTATGCGCCAGCGGTCGTTGCTCCGTACATGGCGGCATTGCTTAAAGCGGCGATCGTGCCTCGGGCTTGATGTGCGAGCGATTGGAGTTCGGTTATCATCACTGGAAAGAGGGTGCCCATGAGAAGGAAAATGGCAAACAACCCGGCTTTCACAAAAGACGGAGAGGAGGTATTGGAGATGCCGAGATATAACAGGCCCGCCGCGCCTAAAGCAACCACCAACACCTTGTTTTTCCCGAACCGGTTGACGGTCCGGCTGCCCAAGAAACTGCCGATTAGATTGCCGAGTCCCAAAAACATCATAACTTGCCCCGTTCCCGCTACGCCCAACGAATACGCGTCGGCCAGCCAACTTCCGAGAAAGCTGAAAGCCGCAAAGTTGCCAAGCTGAAAAGCAAAGTAGGCGATGAACGAAATTTTCCCGTTTCTAGCCGTAAAGACACTCCTGTAATTTTGAAGAATAGAGAGGCCGGGCGATCGCCGAGGCGTCTGTTCCGGCGGGAGATCGGGCACCACGAAACGAATCGGTATCGCGAGCAATAAAGCAAAAACGCCCAAGAGAAAGAAAGGCAGCGACCAGGTGCGATCCGCCATAAAAGCCCCCAACGGGACCCCTAGAGTTTGAGAAACGGCGAGCCCACCCGTGACGATCCCCATAGCTCGCAAAATTTGGTTAGGACGAACAAGCGAAGGGATGGAAGCCCATATTTGCGGGGTAACGATAGCCGCCGAAATGCCGGAAAGAGCGCGGAACAGCAGCATCACGGCAAAGCTAGGGGCTATTCCGCATAAAAAAGTCGATATCCCGAAGCCGATCATCCCGTATAACATCACTTTTTTTCGGTTCCATCCATCCGATAGCGGCCCGATTACCAGGGCGAATAAAGCGTATCCGAGCGCGTAAGCACCAACCATCCATCCGGAACTCGCTACCGAAACGCCGTACGTTTCCCGCAAAACCGGGAGTAACGGAGAGATGAGAAAGGTATCCGTACCGATAAGAAACATGAGCAAGAAATAAAGAACGATAATAGGGTTCATGAAGCCATCTCCTTTGCAGCAACGATGCAGTCTGTAGTTATGTAGTACAACAACTATTGAACTAATAGACAAAAAGAATGTCCTTGCGTCACAAGGACTCAAGGAACCCTGGAAGGAAAGCGGCAAATGCGGCTTTGTTGATTTTCGTATAGCGGGTTTGCGCGTCTTTTCTTACGGTAATCAGTCCGGCTTCCCGAAGTGTACGAAAATGGTAAGATGCGTTCGATTTCGAGATGGCGCAAATTTCGCCTACCTCCCCGCAGGCCATCTCCTTATCCTTGTTGTACAATGTCCGGATAATTTCAATCCGGGTGGGATCAGCCAAAGCCTTAAAAATTTTGACCAGAGTGTCATCCGATTTCGTTAGTTCAATAGTCATAAAACCAAGATACAAAAAATCAAACGAGATTGCAAGTGATTTAAGTTAACCGCATGGAGTTGACGAAACCTCCGTAAATAAATTTGTAATTTGCAAATTTAAGGTGAAATAGCAGTCCTCTACGGACTGCAGCATAAGCTGGATTTTCCCATAGCTTCATTCAGCAGGCGGATGGAGCGCAGGATTGTTTCCTTTTCAAACTCGGTCAGGTGCGAGAAGATTTCCTCGAACGTCCGGGCCATCTGAGCATCGATGGAGGCTGCGACGGAGTTCCCTTCCGCGGTCAAAGACAGATTGTAAACCCGGCGGTCCGCCACATCCGGATTTTTCTTCAACAAATTCATTTTGACGAGCGATTGAACCTGTCTGCTGAAGGTGGTGATATCCGTATCCAGCGCATCGGCGATCTCCTGCATGGACGGCTTGTGCCGGCGGTTTACTTCGTACAGAATATGGCTTTGAACCAAAGAAATTTCGGTGCCGCCGGCCTTGCAGCAATTTTTGTTCAACGATCCAAAGTGGCGGGTCATCGTTTGTAACAGTTCACGCGTATTCTCCATACTTTCATCTCCTCTAGACCTCTAGTTATACCGCATTTAATTGCATAATGCAAATATGGCATCATGACAAAAAAAGACTATGATCTTCCCGAAAGGGATCACCATAGTCTTTCTTGTTCCCGTTAAATCACATATACGTATTCCTTGAGTTCCTTCTTCTTCAAACCGAATTCAAACGTATCCTGGCGAAGTCCCCGCCGCATCGTCTCCAGCGAAAGCACTTCGGTTGGAGGAATATTGCCCAAGTGCACGCCGGGACCGAATTTACGCAAAAACAGAACCTGCTGATGCTTCAGAGGCGCTTCCCACATCAGGCGGTTCAGATCCGGCACGAATTTCAGCACATCGTCCAGCAGATTCGTCCGACATTCGCCCTTTTCGTCGAAAACGCCCACCCCTGTACCGGATTCGCGCGCCTCCACCGTTAACAGTTCGGCACCGGCGGCGAGGTCCGTTTCCATCGTTTCGGCGAGCGAGGCGGCATCGATCAGAGATCCCGACAATTTTTTGCCGTATTCCGTGAACACGATCAATCCCCGCTGTTTCCCTTCCTTGATCAGTTCGGTGCGCTTCTGCCGCGGAAGATTTATCGTGCCGTCGGACACCTCAATCCCGTTAAAGCCCAAATTACAGACGGTATTGAAAAAAGCGGGCACCACATCCTGCTGAACGGCCGTCTCCAAAAGCGTCCCTCCCGGCATGACGACAATACCGTGCCGTTTGGCCAGGTCGATTTTATATAGCAGCAGTTCGGTGCTGTACAGAGGGGCCGTGCCGAAGCCGAGTTTAATGCAGCTGATGTAGGAAGAGGCCGTTTCGATCATGTCCGTAAACGAATGCCTGCCGAGCCCCTTATCGATGACCATCGTCTGTCCGCGTCCCGTCCCTGCGGCCCTGCTTTCTGGATCCGGTTCCGCCGCGGCATCTAGGCGAATTCCGCTCGGATCGCACAGTTCGGAGGGCCAAACTCCACGCAAGGAATTTTTCATCTGAACTCTCCTCAATTCTTTAGACTTTTCATGTCATCAGGTGACATTGATATCTTATGCGTGGAGCCCCTGACAGGTGCCCAAAGCCGGAGAGCAAGCGAAAGCGTCACTCCGCCAATTTGGCGGGAGGTCTGATTAAGAAGAACACGAGCCCCAACGTAATGAAGGACAAGGCCGAAACGGAGATAAACACGAGCCGGTCCGATTGATCCATCATCCAGCCGAACAAAGGCGGGCCGAATGCCACGCCCAAAAAGCGCAGACTATTGTAAAGCGAGGTGATCATGCCGCGTTCGCTTTTTTGCACGGCGCCCGTAATCATCGTATTTAAACAGGGGAGAAGGAGCCCTGTCCCGATACTGCTTAACGTGAGCAGCCCGATAAATACATAAATGTTGGTAAAGAAAAAAATCGTGGCGGCCAGCGAAACGCTCATCATCACCAGACCGATATTCATAAGCCAGCGAATCAAGGTTCCCTTTTTCTTGATCAAGCTGCCTGTCGTGTAGGAAGTGATGACCATGCCCAACAGCGGGATGGCCAGGATAAGGCCTTTCATGACACCATCGATTTTATAGGGCGGATCTTCGAGCGTATTCGACAAATAAAACAGGACGCCGAATAGGATAAAAAGCCCCAGCGATCCGGCGAAGAAGGAGGTGATGAGCCAGCGGCCTTTTTCCTTGAAAATTTCCCCGAGTTTGCCGATATAGCTTTTCAGATCCTGCTTCTTCTCATGCTTCGGCTCCTTGATCATAAAAAGAACGGCCAGCAGCGAGAGGGCGCAAAACACCGGAAAGGCAAAGAAGGAGGCATACCAGACGATCAGCACGAGCAGGGAGCCGATAATCGGGCTGAGCACCTTTCCCACGCCGTTGGAGGCTTCAATTAAGCCAAGCGCTTGGCTTTCCGTTCCCCCTTTGTACATATCGCCTACCAGCGCCATGGCAATCGGCGCCGTTCCGGCGGCGGCCATTCCCTGAATGGCCCGGGCGATAATGATCACCGTATAGGAGTCCCAGATCGCGCCGAACCCCGCAAGCAGCCCGGCTCCGCCGTATACAATCAGCGCCGGAATGATGATTACTTTCCGTCCGAACCGGTCCGACAGGTAACCGATCACGGGGATAAAAATACCGGCGGCCAGCGAAAAGATGGAGATAATCAAACTGCTCTGGAATTTGTTGATGCCAAGCTCTCTTTGCATTTGGGGCAGAACCGGAACCAGCATCGAGTTGCCGAAGACTAGGACAATCGGGATGGTGGCAATGGCGATAAATTCCCAAATACGGCCTTTGCCGCCGCCGTTTGTTTTCTTTTTCTCCGTTTTTTCGGACGATTCCGACTCGCGCTCCAGATCGATATCGCTCTCAAAGGTAATATTCAGCTTACGGGATTTCGTTTTAGCCATAGGTTTGATCTCCTCTGAACGGAAATGTACTAAATGTTAGACTATCCCGCTTTGGGCTTCATTATTTGTGTTTTCGAAAAAGGTTGGCTTTGGTTATGAAGGGCACTTCCCGGAGCTCGGGCCCATATACTGGGATGGGAAGCAATATATCGGCAGAGGAGATGTCCATGCAAATCAACATAGTTCAGGGTCATGATCCGGATCCCGGGCCTACTTTCGCGAATGTGGTCATTGATACGATCCGGGCCTTTACGGTGGCGCATTTTGCTTTTTTGAACGGCGTGAGGTCGATCTACTTGGCGGAATCGGTGGAACAAGCGTTATCCTTCCGCAAACATCATCCCGATTGTTTGCTCGCCGGGGAAATTCAAGGGCTTCCGATCAACGGGTTTGATCTGGACAATTCTCCGGCGCGAATCGACCGGACCCCGCTAAATGGAAGACGGCTTATCCAAAAAACAACGAACGGCGTACAAGCGGCCTTGAATGCGCTGAATTCGGAATACGTGCTGGTTACCGGTTTGTCCAATGCTAGAACTACGGCCAATTTTCTAAAAAGAGTGCTGCAGCAACATTCGCCGCAAGCTCCCGTAGTTCAGTTGATCGCCTCCCATCCGAGCGGAGATGACGATCTGGCATGCGCCCAATACATTCAAGGCATCCTAAATTCGTCGGGAGGCCCTGACTTGGAAGCCACGGTCCGCAGAATACGGGAGTCGGAGGCGGCCCAAAAATTTTTGGACCCGGGGAGACCGGAGTTCCCTTTGGAGGATCTGACCTATTGCACAGCCGAACTCAATACCTCCTTTGTAATGCGTGTCCGCCACAGAGAAGGTCTGGCCTGGATTGAGCGGCAACCGATTTCATGATAAAATAGATTTTATTTCTTTATCCGCGTTTATCGCGGTTTTTTTGTGGGGGGAGCTAAGATTGTTGATCAGAGAGCTGGAGGAACAAGATAATGCCGCTATCGAAAAGATTATACGGAGCTGCCTGATCGAATTCGGCGGGAATCGCTCGGGACTGGCTTGGGAAGACGAGAGCTTGCGTGATCTGTACCGATATTATAAGCCCGAAGGCAGGGCATATTGGGTGATCGAGAAGGACGGGCAGGTGGCAGGGGGCTGCGGAATCGCTCCGTTTGCCGGTTCCCGTGAGGTCTGCGAACTGCAGAAAATGTATCTGGACAAGCCGCTTCGCGGCACCGGAATCGCGGGATTACTACTGGATACGGCACTGCAATTCGCTAAATTGCATTATTCTCAATGCTATCTGGAAACGCTGCGGACGATGACAGCAGCTAATCGTTTTTATACGAAGCACGGTTTTGAACCCTTGGACACCCCGCTGGCAGGCTCGGAACACTTTGCTTGCGATGCCTGGTATATCAAGGATTTGTATGATTCAAGCGATAACGAATAAAAAGCAGAAGGAATCCCCTAAAGGGGTCATTCCCTCTGCTTTTTTCGAGTGTCCGCCATCTTCTCCAGATCCGCCAATTCTTTTCGTTTCGCTGCAATGGATCGCTCCAACCGGTTAAGCTCGTCCGTTGCTTTCCGGGCCTCCGATTCGGCAGTCTGAATATGCCGCTCATACTCCATCCTCCGCCGTAGAGGAATCAAGACACAATCGTAATAAGTCTTTCCCTCGGAAACCCTTTTACTTGCATTAAACAGGACGGGCACATCTGCACCTTGGTTAGATTTCAAGGATAAGTACATTTCTTCGACAAGACCGTTAAGACGGATCAGCGGCATAAAATAAATTTGAAAAAAGACCCGGCTCGATCGCGTCAGCAGGAAATCGAATCGGGTGCCGCGGAGCCCGTTGACTTTAAAGTCAAGCAGCCGACAAAAGGTGGTGTTCGCTTCCAGAACAAGGAGTTCTTCCGTCAGTTCCAGATAGCCGCAAGGAGCCAAGTCCAGCCGTTCATCCATGTTAACGGGGAAGCTCCATACCGGAAGAAACATGAGATAAATAAGATGAGATCAGACGTATCGTTTCTTCCGGATGACTGACATGCGGGCAATGGCCGCGTGCGTCCATAAGTTGCAATTCGCTCCCGGGAATTTGACGGTGAACGAAGGCTCCGACTTCGAGCGGCGCTATGACATCCTCGTCGGATTGAAGAATAAGGGCGGGGACTCTGACTTGGGAGAGCTCGGCCCGATAATCCGAAAGGAAGGTAGCTTTGGCAAACCGGCGGGCGATGTCAGGATCCGTGGAACAAAAGCTCCCCTCCAACTCCCGGGAAAGTTCCGGACGTTCCGCATTCCCCATGATGATAGGAGCGAGGTAATTGGCCCAGCCCATAAAATTTTGGTCCATGATTTCGAACAATTGATGAAGTTCCTCCAGTTCAAACCCTCCGATGTAATCGGGGAGGTCGTTTATGTAGCAGGGGGAGGGACCCACCAAGATGAGGCGGTCAAAATATTCCGGTTTGCGGATCGCCGCCAACAAGCCGATCATGGCACCCACCGAGTGCCCGACCAAAATGGCGTTGCTCCATTCATGGGCTTCGCATATCTCAAGCACATCCTGGGCGTACCCGTACAAATCGGCGTATCGTTCAGGATCATACGCGGTCTTGTCCGACTTGCCGGATCCGACAAAGTCGAATAACACGACCCGATAATCCTTTTCAAACGTTGGTGCGACAAACCGCCACATGTGCTGGTCGCAGCCGAATCCGTGGGCAAAAATAAGCGGCTGTGAGCCGCTGCCTGCAATGTTGACGTTGTTTCGTGCTGTTATATACTCCAATTGTGCGTTCAATAGTAAGCCTCCTTTACCCGGATTCTTTAACATTATACCCATCTTGTCGAAATAAGAATAATTTTAAATATTTTTCTGATAAAAAGTTTATCTATTTAAAAAATACCGTTTAAGGAACTTCAACTGCTGCACCCGCCGCCGCAGCTGCTGCAGGAAGATCCGCCGCTGTCGGAGGATCCCCCACCATCTGATCCGCAGGAGCCCGCATGATGGTCCGTTCCATGGCCGGAATCACTGTGGTGGTCTCGCAGGTCATCGCTACCCGAGCTGCAGCCCGAACCGCTGCAACTGGATCCGGACGAATCCTTCTTGATTGCTTTTTCAGGGGCTAGGTAATCCGAGAAATTGTTCGGGTCGGTCATGGAGAAGAAGACAACGGAAGTGAGCAATACTTCCGAATTTTTAAAATTAACGGGCTTGCGAACATTTTCCGCCAGTTCTTCGTCGACCCTCTCCATCCGATATTGGAGCGCCTCTTTTACGGATTGAATCGCTTCACGAGCTTCGGGCAACCGATCGTAAGTCCATGCATTAAATCGGCCGCCTTGAGCGGGCGGGTCGGAAGCGTTTCGGTATGCCTCTAGCTCTTCGCGCGGAAGCGGGTGGCGGAAGAAACGGCCCCACAACCGTTCACTGTAAGGGTTCCAGCCGAAAAGCTCCACATATACGAAATCGAACCAAGCCCGCTCTCCGGGAATCGGAACGGAGGCTGCCGGATTAGGGGTATGGTGCAGCATGCGGCCGAGATATTTGTCGGAGAAAGCCTGATAGTCTCTCGTATACATAAGCATTTCATGCCAAACTTCATCCACCGCTTTACTGAACATCGGTACGCGATCCAAAACCGCGCACATCACGTAAAAGCGCTGCAGTTCAAGCCATCGCCATTCATATTCGCGTTCGGTCATTCCGGGGTGTTCGTTTAGAACACGCTGCTTTACGGACGCTTTGTAAGAAGGAGGAATCGACTTCTCCAAGCGGCTCACGAGCGGCCACACTTCACTGTTCGATTCTGCGACCGGTGGAGGCGGAGGGGCTTTGCGCAAACTTTCTTCAGAAGAGCGAGTTGAACTTTTTTTCCTGGATTGGGATAATAAGATAATCACAACGACGACAGCTAGGACCAGGACCCCGATGAAGATAACCATGCCATCTTCCTTTCTCATTAAGGGTTTATTCAGAATTATGTCAAATTTAAACTACACTTGCAAAACAATAAAAGGGAAAAGGAGGGAGGAGAACCTTGTCCACACCTGCGATCTACCTGATTACGGGCATCATGGCCAGCGGAAAATCGACGGTCGCCCAACTCCTGGCCGAACAATGGGAGCACTCGGTTCATCTTCGGGGTGATATTTTTCGTAAGATGATCGTTAATCATCGGGCCGAAATGACTCCTGAAGCGGAAGGAACGGAGGCGGAAAATCAGCTTTGGTTGAGATACCGACTGGCCGCGCAAGCCGCCGATACCTATGTTCAAGCCGGATTTACAGTGGTCGTACAGGATGTTGTCATCGGCCCTATGCTGAGCGAATTTGTGGCTTACGTCCGCAGCCGGCCGCTTTACGTCATTGTCCTTTGCCCCGATCCAGAGGTTGTCGCCAGAAGAGAGGAGCAACGCACGAAAAAGGGATATGGTTCTTGGACGGTAGAGGCGTTGAACTCGGTCTTACGGAAAGAAACTCCGCAAATCGGCCTCTGGCTGGACACTTCCCGCCTCAGCCCCGAGGAGACGGTTACGGAAATTAGAGCCCGGGCGGAATCCGAAGCTTTGGTCTTGCCTTAACTCGTATTAACATACTTTAAGAGGAGGAATTATGATGATTTTATTGGAGCCTTTTTATTAACTCCGTCTTTCGGTTATCCGCGGACCTCCTATTTTGGTAGATGGGAACTTACAAGAAAGAAAGGGTATAAACCAAAGGAGGGATTCGGATGCGCTCCGAACGAGAAATGTTTGACTTAATCTTAGATGTAGCCAAGAGTGACGAACGTATTAAAGCCGTTGTCATGAACGGTTCACGCACGAACTCGCACGTAACGCGCGATCTTTTTCAAGACTATGACATTGTATATTTGGTGGATAACGTAACCTCTTTTATTGACGATCCCGAATGGATCGATGTTTTCGGAGAGCGGCTGATTCTCCAAACTCCGGAAACGATGACGTTGGTCCCGCCTCAGGGCGGGGGGCGGTTCGCCTATCTTATGCTGTTCGCCGATGGCAACCGGATCGATCTGACCCTCGTTCCTATGGAAGAGAAGGAGCTTTTTCTCCAGGAAGATAAGTTGACGCGGATTCTCCTGGACAAAGAGGGTGTACTTCCCGAACTTCCTCCGCCTACGGATGAAGACTACCTTATTAAAAAGCCTACGGCCGCTTTGTTTGGCGACTGCTGCAACGAATTTTGGTGGGTATCGACCTACGTGGCTAAAGGGTTATGGCGCAAAGAGATTTTATACGCCTATGACCATATGAACATCGTCCGGAACATGCTTTTGCAAATGTTGATATGGAAAGTAGGGTTTGAGACCGGGTTCTCTTGCAGCGTGGGAAAAAACGCGAAATTCCTGTCACGGTATGTGGATCAAGACACGTGGAGGCAGCTTCTTCTCACTTTCCCGGGAGGATCCGTCGAGCAGATCTGGCGGGCGCTTGACGCGATGACAGAACTGTTTGAACAGACGGCACAACAGGTAGCGGCAGCCCTTGAAGCGGTATATCCCCTGGAAGAGTACAGGAAAGTAAAAAACTACTTGAGTGACGTTCACCGGCTTGCCCCGAATGCCACGGTTTTTCAACCCTCCCGTTTGGAGGAAGCGGGCTTACGGACGGAGAATGGGCCGTTCCCGATGAGCCGTGAATCCCGGTTGGAAATCGCGGAGGAGATTAAGGAGCGGGTTTTGGAGACACACGGGGAACGCGTTAAAGCGATCGGGATATATGGTTCCATGGGACGGGGAAGCGACGGACCATACTCCGATTTGGAGGTCCGCTGCGTGCTGAATAGCGCTGGAGAGGAATACAACCATGAATGGTCGGCCGGAGCGTGGAAAGCGGAAGTCAATTTCGTCAGTGAGGATATCCTCCTCGAGGATGTCTGTACGATCGAAGGGGATTGGCCGCTTACGCATGGGCAGTTTTTATCCGTATTGCCGCTTTACGATCCGGACGGTTTCTTTGCGAATTTGAAGCAAACCGCCATCTCTCAGGATGAGGCCAAATTTCGCCATGCCCTTCAGGCGCTTATGGTTGAGGAGATGTTCGAATACGCCGGGAAGTGGCGAAATGCCGGTGCCCGGGGGACGGAATCTTTTCTTCCTGCCCTGGCTGTGAAAACGGCGGAGGCGGGAGCCATGCTGATAGGTCTGCATCACCGGACTTGTTATTCGACCGGAGCGCGGGTTCTGTCCGAAGCGCTGGAATTGCCGAATCGTCCGGAAGGATTTGATCGTCTATGTCAACTTGTGATGACCGGTCAATTATCCGAATCCGAGAGCGTCCTGGAGGCGTTGGAGGTTTTTTGGGAAGGGGTGAACGGGTGGTCCGCACGGAACGGGTATACGATGACCGAGCCGCGGCGAATCCCCTTTTAAAATGGCGATCATCATCAAGCAATTGAGCGAATCCGACCTCGGACTTCCCGTTCATATTCGCAATGAATTTATCGTGGACTCCGTCTTTCAATTGACCATGCAAGACAATTTGATCCGATATGAAATTATCCCCGTACCTGCCTATACGAAGCGTTACCCGGAAGAGCCGGAAGACCGTCTTCACATGGCGGATTATATGAACGATCCCGATAAATTGCTGGTTATTGCCCGTACCGAGCAAGCGATCATCGGCCTGGCGGCAGCGAGCACGAATTGGAACCGGCTTGCGTTGTTGGAGGAGCTGAGTGTGGATACCGACTATCGGCGGCACGGCCTGGGCAGAAGCTTATTAGATCGGGTCAAGGAATGGGCGAAAGCCCGGGGATTGGCCGGGATAACGCTGGAGACGCAGCATAACAATGTGCAAGCCTGCAAGTTCTATGAACGTTATGGCTTCAAGATCGGCGGATTTGACCGGTATGTCTACAAAACCTTCGAATCTTCCAAAGATGAAATCGCGCTTTACTGGTATCTTATGTTTTAGCTAGCCGGATAGGAAAAAGGAGCAGAGGACGATGGTCCGCATCTGCTCCTTTTTTTCGAAGTGCTTCGTTTATGGCTCCGGAGTTAGCCTACGCTTTCAAACCGTCCAATACTTCCTCCACTTCAAAGTTAAGTATAAGATCATTTAAGTTTGATAGCTTCAATTCAGCACACAATCAGTATGTATGTAAACGTGCAACCTATAAATTTATAGGAAATAAGGATTGGATGACTTTTCCTTACCCTGGTAAGCTTGTGTCAACAAGGGAATAGCGAATGGAGGTTGAATTCTATGGAAGCTGATCATGTCCAGGACCGCGCAGCATTATCGGGAAAATTAATAAGTGTCTTAAATTCGCGTTCTTTGAAAAGCACGCATTCGAGATTGGCAGGGATGCTATTGCCTGGACTCTCCGTTTTGGACGTTGGCTGCGGCACCGGTGCGATCACACGAGGCATTGCCGAAGCTGTAGGGCCCTCAGGCCATGTTGTCGGCATGGATGCCAATCCGCAGTTGATCGAACAAGCCCGTCAAATGCATGGCTCCGTTCCAAACTTGACTTTCCAAGTAGGCGATATTTATCACCTGGATTACAAGGAAGCTTTCGATCTGGTCACGTGCGCCCGATTGCTTGTTTGGCTCTCTGACCCGTTGGGTGCCTTAATGAATATGAAGCTTGCTGCCAAAAAAGGGGGACGACTTCACGTTGCCGACTATAATCATGAAAAAATCAGTTGGGATCCCCAGCCGCCCGCCAGCATGCTGACTTTTTACGCCGCTTATTTAAAATGGCGCAGCGATGCCGGACTGGACAACACGATCGCGGACCGACTGCCTGAATTGTTTAGCGATGCGGGACTTTCGGAAGTCCAGGTTCATCCGCAGCACGAAAGCATTACGCGCACGGATGAGGATTTTGCGTCCCGCATCCGGATCTGGGCCGATACCGCTTCAAGCCGGGGGCCTCAAATGGAGAGGGATGGTTATATTTCGGCTTCCGAATACAGGAAAGCGGAGGAAGAATATCGTATGTGGTCTGAACGGGAAGCGGATAAAATGCAGATGTATATGCTGGCCGTGGAGGGAGTAAAGACTAACTGACGGAGGAGACATAACGGTAGCAGCCGCTTCTTCTGCAAAATCATGAATAATTCGAATAATTAATCCGGTGAATTAATGAGATGAATTGATGTCGGGTTTTGTCGAAAGAAGGTGGGGGCTGATTTCTGATATTTAATGGAGAGCGCATTTTGTATTATTAATGATATTAAATAACCAACACAACTCCCTATCTTGCTTAGTAATTCATCATATTAACTAACCCAGCGACCGATTTGCTTATTCGGCTCATTGGGAGACATGGTAATGCAACAGGCCACGCCATTCCTTTCGGAATGCGAGGCCTGTTTTTTCGTCCATTAACGACTTACTTTTCGGTAATTTTAATTTCTTTGATTTGCACTTTTTCTGTCGGAGAGCTTGGTTCCCCGGAATAGGGATTCGCTTCGACAGGGGTGGCGGCAATCGCGTCGACGACATCCATACCTTCCGTCACCTTGCCGAAGATCGTGTAATTTGGCGTCTGGTTTAAATTGCGGCTATCGTCACCGGTACAGATAAAAAACTGACTTCCGTTCGTATCGGGTCCGGCGTTGGCCATGGCGACAATCCCGGGCTCGTACGTATAGTTTGTTTTTTCATCTTCAAATTGGTAGCCGGGACCGCCCGCTCCGGTTCCTTCCGGGTCTCCGGTCTGAATCATAAACGTCTGAATGATTCGGTGGAAGACTACGTCGTTGTAAAAACCTTGCCGGGCCAGAAAGACGAAATTGTTCACGGTTTTCGGGGCGTCCTTGGCAAAAAGTTCAATTTTGAAGTTACCCTTTGATGTCGTGATTTCAGCCTCGTAGGATTTGCCGGTGTCGATTTCCATCGCCGGCGGGGTATCCCAGCTTAATTTCTTGTCCGGTTCCTGCGGCTCAGCAGCCGGTGACGCTGGCTCTGTTGTTCCTTGCGATTGCTCCGCCGATTCACCCGTTTTCTCACTGTATTTACTGCAGCCGCTAAATAGGATTGCAGCAAATAGCAGTATAAAGACGGGCATCACTACAAACTTTTTTCTCATCTTTGCTTCATCACTCCTTTTGCAAACCTTGATCTATCATACTGATTTTCCGACAAAAAATCCAGCCAGGTGAGGGGATAAATCACCGGGAAGGCGGGGAGGTTAGGGAATAACCTTATTCGTTTGGAAGATGTTACGAAAGCGGGTGATCCTCATGTCAATGCTAAACAAAATAGGGTTAATACTGACGATGATCTTGCTTTGTCTGGTTGCCAGCGGGTGTCTTAAGCAAGGTCAGACAACCAGGGAACCGGATTTGATCCGAGTTAAATCGCTGAAAGGGCGCGAGTCGAAAAAGGTCATACTCATTGTCGCCGATTCTCTGATGCCTCAAGCCATCGAGAACGGGGTGGCAAACCAAAAGCTTCCGGCGTTTCAGTACCTGATCCAGCATGGCCAGTACTATAACAATATGGTCAGTTCTTTTCCCACCATGTCCGTAACGATCGACAGCTCACTGCTTACCGGGGCTTATCCGGATGGCCACCGGATTCCCGGATTAACCTGGTATTCCACCGAAGATCAGGAGTTGATCAATTATGGAACGGGCCCGTTGGAAGTCGTCAGGCTAGGGATAGATCCGGTTTTGACGAATGCCGTCATCCACTTGAACGGAAGCCATTTAAATCCCCAGTTGCCTACGATATATGAGGAATTGGCCCGTCTAGGAAGGAGAACCGGCAGTATAAACGGGCTGATTTACCGGGGAACCGAGAGCCATACATTATCTCCGCCCGCCTGGATGCATGCCCCTACCTCACTGCCCAAGTCCATTAAAGTTAAGGGACCGGACTTTCTAGCTTTAGGGAGCTTGGCCGATCCGCTTAAAGGGATTGCTAAATTGCCGGACGGTTTAACCCGGCGTATGGGGCTGAATAATGATTTTTCCGTGGCAACGGCCAATTATTTGATCAGGAACCGCAAGCTGCCTGATTTTCTGTATGTGTATTTGCCCGACCTGGATAAGCAAATACATAAGCAAGGCCCTTCCCCGGAGGTAAAAGGCGTCCAGGAGTTGGATCGACAGCTTCAATCTCTGTTGGACAGCTTCGGTTCGCCGAAGGAAGCCCTGCAACAGGCCGTGTTCATTGTGATTGGCGACAGCGGAATGACGCCGATCCTGCCAAAACAAGATCAATCCGTCATTGATTTACGTTCTCTTTTTAAAGGGTATAATGTGCTGCAGCCGGGGGATCAGGTTTCGGAAAAGACGGAGGCGGTTCTCGCGGTCAATGAAACGATGGCTTATGTGTATGATCTTAAATCGGATAAGCTTGACACATTTGCCGGCATCCTACATGCGGATCCACGGATTGACTTCGTTTCGTGGAAGGAAGGAGACTGGATCCATGTCGTTCAGGGCGGTGGGACAACCATGCTTCGATTTAAAAAAGATGGCCCTCTGACCGACCTTTATCGGCAAAACTGGTCCGTTGATCAAGATACTTCCATCCTGGACTTAACCATAGACACCGCCCAACGCAAATTAGACTACGGCCGTTATCCGGATGTACTGCGTAGGCTATACGGGGCCTTACATTCCCACCCCGGAAATTTCCTGGTTGTCACCGCCAAACCCGGTTACGAACTGGCGGACACCAGTTCGCCGACACATCCGGGAGGGGGAGGGCACGGATCTTTCGGTAAGGAAGAGTCGCTGGTTCCCCTGATCATAAGCGGTACGGAAAAACGGCCGCAGCATTTACGGATCGTCGATCTCAAAGATTTTCTGCTCCAAGTGGTAACCCAGTGAAGAAAATACAACATAAATAAAATTATGTAAACTATTCTACGGGCGATTAATTCCTTAATCGCCTACTCGTGGTATACGTCTGCAAATTCGAATATAATAGGGTAGAAAAAAAGCTATAGTAACGCTAGTTTTACAGGTTCAGAATCGGGGTAAAAGCATTAAAAGACTGCCTATAGAAGGGGGACTTACTGATTGAAAAGACTATGGAACCGAAGGCCGCTCTTGACCAGGTTGCCCACACTTCTTTTATCCGTATTCTTCTTATCGGCGTGTGCAGCCATTGAGAGCGTGAACCAGTCATTAAATTATATGAACGACGCTACGGGATATATTGAGCAGGTCTCCACGGCGGGGACTTCAGCAGATGGCCAGGAATGCGGTCAACAACCCCGATATCACGGCCCAATTTCAGGACAAATTGGATCAGCTTCAAACGAAGGCCAACGAATTCAAACAACTGGATCCGCCGGCTATTGGCGAGGCCGTTCATGAGAAGTTACTTTCCTATAACGAGCAGTTGATTACTTCGGTCACTCAATTTAAAGAAACGTTGGCTGCGCAAGGCTTTACTCTTGAGAACTGGGAACAAACCGGGATCCCCAGCCTCATTGAAAATATTAATAATATTAGACAGCAGTTGGGCGAGCTTGGTGGAGGATAAGTGATTGAAGAAAAATCCTGCTCCGGTCTTATAAGAGAAATCGGGGCAGGATCACTTTTCGTCCGATCTAATCCGGTTTTTGTGCCCGTTCAACAATATCCTTCCAGTCGTATCCTTCCAAAGGCATATCGTCTACATTCAACGTTTCCCCGCAACGCACTTCCAAAATCTCCATACCCGTTTCGGTCCCTATGGCATAACTTCCTTGGGAAGTGATGGAGAATTGGTCGCCCGCCTTTACCTCAAATGCCTGGCCGTCAAGAATCACTTGGCCGCTTCCGGAAAGTACAGTCCAGGCCTTAAATCCTGTCCGATGAAAGCGCAAACCGATATGATTTCCGGGGAAAAGCGACAGCTTCACGGTGAGAACGTCGGTGTTTCCTCCGCCGGGGGACCTGTCGATCACCCGGTAGTTGCCCCACTTTGTTTCCCCATACATCGGCTCCATTGGAGCATCACCCAATTGAGCCTTAATTTCATTGGAGGATGTTTTGTCGGCGATCAAAATGCCATCCGGACTTGCGGCTGCAATGATCCCGGGAACTCCGAGAACATGAATCGGATAGGGGAGGTCGTTGACGATATGGGAGCCCGGGGAATGGCCGGAGATGCTTCCATTGCCGCATACGTTGGCATCCAGCAGCTGAGACAAAGCGTCCCAACTTCCGATATCTCGCCACACTCCCGTGTAAGGCAAGACAACGGCATTTTTCGTTTGCTCCGCGACTTGTTTGTCGAAGCTCCTCTCCGGCAGCTGTTCGTAAATACGAAGCAAATCGTCAAAATGGGCCGGCATCCCGGCGTTCTCCATGTTGGCCAGCATAAAAGACGTTGTAAAAGCATATACCCCGCAGTTCCACAACGCTTTCCGCTCCAGAAGGGTTTCGGCTAAACCGGAATCCGGCTTCTCCAAAAATTCAGCGACGGGGATAAACCCGCTGCGGTTACGATTTCCCGGCAAGATGTATCCGTACTGATCCGAAGCATGCGTAGGCGTGGTTCCGATTAAGGCAATATCGGATTTTGCGGCCTTCAGGAGATCCGGAAGCAGCTTAAAAGTTGCGAAAAAATCGTCTCCGGCGAAGACGTCCGCCGGCGCAATACAGATGATTTCGTCCTCCCGGCCCCCAAGACGGGATTCCAGGTATAATGTGGCCAATGCGGCGGCCGTAAAAGTCCCTCGCTTGAAAGGTTCGCCTATGATCGGAATTAAACCTTTGGTATGCCGGGACGCCAGGCTGGCCTGATTTTGCTGGGAAACTAGAAGCGTGGAACGCAGCAAGTCGGTTTGATCCAATTGACGGCACACCCTGCCAAGCATGGATTCTCTGCCTCCTTCGGGGGAAGGAAACAGTTCCACAAACAATTTGGACCGCTGCTCATTGGAGAGAGGCCAGAGCCTTTTGCCGGCACCGCCGCACAGCAGTACTAGATGCATGGTCCGCTTCCCCCTTAAGCCTGGGAGGCCTTGCTGTATATTTTTCGTTTATGAAAAGAGAGGGAGCGGTATTTGAGGGCCTGCCTGCGGATTTGTTTTTCGTTTAAAGAAGAAGCGTTCGAACTCAGGCTTTTGTTCCTGGCGCTTTTAAGCAGCACACTGCCCGGAGCCAGCGCATACAGATAGTTGGCGTAAGTTTCGTACTCGGAGAAACCGAACTGCTTCTTCTTGTTGATACAGTGGATAATCGCCCGATACCACGGCATCCGATGCTTGGCTTCGATTTTCTTCTTCAGCGAAGCGAGCTTCGTTTTTTCGAACAGCATATAATGGGTGACAAAAGATCGGGGTCTGAGCGCTTTCACCCCGAGCAGTTTTCGGTAGGTATTGAAGTACTCCGGCTGGCTCCAATCCCGGCAGTAAAAAACCGTTTTACCGCCGGCCAAGAAAGAATGGGGCGTGATCAATACAGTGTCCGCATCTATGACTAAAAAGTGATTGGCTTTAACAATTCGATCTCCGTTCATTTTGAGCAGTTGTTGATATAACCAACCTGACCGATTCCAGCGGGATGACTGATAATGGATGTCTTGTTTGGTGATGGGAAGTACGGATCTTTCATTCACAAACACGCACTTCTTATTGGCACAGAGGTTTCTGATCCTCTGGCTGGCGGGGGAAACGATATAAATTTGCCCGATGGGGTGCTGTACGTAACGGCGTAGATGATCAATGGCATAAGGGAGGGTCCCCAAATCTTTTTCAATGGCAGGTATCAGAATATCGATGACGGGCCCGTGCTTCATCCGCATTCCGGTGCGCTCCGGCATTTCCTCAACTCCTTGCGTCAAATATCCTATCGAGTTCATGGTATGTGAAATTGAAAAAATTGGTCAGGGCATAGGTATGAATCTTATTTTATTGGAAAAAAGGCCCTTGAATCATGACTTGTTCGGCGGATCCGCATAAGATGGAATGACCTTGGGAGAACGACGAGGATGAATGACTAATTTAAAAGACGGGAGAGGTGTGGCGTGGGGCATGATAAGCTTCAACCTTTAAGAAGCAAAGGGTTAAAGACGAAAGTGCTGCTCAAAAACGAATCCATTCGGCGTTTTGTCCCCGATACGCAGAAATTCACCAAAGAGAATTTACGAAGTATGATCAACCGGTACGAAATGGTTTACGTTAAACCGGACCGCGGCACTTACGGTATGGGCGTTATAAAAGCCGAAATGGAGAATTCCCGTTATTTTGCCTATCAAATCAATCAAAAGCGCCTGACATTCAACCATTTTGACGCGTTCTATACGAGTCTTGCCCGGTTGATTCAAAAACGAAGCTACCTGATCCAAAAAGGCATCCATCTGTTGAAGCACAATAACCGCCGATTCGATATTCGGGTGATGGTCCAATTAAGTCCGGACAATCAATGGGAAGCTACCGGAGTCATCGGCCGGCTCGGTCACCCGAAGAAAATCGTAACCAATTATCACAGCGGCGGGAAACCGATGGACGTCCATACACTGCTGAAATCTCATGTTTCCGCCGCACGGCGCGAGGCGTTAATCCAGGAAATGAAGGGATTGGGTCTGCGAATTGCCCGGCACATGAAGAAATCCTACCCGTATTTGAGGCAGATCGGCGTTGATATCGGTCTCGATCGGAGTCTAACCCCCTGGATTATCGAAGTGAACGTCAAACCTGACCCGTATATTTTTAATCAATTACCGGATAAGAAGATGTATCGTAAGGTAATTAGATACTATCGTTTGGGTATGAAGAAACAAAAGTAGCGGCAAGCGTATTATGGGATAAAACAAAAAAACTCCTGTCCTTAACTGGATCATGGAGTTTTTTGGGTGCGGATGCAATTAAACCAAACAATAGAAACCTGGTTTCGAATGCAACCGGATAATTTGAAGTGGAGAACGTTAGCGTTCGTCCTCTAGGCAGGCTGCCCAATCGGCAGCCTTTTTTGTATTCTGCTGAAACATGGCCGGTAATAGAAATATCACTTGTAACGAAGTCCATTGACATCATGACTTTTCGGTCATATTATATGACTATTAAGTCATAATGAATGCGGAGGAATTACATTGCCTAAAAGAACCTTTAACCGACTGGACGACGACAAAAAAGAAAGAGTCATGCGAGCGGCCATTGAAGAATTTCAGGCCCATGGCTTCGAACAGGCAAAAATAGAAGTGATCGCCCAAAATGCGGGAGTAGCCAAGGGCAGCATCTATCAATACTTTGACGATAAAAAGGATTTGTTTTTATATTCTGTCACATGGGGGCTGAATTATTTTATGAAGGCGATCGACAGACAAACCCCATTGAAGGATATGGATGTTTATGATTACTTTCTATCTGGAAACCGTGAACGGTTTGAGCTGTTGAAGAAAGAGCCTCTGCTTGTTGCGTTTTCCATGGATATCGTCTCGGGCAAATACGGCAGCCTGACGAAGGAAGCCAATAGCGAATTAAACAGGGTCGGTGAGGAATATGAGCTAAAGCTGATTGCCAACGGCAAAAAAAGAGGAACGATCCGCAACGACCTGGACGACAGCATTCTATTGCTGTTTTTTCAGGGGGTAACGGAAAAATTTACTGCTACCATTATAGCAAAGGCCAAGGAGTTTGAGGGCGAGCTTACGGAAGAACAATTTAACGAGATGGAGAGCCTTTTGAAAAGCATGGTCGCCTTATTAAAACAAGGAATGGAGAGATAACTATGTTTATTGCGGTAAAGAATTTGAAAAAGAGCTACACTACGGGCAAAAGCAAAACCGAGATATTGAAAGGGGTAAGTCTTGGGCTTGAAAAAGGGCAGACAGGCGTCATACTCGGCCCGTCCGGCTCGGGAAAATCAACGCTGATGAACATTATTGGCGGCGTGGACCTTGCGGACAGCGGCAGTATCCGTGTCGACGGCTTGGAGCTTGCTGCGCTTAACGACGATCAGCTGACGGATTACCGCAGGGATTCGGTCGGCTTTATATTTCAGTTTTACAATCTCGTACCGAATCTTACCGTCATGGAAAATATCGAAGTGGTAGCCAATATTTCAAAAGCTCCGCTGGATATGGATACGGTGCTGAAAGCGGTTGGCCTGGAAACGAAAAAAAGGAATTTCCCAAGGGAGCTATCCGGAGGCGAGCAGCAGCGTGTCGCGATAGCCCGCGCCATTGTCAAGAACCCGAAGCTGCTTTTGTGCGACGAACCGACCGGTGCGCTGGATTATGAGACGTCCCGCAGTGTGCTTTCTCTTTTGCAGAGAATAAACCGCGATTTGGGAACGACCATCCTGATGATTACCCACAACACAGCTATCGGCGATATGGCGAATGTGGTCTACAAGGTGCGCAGCGGAGAGATTGTGGAAACGATCCGGCATGAAGAAACAACAGCAGCAGAAAGGATTGAGTGGTGATGACACTGCTAAAAAAAGTAACAAGGACCATGCTGGAACATAAATCCAGGTATATCGGGTCTATGCTTTTACTGATGATCAGCAGTATGATGTTTGTCATGTTAAATATGACATCAGCCAATTTGATTTATACGTTCAAGACGTTTTCCGAACGGAACGTTTTGTCCGACGCGGAGTTTTCCACCGATACCGCCATTGACGCGGCCGCTCTCAGCCGGCAATTTGCCGCGAAGCTTGAAATTGGCGGCACGGTGGACAGCGAAGTGAAGCCCGGTCAAACGCTGCGGGTGTTTCCGATGATGAACACCGTCAATATTCCCGCCGTCCAAGAGGGGAGCGTACCGGGCCGTTCGGAAATCATGCTCGACCGTCTGTTTGCCGAAACAAACGGTTACCAAATCGGCGACACCATCCATGTCGCAAACAAAAATTATACCGTTTCGGGCTATACGCTGCTGCCTCATTTTATTTATGTTATCCCATCGAAAGATACGATGATGAACGACCCTAAAACCTTCGGCGTCGGTGTTGTCGGCAAAGCGGATTTTGATTCCATGCAGGATCGGAATAAGGTTTACGCCATCCGTTTCGACGAGAGGGGAAATATTAAATCCCAGGAAGCGGCACTAAAAAACGCGCTGCGTTCGCAGGGTATCCGCATAACGAACTGGCAAAGCACAGAAAAGAAAGTCAATGTATCCTACGTTCCTATGAAGGCAAGCATACAATCCACGATGAGTGCAGTTGTGCCGCTTGCCATGCTTGCGCTCACCTGTGTTTTGCTCGGAATGCTGATGTGGCGGATGATCAGGAGCGAATCCGTCATTATTGGGACATTGTACGCGCAAGGCTATAGAAAACGGGAATTACGCCGCCATTATTTGATGTTCCCGCTAATGGTGTCGGTTATCGGCTCAGTGGTCGGCTCCATATTGGGGTTATTGTTGGTGGCCCCCGTATTCAACTTTATGCTGACGGCCTTCCCTATGCCGGTTTATGAAACGATATTCAATCCTTGGCTGATGATTGTCGCCATACTGCTTCCGGTTATCATTCTTTGCAGCGTCACATGGGGCGTTATCGGCAAAGTTTTAAAAACGCCTCCGGCCATCCTTATGAAAGGCGGAGAAACCAAAAGAAAAACGAATTTCATAGAACGGAACCTGCGGCTTGACCGTGTGAAATTCAATACAAAGTTCCAGATCAGGGAGCAGGTTCGCAGCTTATCGAGAAGCTTATTGCTGTTGTTTGGGGTCGTTGTCGCCACAATGCTTATATTATACGGTTTTGCGATGAAAAGCTCGGTTGACTATATGCTCAATAAAGGCGTGAAGGAGATGTACAACCTGAAATATGAGTATGTTTTCAAATCGGAGAAAACCGGAGCTGCGCCCGCAGGAGGCGAACCGTTCGGCGCGGCGTATGTGAGCCTTATAAATAATGATGAAATCAGCTTTTATATGACCGGCGTTCTGCCAGACACCGGGAAGATCATTCTGAAAGATGGCTCCGGGCAAGTACTTAAACCGGATTCCAACATTATCACGGCGCCGCTGGCGAAAAAGCTTAGTGTGAGTACAGGCGACAGCGTGACCGTGTTCGATGTGGAGAACGGGAAGGAGCATACGTTTATCATTGAAAAAGTGGCGGATACGTACGCCGGCGAATTTTTGTTTATGCCGCTCGACCGATTTAATAAAGAATTTGGCTTGCCTGTGGATGCTTACATCGGTATTTGGAGCGACATGCCGATGAACTTTTCTCAGGGCGAGCTCCAGAATACCAAATCCATCGATGCCATAATTGCAGGCTTCGGCAGCTTGATCAATCAGATGGCGCCAATGATTTACGGCTTAATCTTTGCTGCATTTATCGTCGGTCTGATTATCATCTATATTGTAACCGGTATGATGGTTGACGAAAGCCGGGCCAGCATATCGCTAATGAAGGTGTTCGGATACAAAAAGAAAGAAATCAATACATTGATATTGGGCAGCAATACATTCATTGTTGCGGCAGGCTTTCTGCTCGGTATTCCCGCTTTGCTGGGAAGCATAGGCGCGCTTTATCAATCGCTCACAGAGTCATTGCAGCTCGTAATGCCGGTCAAACTTAATTTCTTCTATATGGTGCTCGGTTTTGTTATTGTAATGATTACGTTTGAGTTTGCAAAGCGGATGTGCAGAAAAAAAGTAGCCCGTATCCCGATGAGCGAAGCGTTGAAGGCGGGAGCGGAGTAAGATAAAGGCTTTTGCTGGGGAGCAAGGCGTATTACAAGAGCACTCGGTACTCGTCGTCATCATCGGACAGAGCCATTTGAAACGCTTCTGCGACGCGCCGTAGCCGTTGCGTTTTATCTCCAAACCTGCGGGGCAGACTGGGATTCCTTTAGGCGAGATGCGAATGTCGCTGCCCGTTTCCAGAGGTTTTGTACCACGTACGTTGAGATCAATGAACGGCTCGATGTGCTGATGCACGATCATAGATCGCGCCGGCATCAGCACATCGAGCAGCCGACCCAAAGCGAATCATATACATGTTCACAAAACTCGTATTTTGTACATATGTAATAGATAATTTGCCATGAAACAAATCTTGACCATTCCTTTCATTATTGAGCCTGAACATCTCAATTTTATGGGAATGGTCTTGTTGGTCAAACCCTAGATCCCTCCACGCGGTTTTTTGTTTCGCGCGTTTCACGCACTCAACTGGCTAAAGCCGTAATCATAACCACCCGTCCAACGGGTGGTTTGCTCTTGGGGTATAACCCCCTGTTGCCAAACTGCGCCTAAAGACGCTAGCCTGACAATAAAATTGTTCAGGCTCAGTGTTTTTGTCACTTTCACTTA
>NZ_JAIUDG010000023.1:0-100793 GCF_020179875.1 Paenibacillus sp. alder61
ATCGCTTCTTTCACAACTTTTAAACGTTTTTCTTCATTCAACCTTTTTCCCATACCGATCATCTCCCTTTGTCCTAAGTTTAAATTATTGGGCAGGGAGACTCCAGTTTAATTAGGGGGCCTTAGAGGATTTGCATCTTTTTGGAGTTGGAAGCTTGGAAGCACGCTAGGCGCCTCTTTGTAGGTGACGTATCACTTCGATTAGCCGTTAAACCACCTTTTCCTTTCGTTATACAACATAGTAGCTTGAACACCCCTATGATAACGACCGTATCGGGTTGGTTTGTTGCTATAAGCATCACTACACCACCCGCATAGCAGATGGCTTGCTGTTTCGCACGCTTCGCGAGCTCCACTGGCTAAAGCCACGAACAAAAAACGCCCCGAACGAGTTGTTCGAAGCGTCCGACCCGAGCTTGACGCCGTCTTCTCGGGCGATATGTTTAAAAGTCAATTAAACCAAGACTAATGAGCAAAGCGTCGTTCACCTTTTTCATCGTCTCGTCGTCTAAATGCGTAATTTTGTCGGTTAATCTCTGTTTGTCAATCGTACGGATCTGTTCCAGCAAGATAACGGAATCCCGATCAAACCCATGCGTTGCCGCCTCAATTTCGACATGCGTCGGCAGCTTCGCCTTTTGGATTTGTGCGGTAATGGCAGCAACGATCGCCGTCGGGCTGAATCGGTTGCCGATATCGTTCTGGATAATAAGCACCGGTCTCACCCCGCCTTGCTCAGAACCTACTACAGGGGAGAGGTCTGCAAAAAAAACGTCGCCGCGCTTTACGATCAATAGTTACACCCCGCTTACTAGGCGGTCCAGAGTGCTGTCTGCATCTTCCTCCGCATGGAACGCTTCAGAGGCCATGGACAGATTGATCTTCGCCATCTCCATATAGCCGCGCTGCATCGATTCGCGGATAAACCGCTTCTTCCGCTCGTTCAGATACAGCTTCATAGCCTGCCTGATCAGCTCGCTGCGATTGGAATTCTCCATCGCCACGATTCCATCCACTTCCTGCAAAAGATGATCCGGTAAACTAATCATGATTCTTTTGGTGTTATGCATATTGGCCATCTTTAACTTCCACCCCCAAAACCTTGTCGACCCTGATCCCTTGACCCTGTGATACAGTATAGCATTATCCAAGGAAATATATACAAAGAAAATATATGCCGTGAGTATATCAAGTATGCTGCATATCATTATAAACAAAAATGACATTACCGTACATACCTGAGTCATTTCCATTGTTTACTCATTCGATAGACTAGGCATAAATTCCTTCACCCGGGAAAAAAGTTTTGTAGGTTTTTGTCAACCTGCGTAATGATTAGGTCGATAGAGGGTTGACAAGTATATCAGGCGCCCCCGAACGGGTGTATAAGCGCGGAACCCGATGGGCCAGCATGCATATCAGTTCGTAGTGGATAGTTCCCATGGCGGAGGCCAGTTCATCCGCGGATATTTGTCCCCCGGACTGCTGACCGATGAGTACAACCTCCTCGCCGGCTTGGATTTCTTTGGCTTCATCGGCCAAAGGTTCTAGCGATACCATACATTGGTCCATACAAATTTTTCCAATCACAGGAACGCGGTGTCCGCGTATCAATACTTCCGCCTTGCCGTCGAGCATACGGGAATATCCGTCCGCATAACCGATCGGGAGCGTTCCGATCCGTTCCGCCCGTCTCGTCACATACTTCGCACCGTAACTGACGGCGGAGGCCGGCGGCAGCGTTTTAACCCAAACCACGGCGCTCTTCAGCGACAGGATCGGCTTAAGCTTCACGCTTTGATGGCTGACTTGTTCGGACGGATACAGCCCGTATAGAGCGATGCCGATTCTTACCATTTGGCAGGAAAGGTCCGGCAAATCAATGGCGATGGCGCTGTTGCCCGTATGTATAATCGGGATTTGGACTCCAAGTTCCCCCAGGGCGGACACCACGTCCTGAAACCGCTGATACTGCTCCAATGTATAGCTTTTGTCTTCTTCATCCGCCGTAGCATAGTGAGTAAACAGCCCCTCAACTTCCAGCTGAGGCATTTCGAGCGCTTGACGAATGAAGGCAACCGCTCCTTCCCCGGGAAGCAAACCAAGGCGTCCCATACCGGAGTCGATTTTGATATGGACCTTTAGCTTATGCGGAAAATCGGAAGGGTCGAGCGCCGAGATCGCCTCAAGCACTTCTGCGCTGAAAACATTCAGCGTAATGTCGTGCTCCCACGCAGTTCTAACACCGTGCGGAGGCGTGTATCCAAGTACGAGTATGGGCAGGGTTATCCCCGAACGCCGGAGTAAGAGCGCCTCATCCAAAAACGCGACGCTGAGATAATCCGCCCCGTAACGTTCAAGTTCGCGCGCGATCATAACGGCGCCGTGCCCGTAGGCATTGGCTTTGACGCAGCCCATAAATTTCATGCCGGCCGGCAGATTTCGCCGCAGCTCCGTGTAGTTGGAATACAGTGCATCCAGGTCTATGACTGCTTGGGTTGGCCGATACTTCACTTGCACTTTAAGTCACCTTCTCTAATGATTGAAAGTCCATGCTGAAACAATACACTTATCGTAATGTTCCGGGGAGCGGCTGTCAAATCCGGTGGAAGGTGAGATGAAGAAAGAGGCGAATAGACGGGTCAGGGGAACTTTTCATCTTCTCCCCGACAACCGTTAATCCGCCTGCCGTAATCCTTATTTACCCGTTTGATCCTGCATAGAAGCGGCGATTTTCACCATCTCCGGCACGGGCAAATTGTCGCTCGTAATCCGGAATTCCAAACCGTCCACCGTCCATGTCAAGGTTTGAAGCTCTTCGCCGGTCAGCAGCCCGGCCGTAAACCCGAGATCGATCACTTCGCCCGGGACGAGAGATGTCGTACGATCGGGAGACCGGGATTCGGAAAGCGTAAATTGGTATGTACCGTCATAACGCAGCAGCACCATGCTCCGTTCGCTGTCCTCCACAATCTTATCGTCCTGAGGCACAACACCGTCAGGCAGGTAGGTGGGGATAATGACTCCAAACGGATCGGACAACGCCGGAAGCGCCTTCTCCACCGTTCCGTCTCCCGCTTCCCCCGCGGCCGCATCCGTTGAAGGCTGGTTGTCCTCGGCCTTCTCCTCGGGAGTCTTTTCCACCAACATCCCGTTCTGATCCACTTCCAGCAGCGTTCCTTGAGCGTCCTTAGCCGCCGTATCCAAGTTGTGCTGCATATCGAAAGAGTTGTTGTCGAATTTGGTGTTGAAATCGAACTTGTCAAACTTCACCTCAACGACAACCTTCGCTTGCGCATCGGAGACCTGTACTTGTTTCGGGGCGTAATTGTCCTTTGCCAGCCAGATTTTTTGCCGAACCAGCGAATGCGTGTTGTAGTTGGCGGCCACTTCGAAAACATAGTCGTCCTTATCGGCCACGAATTGACGGGAATTATCGCTCAGGATGCTGCGTACCAGAGTCTGGTACAAATACACCTGCCCCTGATTTTCCGGCCAATCGCTTTGAAAACGGAAGCTCTTGTTCAAACTCGGCGTCAGAACGTACACGCCCTGCTCGTTGCGGAGCACAATTTGAGTTATGTCCTTTTCCGCATTGGTGAGCGCAATCCGGTAAAAGGACGGATTTTGATACCACACCTCGACCTTGTACTCCTGGGGTTTGTCACCGGTAAACAGTGTCATGGTCCCCGAGCCCTGATAACTTTCCAATTTGGTAACCACTTTGTCCAAATCCTTGACGACGCCGGCGGCATCTTTTTTCCCGCATGCGGCCAGTACGATGCTTACTACGATGAATATCGTCAGCATCCTTGCGATCCGACGCATGAGATCATCCCCTCTGCAGTTTGATTTCTTAAACTGATACATGTCTATGTGGGAACTTGGCCGATTATGCAGACGAGTTCCTGCTTGGCCCGCCGCCGGGGACAGGCGTTAAGACAGGCTCTCCCATTTCATCATGGCGAGACGCGAAAACCCGGCCGGATTGTATCCCGGCCGGGTTTCCACTTGTTATAATCTTCTTAATCTCCTGCGTCTCGGTCTTCTGTCTAGCAGAATAATCGCCAGCAAGTCGAACAGCACCAGCGGCAAAATAGCCGGAGCGAATGCGGCATGCGCCTTGCTGCTCCGCGGATGAAGGGATTCTGTCTTTAAGTAGAGCTTGCCGCTCTTCACCTCTTCGACCGTGCCGTACAAAACGGCTCCGGTTTTGGTTTTAATCCGCACCCGTTTTCCGACATAGCGGAGGGCTCGTTTCATCTTGGCCTGCAGCGTCAAGGTTCTTCACCTCCTCCGGATCTTGACACAGTATACGCGCCGGACCGGGAGAACGCTTGGACCCTAGTTTAGCGGATCGCTAAGAAGAGAACAGACAGACGGATGACAGATGGCTTTTCAGGACGGCCTTAATTTGACTCCGGTCAAGTCTGCCGGGCTCCAGCATGGCGTGCAGCGCCAA
The DNA here is from genome assembly GCF_020179875.1 of Paenibacillus sp. alder61. Classification (NCBI taxonomy): domain Bacteria; kingdom Bacillati; phylum Bacillota; class Bacilli; order Caryophanales; family Paenibacillaceae; genus Paenibacillus; species Paenibacillus sp. alder61. Next base: position 4,462 of record NZ_JAIUDG010000023.1, read on the forward strand.
ACCGTCCACCAAGGCGTACAGTTTCTCGACTTCTAAATCCAGATGGATATCCGGCTTAAGTAAATCCAGCTCCTGCAGTTGGTGAATAATGATCCGGATCATATTCCGGATTCCGTCGAAACCGGCGTCAAACCGCTCCCTTTGGTGGCTGTAATGGGCGGTAAATACAAACCACACCTCCATTTCCGCCCGCGTCTGCTCATCGGTAGGCACGATTTCCATCAGCATCCCCAGCACCTTCTCCTTCGGAGGAAGTTCCTGATTGGCAATGGTCAAGATGCGCTCGCCCGCCCTCTCTTTTACCAGAGTCATAGCGTATTGCAGCAAGCTCTCCTGGGAGGGAAAATCGTTCCGGAGCGATCCCGGCGAAATATTGGCCTCCCGGGCGATATTTCTTACGGTCGCGCCACTCATCCCGTCCCTCAAAATCACCCGCCATGTCGCTTCGGCGATTTTTTGTTTTCTTTGGTCATGATCGATTTGTTTCGGCATAGCCTCATTTTATCAAAAAAGTTCCTTGTGGACATTTATTTAGTACAACTGTATTATAAAAATTAAATATTTATATTTTGGAAGGAGTATACAATGAATTTCGTAGCCTGGATGATTGTTGCCTGTGAGATTGCGTTTTGGGTTGTTATCGCAGCCGGGCTCCTTGCCCGCTATGTCTTGAAATTGCCCAAACTCGGACTTATTCTGCTCGCGTTAACCCCTGTCGTGGATCTGGTTCTCCTGATCATCACCGGCCTGGACCTGTATCGCGGCGCCACAGCGACTACGGCCCACGCCATCGCCGCCGTTTACATCGGCGTTTCCGTCGCTTACGGCAAAAGCATGATCCAATGGGCCGACACCCGATTTCGCTACCATATCGCCAAACAGCCGGAGGCCAAACCCGTCAAACGGTACGGCACGGATTTCGCCAAGCATTACCTGAAGGGATTTTTCCGGCATATCCTGGCGTTTCTCATCGGGGCAGGACTCCTTGCCGGTCTAGTCTATTGGATCGACGACCCGACTCGGACGGAAAAATTAATGGACGTTCTGCGAATTTGGGGGGCCGTTCTGGGCATAGACTTCCTGATTACCTGCAGCTACTTTATTTGGCCGAAACCGGCAAAGCCGTAACCAAAGACAAAAAGCCCGCTTCCGGAGAATACATACCGGACGGCGGGCTTTCCTGCGATCGCAGATCATTTCAACTCAAGTCCTCTAAATTTGGAAAAGGGGATTCACTTACATTTTTGGCCCCCCTCACTCCTTTCCTTCAGGCAAATGTTTGCGGGCCAGGAGGAGAAACGGAAGACCGAAGGCCGTAGTCAAGGCTATAACAGCGAATATCGGGATCGCATGGTTCGCTCCAAATCCGTTCAGCAGAAAACCGCCAAGCAACGGAGCCAGTACATTCCCAAGGTTGTTGAAGCCGAACATTCCGAAATAAGTGCCCCGCAGTTCCGGACTGGCGATCCGGTCCACCAGCACATCCGTCATCGTGAACATCAACACTTCCCCGATCGTAAATACGACGACGCCGAGCATCATGGTCCATAGGTAAGGAAAGAGGCCGAACATCAGCAAACTGCAGGCTACGCATAAATTTCCCGCGATTAACGGCACCATCGGCGAGAAACGGCCGGCGAAGCGGACAAGCGGATATTGAACAGTCAGTACGACCACCGCATTCAAGGACAGCATGTAGCCGAACCATTTCGCCCCGTCCGTGAAATGCGGGCTTAACTCCATATATTGGGCCAGCGTCGAGCTGAAATGCCCGTACCCCAGCACGCAAAAGATCATCCCGATCAGCACATAGACGAAAGTACGGTCCTTGCCGGTCACCCGCAGCGCTTCGGTTAAGGTTAAAGGATCCCTGCTTTCCCCGCTGACCCCGCCGATATGTTTGTGTCCCAGAAACTGAAAGACGAGCACCGCCCCATAGCAAAAATATACGAGGCCCGCGATGTAAAAGGCGCCCCCCGAGTGGGAGGAGCCCATCTGCAGCCCTAAAATCGGTCCGGCCACCACCCCCAAATTGATAGCGGCATACCGCAGGTTGAAAACGAGAAGTTTACTTTCCTGAGGAGTAATGTCGGCCAATAACGCCCGGGAGGTCGGTTCAAACATGGCCCGGCAGAGTCCGTTCAGCGCATTGATAATGAAGAACAACCAGATTCGATCGGCCAGCGCAAAACCGACAAAGACGAGCGCCCAGCCGAAGATGGAGATGAACAGCACTTTTTTTCGGCCGATGACATCCGAAATGTAGCCGCCGTAGAAACTGGCAAACACACCGATCAGCGAACTGACCGCAACGACGACGCCGGATTCTAACGGGGTTGCGCCGAGCCTGCCGATCAGATAAATAGAGAGGAAGGGAATGCTCATGGACGTGGCCATTCTGCCGAAAATCGTTCCAATAATAATGGTCCAGGATAGCGGGTGGATCTGTCTCAGGTTCGCGGTCATACACTTGTCGCCTTTCTTGATGCGGATTTACTCATTCTATGTAAAGAAACTATTGGACTATTAAACCCGAGAAGTCATTTTCTGTCAAGGTTGAGGCGAAGACGCTGCGATTCCCGTCCCTCGAACAAAAAAACCAAGACCGGCCGTTTGCTTGGAAACGGCTGTCTTGGGCAGGGGGAACCATGTTAGGAAGGGTAAAACTAAGTTATCCGGTTAGACCGATCTCGGCAGAGACAAGCGTTTTGACTCGGAAGTCTGGCGCTCCCGGTTGCTTTTCATTTTTTCCTGCAATATCTCCTGGAAGCTTAGCGGGGAGTCTTTGCCCTCGCTCTTCTTAGCCTGACTCATCACGGAAGTTCTGGGATATTGGGAATGATAGGGTACCGGGCTATGTACACTGCTGAGATTCATATCGTTAAAACTCCTTTATGAATAAGGTTCGGGTCATCCTCTTTCCGATTCGGATCACTATCGATCGTTTACCCGCTTCTCCGGAGTTATAAACAAGCTTTTCATAAAACAGGAAGATAGTTTCAGTTTTAGGACCCTTGGCCTTTCGGAAAAAGGAGTGCGGTCCTCAGCGTCAAGTCCCTTCCCCTTTGGTCCTAGTCCGTGCGCCTTTGGGCGGGGATCACGATTCGAACGGTTGTGCCGATCCCCGGCCGGCTTCCGATCGTAACGCCGTAGGCGGATCCAAAATGAAGCTGAATCCGGCTGTGTACATTTCGGATGCCAAACCCGGTGTTAAGCCCCTCCACCGGATCAAAAATTTGTGCAATCCGCTCGAGGGACATTCCGACGCCGTCATCGATCACCTTAAAAACGATGCGCTCCCCCTCCAGGCGTCCCGAGATGCGAATATGAATGGAGTTTCCGAACCAGGCATGCTCCAGAACATTTTCGATAAAAGGCTGCAAAATCAGTTTCACGGTAACGTAGTTCAAAATTTTCGGATCGATATCGTAAAAGACATGAACCGCCTCGCCGAACTTGGTTGTCTGAATGTTCATATACGCCTTAACCTGTTCCAATTCGCTGTGAATCGGGATCACGGTCCTCCCCTCATTGAGGGAAAGGCGGTAAAACTTCGCCAAATCCAACACCATCCGCTGGAGCTTGTCGATCTCGCCGAATTGGGCCAACCGGCTGATGGAAGACAATGTATTGTACAAAAAGTGCGGGTTGATTTGGGCCTGCAGCGACTCGAGCTCCGCCTCTTTCTTTTCGATCTGCGTCATGTACACCTGCTCGATCAGATGGTCGATATTTCGGCCCATCTCATTCAACGCGTTGGCGATTTGGGAAAATTCGTCCTTGCCCCGATATCCCATCCGCTTGTGCAATTCCCCTTCGCGAAACGCGTTCAGCACGAACACGATTTTGTTCATCCGGATGGAGAAATACCGCGAGATGAACATCCCCGCAAAGGTAAATACGATCAGGCACAGCAGGCAGATCAGAATGACGAACATGCGCACCTTCGCGGAATCCCGCTCCATGATCGTCAGCGGCACATAGGCCGTCAAGTCCCAGCCTTGTCTGCCGACCGACTCGCGGATCGTCAGAAACTCGCGCTCTCCCCCGTTGGCATCGGCTTCGCGGCCTTCACCGGGAATCGTTCCCGATCGGTGCAGCACCGCCCCGGTTTCGTCATGGATAATCAGGCCGCTCCCGTCCCCGATTTTTTTATAGTCCAGCCCCTGGAACAGCTCTTCCGTACTCACACTGATCCGCATAAAACCGACTTCCTTCAAATCCAGCGGACGTTGACTGTCCACCAGGCGGCGCAGCAGAGAGATCCGGCTGAAGTCCGCATCGCGCTCCACCTTTCTCCACAGCATCGTCTCCCCGTATTTTTCCGGCGGAAAGTCCCGGTGCCAAGCCTTGTTCTCTATACGCTTTAAATGGTAGAGATTATAATTCCGTTCGAGCAGATCCGGATTTTCGCGGTCAAAAGAACCGTAGTACACCTCCGGGAGCGTATCGTTGGCCAGAAACAGGTACATCGCGATATTCAATCCCGTTGCATTCACGGCGATGGCGAATTTCGGCATGATGATCTTCGTCGTCCGCTCGTAGCTGTCCCAGCCTTCTTCATAGCTCCGCAGCTGGATGACCAGGGAGTAATCGTTATACAGCATGGAGGAGATGCGCTCTACGTCGGCCATCTTGAATTCGATATTATCCTTCATCTGTACAAGCGTCCCTTGAATGGAATTTCTCGTCTGGTCCCGGATGGATTCCTGGTACATCGCATTCGAAAAATAGCCGATCGCAAGGACCGGCAAAATAATAAACACCATATATGTGATCATTAACTTGTAGCCGAAAGGAATGTATTTCGGTTGTTTCGGTGCTGCATCCGCGGCCGGTTTCATGTTTCGTTCCCTCCGTCCTACTCGCGCTTTCGGCACTCCATCGGGGTCATGCCGAACGTCTCCTTGAACTGCCGGCTAAAATACGGGATATATCGGTATCCGACCTGATCCGCGACCTCGTAAATTTTCAGGGACGGATTCTTGAGCAGTTCGCGCGCCCGCTCCATCCGCATGCCGATCAGCGTTTCGCTGAAACTTTTGCCGACCTCTTCCTTGAACAGATGCCCCAAATAGTTGGGCGAGAACGAAAACTGCTCGGCAATGTCCTTTAAGGTCAAGTTCTCCTGCATGCGCTCCCGCATCGTTTTCAAAATTTCACGAATCAGCCGGCTGTTTTTGGAGTTCGCTTTGATCCGCATGATTTCGGAAATTTCAAACACCTTGCGGACCAGCCACGAACGGATATCCCCGACCATTTCAAACTGGAGCACCACATCCAGGCTGTGAAGTTCCATGCCGAGCATTTCGAACAGATCCTCATCCAGGGCGTGCAAATAATGGTCCAGCTTAAAAACGATGTACATCGCCAGATTATAAATCGTAAATTTGGATCGAAGCGAAGAGACGGATTTGAACAGATTCTCGATCTCATCGTGGATGAGGACCAGATCGTAATTGGCCATCGCCTTAAACAGCGCATCCAGCCTTAGATCCAGCGTTCGCGCGTCGCTAAGCTCCGGAGCCTGCTGCACATCCTCGTATTTAATGACCTGCCCACGGCCGAAAAACATCTTTCCCTCAAGCGCCTCCAACGCTTGCCTGTAGGATTCATGGATGCGGGAAAGATCCGGTACCTGCTGGCCCAGCCCGATCGTCAAGGAAAGAGACGCCTTGGCGTCCACCGCGCCGCATAGCTCGTCAACGCAGGCTCTGAGCCTTTCGCCATGCAGGAGGATGCCGATCCGCTGCCGGGACAGCTTGCAGCTGTGGGTAAATCCATAGCCAAGCAGCACCTCGTTGATCTGCGTCAAGCTCATTTCCAAGTGATGCAGGGCCGCTTCCGCATTTCCCGGCTGCAGCCACTTCAAATCATCGATTTCCAGTACGGCCGCCTGCAGCGGCGCACTTAAACGATCCATGCCAAAGGAAGCCGCGAGCTCGCCAAACTCCTCAGCCTTGGCAAGGGCCAGCTCCCCTTCCAGCAGCCGGACGAGGAAGTCGTTCTTCGCCATCGGCTTGAGGTGATGGTACTGTTTCTCCGCTGCTTTGCGGCGTTCCTCTTCGGCAAGCTCCTCGGTAATCCGGCGCAGGGAGGAAATCAGCTCGTCATCCTCCATCGGTTTTAACACGTAGCTGCACGCTTTCAAGGAAAGCGCCTGTTTCACATAGTTGAAATCCTGGTAACCGCTTACAAAGATCACTCGGACTTCCGGTTTTTTCTCGATCGCGATCCGGGCCAGTTCCAGCCCTGACATATTCGGCATGTTTACGTCCGTGACCAGAATATCGACCGGCTCCCGCTCCATAACCTCGCAGGCTGCAAAGCCGTTGTTCACGGCACCGACGACCTGGAGCCCCAGGTCGGACCAGGGGATAAACCGCTTCATCCCCTCCAAATCCAACAGTTCGTCATCCGCCAGCAAAACTTTATACATGAGGTAAACTCCTTTTTTCAGAGGGAATCCATCCATAAACGTTATGCCCGAACTTGATCATTAGACACTTTGATTGCAGTGCGCTGCCCTTCCCCAACGCAATTCTTGAATTCAATCTAATATAATACTAAATTCTTCCCTCCCGACAAAAATCCCTCCCTCCCTGTGAGATGGAGGTACCCCGCACCCGCAAAACGGCGAAAAGAGGGTCCCCGGATAACCGGTTTCCCTCGATTCGCATCAGTTCCCGTTAATCTGCTTCAGGTTTTCCTGCCATTTGGCCGCGTAGAAATCCAACACCTTTTGGAAGCCGGCCGCCATCGTGTCTTCGTGAGCCTGGTCAAGAATCGCCAGCGCTTCCTCGTCCGTCTTCGCATACAAGGTTTGGGCCCGGACCTTCAGCCAAATGTCTTTGGCCCGTTGGAACGAGATCCCCTCTTCGCTGTCCGGCATCGGGAAGAGGTTAATAAATTCCGTGGCGTCGCCTTGCGTTTTCCACGTAATCTCATATTGCCAGTATGTCGACCAGTTCCGTTCATTTTCGGGGAGGGTCGCTTCATATTTCCCCTTGATATCGTCGACATATACGGTGTTGCCTACCCACATTAACGGGTCCATCTTCGTCTGATGCTCCGCGAGCGCCTCTTTTTCCGTCGTATACTTCTCGGTGAATTTCGGCGTTTCCCCGTCGGCTTCAAGTCCGTTCCAATATTCGCCTTCCACGCCCCACATTTGCAATCTCATTCCTTCCGGACCGGTATACCAGTCCAGGAAAGCGAAAATCGCTTCCGGGTTTTTGGCGCTCGTGGTGATGACCGCGGCGTTCCATCCCAGCTTGTTGTAAGTCCCCGGATAAATCTTGTTCTTATCCAGCCCTTCCTTATGAATCGGCCAAATCATAAAATAACCGCCGTTCGGATCTTTTTTGGTCAGTTCGGCATGGGCCTGCATCGCATATACGGTCGGGTTGGTCGAGACGTAGACGGCGACTTTGCCGTTCATCAGCTTCTCCTGCACCTGATCGCGCGTCTGTGTCATGGCGTCCTGGGTCATCAGTTTTTCCCGGAACAGCTTGGCGGCGTACACCACCGATTCGCGGAACGGCTCATCTTTATAAATAGAAGTCATTTTATCGCCATCCGGAACGGCGAAATAGCGGGTAAAGCTCAAATTGTTCTCTTTGAAGGCGGAATAGATTTGATCCAGGCCGTGGCCTTCGCTGGCAATGTCCGTTTCCAGCGGAATGACATCCGGATATTTTTCCTTGACCATCTTCAAGTAGGCGTACAGATCATCGGTCGTTTCCAGCTTCGGTTTCCCCAACTCGTCATATATTTTCTTGTTGACGACCCAGCCGGCATTCCCGTTCGGACGGTTCGTGTACCAGTTCGGGAATTGATAAATTTTGCCGTCCGGCGAGCGGAGCATGTTCAGCGCCTTGGGGTCGAGCCATTTTTTCAGATTCGGATATTTCTCGATGTAATCGTCCAGCGGAACGAGCATACCCGCCTCGCGCATTCTTTCCACGTCCGCGCCGCGTTCGCCCCAAATGACGTCCGGCAGTTCGCCCGAAGCGATCATCGTATTCAGCTTCTGGACGTTATTCCCTCCGTTCGGCACTTCCGTCACGGTCACCTTCTTGTTCTCCTGAATCCAGGCTGTCGTTTTGTCCGCTCCCCATTTCGGCATCGTGTACCAGTCGTAATTGCCAAACAGCGTAAATTCAAGCGGTTCCTTCCCCAACTCGTACAAGCCGGACTCTTCGGATTTCGGCGCATTTCCCTGCCCCGTATTGTTCTCACCGGTTTGAGGCGCCTTGTTAGCGGGGGCCTTGCCCGAGCCGCCCGAGCATCCCGCGATCATGGCCATCACCGTCAACAGAGCGATCATGCCGACAAACAGCTTTCTTCTTTTCTTCATTCGCTGTGATCCCCTTTCCCTTCCATAATATATATGTTTAAAGCGAGGGCGCTCTAAACTTCCAGGCTACTCTTTCAACGAGCCTACCAGTACGCCTTTGACGAAATACTTTTGCACAAAAGGATATACCAGAACGATCGGCAACGTCGCGACCATCATCGTCGCCATCGACAGCGACTTGCTTGTGATCGTCTTCGCTTTCTGCAAGTGGGCCAGCGCGGCGGCATCCATACTGGCCGTTTGCTCGGAGACGATGTTCGAGGCCAGGATCTGCTTCAGGATCGTCTGGATCGGCAGCAGCTTCTCATCCGAAATGTAAATGCTGGCCAGGAACCATTCATTCCAGTGTCCAACCGCGGTAAACAGCGCCAGCGTGGCGATGACCGGGCCTGACAACGGAAGCACCACCCGGAAAAGCGTGCCCCAATTGCCGCAGCCGTCGATTTTGGCGGATTCCTCCAAACCGGCCGGAAGCCCTTGAAAAAACGTACGAAAAATGATCATATTCCAGACGCTGATCAGCGAGGGAATAATATAAACCCAAAACGAGTTCATCAGGCCCAGCTCACGGATCAACAGGAAGGTCGGAATTAGCCCCCCGCCAAAGTACATGGTAATAATGCATATGATCATGTAATATTTTCGCCCCATCAGCTCTCTCCGGGACATCCCGTACGAGAAGATCGCGGTGGCCAAAATGGCCGTAACCGTTCCGATGACGGTCCTTAACACGGAGACGAAAAAACCGCTCATCAGCCTTTCATCCTGGAAAACCACGCTGTAGTTCTCCCAGGTAAATTCCCTGGGCCAGAGCGTGATCCCTCCCTTCGAGGTATCCAAGCCTTCGTTCAAGGAAATAACAATAGCGTTTAAAAACGGATACAAGGTTGAAACGGACAGGAGAATGAGAAACATATAAATGAATGTGACCATGATTCGGTCACCCAGACTATCCCGCACCGAGGTTCACCTCCCTGGATGATGTCTTGTTTACCACAAGCTGTTGCCGGATTTCCTGGCCACGTAGTTGGCGATCGTCAGCAGACCGACGCTGATTACCGCTTTAAACAAACCGACCGCGGTCGCATACGAGTAGCGGTAATTGTTAATGCCGACGCGGATGACATACGTATCGAGCACATCGGACACATCGCGCAGCGCCGGATTGACCGCAAGCACCAGAATGTCCTCGAACCCGGCGCTCAGCAGATTGCCGATAGCCAATATCATAAAGATCGAAACGACCGGCATAATCGATGGAAGCGTTATCAAATAAATTTGACGAAACCGGCTGGCGCCATCGATCGAAGCAGCTTCATACGTATTCGGATCTACGCCCGCAATGGCGGCCAGGTAGACGATCGAGCCGAAGCCGATCTCCTTCCATACGTTGGTCGTAATTAAAATGGACCAGAAATATTCCGGAAGCGACAGAAAGTTGATCGGTTCATCGATCAGATTCAGCCGTTCCAGCAGCATATTGACGCTGCCGTTATCCGTGGCCAGCATGGACCCGACGATCCCGCCCAAAATGACCCAGGACATGAAATGGGGCAGATACGTAATCGTCTGCACTACCCTCTTGAACACCATCTTGCGGACCTCGTTGAGCATCAGGGCCAGCAGGATCGGGGCCGGAAACCCGATGAAAAACTTCAGCAGGCTGATCATAATCGTATTCTTCATGACGATCCCGAACTCCGGCGATTGAAAAAAAGTAATGAAATGCTTCATTCCCACCCAGGGGCTGCCCGTAAAGCTGCGCCCGATTTTGTAATCCTGAAACGCGATCAGAATCCCGTACATCGGAATGTAGCTGAACACAAAAATCAGAACGAGCGCCGGGATGACCATCAACTGCAAGTCAAGCTGTCTCACGAATCGCAGGAACCCATTCTTCCTACGGTCCCGGAGTGATGGAGGGTCCACCGATTTATTGACGGAAAGCTGTGCCATATTTTGCTCCTTTCCTATCCGCATTTTTCCGGCTATCCTCATTTTAAAGAGGATCGGACGGGAAGACTATCTGACGGATCAACTAAAAATGATACTTATCAATGTAACGAATATTCATTTCCACACGTCGCAAATTGATGTAATATTAATGTCTATCATCCACGTCGGGAGGCTTTCATTTGTGAATTCGCAATCTTCTCCTTTACAGAAAAAATTACGCCCGCGGCATATCAGCTTTATGGCGATGGGCGGCGTGATCGGGACCGGCATATTCAAGGGGAGCGCCGAGACCGTCAGCCTGGCCGGGCCCGGAGTCGTCCTCTCCTATGCCTTGGCGGGACTGCTGCTCCTGGTCGTCATGGGGGCGATCGCCGAAATGGCCACGGTCTACCCCGGACTTAATATGAAAGACTTTATCCGGCTCGCTTTGGGCGAACGCATTTCGTTTATCATCGGCTGGCTCTATTGCTTCATGTGGCTTACCGTGTGCGTCATCGAGGTGATCGCGGCCGGAAGCTTCCTGCAGTTTTGGCTGCCGGAGGTTCCGCTTTGGCTGCTTAGCCTGGGCTGCGCGGCGCTGATTCTTGCCGTCAATCTGATGAGCGTCGGCGGTCTGGGGGAATTTGAATTTTGGCTGGCGGGCATAAAGATTGCCATGATTCTCGTGTTTATCGTGCTTGGGGGCTGTATTTTGTTCGGGGTGCTGCCCGGTGCGGAAACGCCGGGACTTTCCAACTTCACCGCCCATGGCGGATTCTTTCCGAACGGATGGACGGCGATTTTCTCGGCCCTGCTTGTCGTCATGTTCTCTTACGGGGGATCCGAGCTGATCGGTCTCACGTTGTCGGAAACCCAACAGGCCGAGAAGGTGCTGCCGAAGGTCGTGAAGAGTTTTATTTTGCGGGTGGTGCTGTTCTATACGCTGCCTATCCTGGTGATTTGCGGGTTAATCCCGTGGGACACGCTTAGCGAACAAACCAGCCCGTTCGTTCAGGTGTTGACTTCCGCCGGATTCAAGGGCGCGGCGCATCTGATGAATTTCATTCTGATTACCGCCGTGTTGTCCGCCGCCAATTCCGGGATTTACGGAGCGACGCGAATGCTGCATTCGATGGCGGCGAGCGGCGAAGCCCCCCGGGTCCTGGGGCGGCTCTCCTCCAAAGGGGTGCCCGTTAACAGCCTGAAGCTCAGCGGACTCGTTCTGGTCCTGGGCGCGATGATCGCCTATGTCGCCCAGGACAACCTGTTCCGGCTCTTGATGGCCGTTCCCGGCTTCGTGGTCTTGTTGGTGTGGATCACGATTCTGCTGGCGCAATGGAAATTGCGTAAAAATTATCCCGCGGAACCGTCCTTCAAAATCTGGGGATATCCGTTCATCACCTGGATCGCGGTGATCTGCTTGTCGATCATCGCCCTTCTCTTCCTGTTCGATGCCCAAAACCGGATCAGCATCGGAGTTTGCCTCGGGGTGATGGCCGCGCTGCTCCTCTGCTCTTTCGGGCTCTTCAAACGCGGTTCCCGTTCCTAAAAGCGCCGATATTCTCCTGTTTGTTCCCGCGATTTGGCGTGTTACAATAAATGAAAATATGAAACTACGCCGTTTCAACACCTTGATCTAAAAATCCGGGGGAAACTATGGAACTTCAAGCACAGACCGAACTTGTTGTCGTCCGGCCGCCCAAAAGGCGGCTTCGTCACATCCTGCGGCAGCGCATCCGGCAGACCTACCGGTATGACACCGCTTTTTGGCGCATGAGCCTGGCCGGCCCCTGGGGAGCCGGCATGTTCGCGTTCGCCCTGGCGGCGCTGGGCATGCCGACCGGACTGGGCGCCGCGGTCGACACCTTGAGCTTTGCCGCGGCTGGCACCGCAGCCTTGTTCCTTACGGCGCACCTTGCCGCCTTTTTGCTGGCCTTGACCGGGCTGCCGATCCCCCGCCTCTTCGCGGGCGCTCTGCTGTTCGATTTAGCCGCCATTTTTTTGATCTTTTATCAAGAGGATCAAGCTTTCGCCATCTCGGCTATCGTATCCGTCATCCTCACAGCGGCGGGTGCTCTCGGCGGTCTGCTCCTCGGCTGGTTTGCCGCAGGCAAGGCCTCGCTTCGCCTGAAGGCGGGCATCGCCGGCCTGATGGCCTTAGCTTGCCTGTCGGCCGCCGCCTGGCCGCCCGACGGGTCCGCCGTCCCGGCCGGATCGGCGGAGATCCGGGCCGACTCCGGCCTCCTGCCGCTGGCCGCGGCCGATCCCTCCGAGCCCGGCGGATATCCCGTGGACGCGTTTACCTACGGGAGCGGCCGGGATATCTGGCAGCCGGAATACGGCAGACACGTCGGCCTAAGGTCGGATCCCGTCGACGCCTCCGCTTATCTTGGGAAGTGGTCCCGTTTTCGCACGCTCTACTGGGGCTTTCACGCCGGCGCGCTTCCGCTCAACGGCCGGGTATGGATGCCGCAGGGCGAGGGCCCCTTCCCGCTGGTGCTGATCGTTCACGGAAACCACCTCATGGAGGACTACTCCGATGACGGCTATGCCTACCTCGGGAATCTGCTGGCCAGCCGGGGATACATCGCCGTCTCCATCGACGAAAATTTCCTGAATTACTCCGTTTGGTCCGGAATTCCCGACCATGACATGAAGGTGCGCTCCTGGCTGCTGTTGAAACATCTCCAGCAGATCGGCCGGTTTGCCGACCGCGCGGACACGCCGTTCTCCGGCAAGGTGGATTTCGGGCGGATCGCTTTGGTCGGCCACTCCCGAGGCGGGCAGGCCGTGGCGATGGCCGCCGATTACAAACGCTGGTTCAGCAAGGACGCCACGCTGGGCGGAATGGACCGCTACAACATCCGCGCCGTGGCCGCGATCGCCCCAACGGACAAAAAAGTGGACGATCAGTATGCGAGGCTCACCGATGTCAGCTATTTGACGCTGCAAGGGGCCCGCGACGGCGACGTCACGGACTTTGACGGCGAGCGGCAGTACGTCCGCACGAGCTTCCCGGAAAGAGCAGACGCGTTCAAGGCCTCGCTGTACATCGCTGACGCCAACCACAGCCAATTCAATACCGGCTGGGGCGGACGCGATGTCAGTTACCCGAAAGGCATTCTACTGAGCCGGCAGGGAATGCTGTCTCCGCAGGAACAGCGGACGATCGCAAAGGTATACATCTCCGCCTTTTTGGAAAGTACATTGCGACAAAACGAGGAGTACCTGCCTCTATTCGTCGACTACCGGACGGGACTGTCCTGGCTGCCGGAAACCGCCTATTTCAACCGCTTCGAAAGCGGGGAAATGGTAGCCTGGGCCCGGTTTGACGAAGACTCCAACCGGTTGACTCTTCCGGACGGCGGAACCGCCAAAGGAACGAATTTACTCTGGAAGGAAGAGGAAGCCAAAAACCGGGGCAACTCCGGCAAAGGCACGCGGGGCATTGTCCTGGAGCGGACGGGAGATGCGGACAGCCCATCGGAGGTGTCCGCTTACAGCCTGAACTGGGAAGCATCCGCCCCTTCTCCGGAAAATGGACCGATCGACATGTTGTCGTTCTCTTTGTCGGACCGGAGCTACGAGTTGGAACCGAAGGACGGGGAAGCCTCCCGGGAAGAGCTGGACATCGAAGTGGAGCTGGAGAGCGGCAGCGGGGAGACGGCCCGCGTCCCGCTGTCCAAGTTTATGCCGCTGCCGCGTTTGCCCGAAACGAGTTACACGCTTCACCCCTGGCTCGATCGGCACCTGTCCGGCGGAAAATATAAAGACCCGATCGAAGCCGTCTTTCAGACCTATCGGCTGCCGATCACCGCGTTTACCGCCGAGAACGCGAAGTTCGACGCAAGTACGGGCATCCGGCGGCTTTCCTTCCGCCTGACCGGCGGCCCGGGCCGGGTCATGCTGGATGACATCGGCGCGTATTGACGCTCGGCAGCGTCCGCAGCTTCTTCTAACGGATTTGGCCGCTGACAAATTGGCTCGAGTTTAATGCGACGCAAGCGGCAAAAAAGAGGACGTCCCCGTCAAAACGACTCGGGACGCCCTCTTTTTCTATATTTCCTTGGGAACCAGGTTGTAGATTTCGCCGCTCTCCATCACATCGATCAGCCTGTCCATCCATTCATAATATTTAACGGCTTCCCCCATCTTCAGCCGGTCCTGTTCCAGGATCGACCGAAAAGGTTCTTCCGGGCCGTTCTCCGCGGACAGAGATCTTTGGATTTCATCCATGGCCCGCTTCAATACGAGGAGGTTCGTCTCTACCGCTTTTCTCCATTTAATCGCAAAAAAGTCGGTAAAAGTCTGATACCAGTCGTATTCCACCTCATACAAGTCTTTGCGCGAACCCTTTTCCCAAACTTTATTCACCATTTTCAAGTCGAGCAGCGTACGGACGCCCGTACTCATACTCGTCTTGCTCATCCTCATCTCCATACCCATTTCATCCAACGTCATCGGTTTGTCGGCAAAAAAAAGCAGCCCGTACAAATGGCCCGTTGACAAAGATATTCCATATAAGTCCATATTACGTCCAATCGCTTCTATAACACGCTTACGCACTTTTTGTAACTCGGCTTGTTGTTCCGTTGTGAGCTGGTCCAAGCTCATGTTGTGCGACCTCCATTCATTATGCTGTGCGTTCAATCCGTAAATTGAAAAGAATTGAATTTCAACGAGTGAATTCCGATAAGTCCCGCGTTCAACCCGCGGTACATAAATCCAAGCGCACGGATGCTTATTCTATCTTAAGAAAAGGAGGTTCAAAAGTAAAGAAGCGAACTGGACAGCATTTGGGAGTAATCCGGAGAATACGGAAGTATCCTTCCGTTCAGTTTTTTCTGTACGTTCTTTATGTACGGTTTTGAGCTTTGATTAAAAGCTTGCCATTTTGCTAAACTAAGTTACATGATCGTCACGGCGGCGTCATTCCGTTGTGATGTTATAGAGAAATGAAGTATCGAATCCAAAAGGGGTGAACATATGACTAAAGAAATTTTAAAAGTCAACCAATTATCCAAGTTGTTCGGACCCGGGGCCGATCAAGGCGTCGAACTGCTCGAGAAAGGCTACACCAAAGAGCGGTTGGCCAAGGAGAAGGGCATTATGGTCGGGGTGAACCGCGTCAGCCTGAGCATTCAGGAAGGCGAGATTTTTGTCATTATGGGCCTGTCCGGCAGCGGTAAGTCTACGCTGGTTCGCATGTTAAACCGGCTGATCGAGCCGACATCGGGTCAAGTTCTAATTCATGACAAGGATTTAAGAAAAATGAACAAGGCGCAGCTCCGTGAAGTGCGCCGTAAAACGATCAGCATGGTGTTCCAAAAATTCGGGTTGTTCCCGCACCGGACCGTGCTGGAAAACGTCGAGTACGGGCTGAAGGTGCAGAAAGTGCCGAAGGCGGAACGCCGCGAGAAAGCGCTGCGTGCGCTGGAACTCGTTGGGCTGAAAAGTTGGGAGAATGTGATGCCCGATCAACTTAGCGGCGGGATGCAGCAGCGGGTCGGCCTGGCGCGCGCCTTGGCCAATGACCCGGAAATTCTGCTGATGGATGAGGCGTTCAGCGCCCTCGACCCGCTGATCCGGCGCGATATGCAGGATGAACTGCTCGAGCTGCAGGAAAAAATGAAGAAAACGATCGTCTTCATCACGCATGATTTGGATGAAGCGCTGCGCATCGGCGATCGCATCGCCCTGATGAAAGACGGCGAGCTCGTCCAGATCGGGACGCCGGAGGAAATGCTGACGCAACCGGCCGACCGTTATGTGGAACGTTTCATCGAGGATGTCGACCTGTCCAAGGTACTGACCGCTTCGCATGTCATGCGCCGTCCGGAAACCGTAACCCTGGACCGCGGTCCGCGGGTCGCGCTGCAAGTGATGCGGGAGCGGGGGATTTCCAACCTGTTCGTCATCGACCGGGCCAAACGTCTGCTCGGGGTAATTACGGCGGAGGACGCTTCACAAATTCACAAGGCCGGCGGGACATTGAGCGACATTCTGATCAAGGACGGACCTCGGGTCTCCCCGGATACTCTGCTTAACGAACTGTTTGAGGTCACCAGTTCCGCGAAGGTTCCCCTCGCGGTCGTGGATGACCAGGAACGGCTTCTCGGCGTCATCGTCCGCGGTGCCGTGCTCGGCGCGCTCGCCGGTGAAGTCGAAAATAAGGAGGTGAGCGGACATGAACTTACCTAAACTGCCGCTCGCGGATTGGATTGAACTGTTGGTCGACTGGATGGCCGCTCATCTCGGCGGCTTGTTCGACGGCATTTCAAGTGTTATCGAAGGAATCGTAGGCTTTTTCTCGGGGTTGTTCCTGCTCCCCCACCCGCTTCTATTTATCGCTATCCTCGGCGTACTGGCATTTTTGATCGGCAAGTGGAGACTGACGCTCTTTACGGTGATCGGCTTCCTGCTGATTGAAAATCTCGGGTACTGGCAGGAAACGATGAACACGTTGGGATTGGTGATTACGTCGGGACTGATCTCGATTGTCCTCGGGATTCCGATCGGGATCTGGAGCGCCTACAGCAAAACGGCGCACCGTATCATTTCCCCGTTGCTTGATTTCATGCAAACCATGCCGGCGTTCGTGTACTTGCTGCCGGCGGTCACTTTCTTCAGTCTGGGGGTCGTTCCGGGGGTGATCGCTTCCGTTATCTTTGCGATCCCGCCGACGATTCGCCTGACTTACCTTGGAATCAAGCAGGTTTCCGGCGAACTGGCCGAAGCGGCGGATGCCTTTGGCTCCACCTCCTGGCAAAAACTTGTCCAGGTGGAGCTGCCGTTAGCGATGCCGACCATGATGGCCGGTGTGAACCAGACGATCATGCTGTCCTTGTCGATGGTCGTCATCGCCTCCATGATCGGAGCGCAGGGCATCGGGGCAACCGTGTACCGCGCCGTCACCCAGTTGAAAATCGGGCAAGGCTTTGAAGCCGGGTTAGCTGTGGTCGTACTGGCGATTGTGCTGGACCGGTTCACGCAGAATCTTTTCAAATCAGGCAAAAGGAGAGGATAAAGGATGAAGAAAACGAAGAAGCTATGGATAATGGCAGGCTTAGCCGGGATGCTGGCTTTAACCGCTTGCGGTTCCAATGCCGCCACCGGCGGTGACGGCAAGTCCGGCGCGGGCGCGGAAACCGGCTCTATCGGTGCGCAGGTCAAACATGAAATTATCGGCATCGATCCCGGCGCCGGCATTATGAAGGCAACCGCCGACGCCCTGGAGCAGTATGAGCTGAAAGACTGGACATTAATCGAAGGTTCGGGCGCCGCGATGACGGCCATGCTTGACAAGGCGATCAAAAAAGAAGAGCCGATCATTATCACCGGCTGGACGCCGCATTGGATGTTTTCCAAGTATGATCTGAAATACCTGGAAGACCCCAAGAAAGTATACGGGGAAGCGGAAGAAATCCATACGATCGTTCGTAAAGGATTGAAGGAAGATCACCCGGTCGCCTACGAATTTTTGGACCGGTTTGAGTGGAGTTCCGATGAAATGGGCGAAATCATGACGGCCATTCAGGACGGTACGGATCCGGCGGAAGCCGCCAAGGCATGGGCGGACAGCCACGGCGATCGCGTCGATGCCTGGACGAAGGATTTGCAGCCGGTCAGCGGCGACAAAATCAAGCTGAGCTATGTCGCATGGGATTCGGAAATCGCCAGCACCTATCTGTTGAAATACATTATGGAGAGCAAGCTCGGATACGACGTCACGGCGCTTCAAGTCGAAGCGGGCCCGATGTGGACCGGTGTGGCGAGCGGGGATGTCGACGCTTCCGCGGCGGCCTGGCTTCCGCTCACGCATGCCGATTACTGGACGAAGTTCGGCGACAAGCTGGAGGACCTCGGCCCCAACATGACCGGCGTCAAAACCGGCCTGGTCGTGCCGTCCTATGTCGATGTGAAATCGATCGAGGATTTGAAATAAACATCCTTCAAACTACAAGAAGAAACCATCCCTCTGGCTGGGATGGTTTCTTTGTTTCATCTATATCAATTAAAAAGAGGGAGTACAATTAATATAACAAGCCTTCCTTAAACAAACCTTACGGAAACCTGAAAAACAGATTAATTTCATTTAGCCATGTTGTTTAAAGCCTCCGCCGGAAAAAGCACCAGCTCTTCCCGGGCCGCCAGAAGCCGCTCGATAAACTCGCTTTGGCCTTCTTCACATTCGATAAACAAGACGAAACCGCCGTTTAAAAGACCGCGTTCCATTTCCCGCGCATCCTCCAAAGGAATCCCCGCTCCCGTCAATCCGACGACAAAGTCGTCGCTTCCCTGGCCGATCTCCGCCCCGGCGAGCAAATAGGAAGCGGGCCCGATGACGGCCACGTTCGCCGGCTGTTCTTCCAATATGGCGGCGACTTCAAGCAGCGGATGAAACAGCGCGTGATTGCCGTCCCCCCGTCTCGGCTTGGGTAATCCGGTATCCCTGCTGATGATGCCTAATTCCTCTTCCGTTCTGGCCACCACGGAAATCCGCCCCTTTTTCACACCGGCCCGTTTCAGATCCTCGATCGCCATCGCCGCATCCTGCCTTGTGTGTGTAATCGCAGCCACTAATTTTGCCATCATATCTCCTCCCTGTTGTCGTCCTCTCTGCACTCCACATTATTTCCATACCCGTTTTTCCCGGCAAAACTTCTGTAAACTTCCAAAAACCGAAGACTTAGTCATTAAAATTTTAAAAAAACTATTAGTGAGAAACTTTTGACCTGAAACATTCCGCCTCCCGGCGAACGCCGTTTCCATGCCGCCAGGTCTCACATAGGTTATAAAAAAGGAGGAGGAATGCCCAAGTGGAAGCTTACTATAACTGTATGCGCTTGAAAAACCGCAAGGTGCGGATTTTGACGACGGACAGACGCCATGTCGTAGGAACGATCGTCGACGTGGACCCCCAATATGTCTATTTGCGTCCTGAACGTGGGGGGCCCGTCCAAACATCCGCGTTTTACCCGGGATTTTACGGTCCGGGATATGGCGGTGCCGGCTGGTACGGCAATGATATTCTCACGCTCAGCCTGTTTACGCTGCTCGCTATTGCGCTTATTTAATCTCGGCCTTTCGAAAAAAGGGATGGACCCGATTGGGTCCATCCCTGTCTTTTTTATCCACGTATGAGTAATTCCGTTAACGTTCCAGCACCAGCTCGAGACGAACCGAAATATCGTTCTCCGTTTCCAGGACGACGGAATGCGGATTCTGCATGCCGAAATCGGCGAAAGTCACGGTCGTGACGCCCGAGAGTCTGACTTGGTTGTCCTGATAAAGCGCCTGTGCCTCGAAGATCACGTCTTTATCGACCCCTTTTACGGTTAATGTCCCCGGCATGGTGAAGTCGTATACCGCCCCTTCCTTCCATTCCGCAGGAAGCCCTTCAAATGAAGAAGTGACGAATCTGGCCTGCGGATGCTCAGGCACATTAAAAAACTCTTCATTCTGAATATGCCCGTCCCGCTGTGCGTTTCCCGAGCTGACTTCACTCATTTCAACGGTTCCTTCGGCCTTCATATTTTCGGGTTGATCCAATTGAATCGTCCAACTCCCGCTGACCGCCGCATTCTCAAAATTGACGGTTTCCCTGGAGGTGGTGACGGAAAAATAGACTTTGGACGCAGCGGCAATTTTCCATTCGCCGTTTAACTGTTCAGCGGCTACAACCGCTTGTTCGTCGCTTCCCCCGTCCGCTTTGCCATTTGCCGCCGCCGCGCTTGCCGGAATCGCTTCGGTGATCTCCACGCGATTCCCCAGATAATTATCCATAAATGCATAGCCGCCGGCACCGACCAGTATGACCGCGGCCACTCCTGTTATAATCCAATTTCTGGTTTTCTTGTTCATTTTTTAGGTTACCTCCTATCTCATTTACAGCTAATCTAGCATCCGAATATGTCGGGATGATGTCAGAATCACACTTTTCTGAAAAATTTCCTATTTTTCACTTTGAGCGGCTTGAAAAGCTTGCGGCTATGCCCGGGATATGATAAAGATTTAGAAAAAGCGATCTGCCGAAAGAGGAGAAATTCGTGAAAACGATCTTAATTATCGAGGATGAAGAAGCCATTTCCCGCGTTCTCGCCGCTTATATCCGAAAAGCCGGTCACCGTCCGGTCCGGGCGGCTAACGGCCGGGCTGCGATCGAGCAATTTGAAAGCGAGTCCCCGGACCTCGTCCTGCTCGATCTGATGCTGCCGGACGGGGACGGGATGGATTTGCTCGCGGAGATCCGCAAAACGAGCGCCTGCCCGGTCATCATGTTGACGGCGCGCGACGGAATCTCCGACAGGCTGGCGGGGCTGAACGGCGGAGCTGACGACTACATGGTCAAGCCCTTCGTCCCCGATGAAGTCGTCGCCCGCATCAACGCCGTACTGCGCAGGCCTCCGCACTGGCATGACGGCAGCAGCAAACGGATTTACGGGAACCTGTCGATAGACCTCGCCGCCAAGCAGGTCCTGGTCAACGGCGCCGAAGTCGCTTTGAATCCCCGTGAACTGGCGCTGCTGTTGTTTTTGGCGGAATGGCCCAACCGGACTTTTACGCGTGAACAGCTCATTGAGCAGGTATGGGGAATCGATTATGACGGCAGCGACCGGGCGGTCGATCTGTCCATTAAACGGCTGCGGCAGGCGCTGTCGCATTGGTCGCTGGAAGAAGGAGAAATCCGTACGCTGCGGGGAATGGGGTATCAGTTATGGATCAAAGAGTGAAACGCAAACAAACCTCCATGCTGTCGTATTGGACCGTCCGTTATTTCATTATTCTGTGCCTTGGGCTGGCGATTATCGCCCTCGCTGCCGTGTACTGGATCCGGGAGACGGCGATGGACAGCCGCCTGAAGACGACCGGGCTGCTCGGTCAGGAAATTTCGGAACGGGTCGCTTCACCCACAGGTGAACTCGTGATCCCTCCGAACTTCGAACAGTTGCTGAAAAGCCGGTTCGTCTATTTCAATCTGGACAAGGATGAACTCTGCCTGATTATTACCGACAACAAAGGGGATCTCGTATTTTCCAAACCCCGAATCAGCGATCGGGAGCTTAAACATAAACTCACCGACGATCTGTCGCGTGCGCGGGATGAGCGTTTTTTGGCCGTGACGACGCCGATCCTAAACGGAAAACAACTGCAAGGGCAGGTCTCCCTGCTGCAGTCCAAACGTTCGCTCACCTATAGTCCCAACGAAATTATCCTGATCGCCGTACTGCTGGCGACCCTCATCTTATGCGGTTGGATTACGATTTACTCGCTGTCCCGCAAGCTGTCCCGCCCGATTCGCCGCGTGGCACAGAGCGCCAGACAGATTGCGGCGGGCTCCTACGAGGTCGATCTGGAGATCGCCACCCCGGAAAGGGAGCTTCAGGACCTGGTCGGCTCCTTCAAAGACATGGCGCACCGCCTTAAGCAACTGGAAGAATGGCGGGCCTTGTCGCTGGCCGGGGTGTCCCATGAATTGAAGACCCCCGTCACCTCGATCAAAGGCCTACTCATGGCGGTACGTGAAGGAGTGGTCCATCCGGAGGAGGCCGAGGAGTTTCTTGATATCGCGCTCAAGGAATCGGAGCGGATGGAGGTGATGGTGGCCGACCTGCTCAATTACAATGCCCTATCTTCGGGCAGTCTGGAGGTCCGGCATGATTCGCTGGACGTGAAAGTGCTCGTTGAGGAAATCGCCTATCAGTGGAATTTGCTCCATGAGAACGAGGACATCATCATTACCGTGGAGGCTCCGGAGGAGGAGCTCCTTACGGCAGGGGACGCCCTGCGGATTCAGCAAATCGTGGTGAATCTGCTGAATAATGCGCTGCAGGCCGCTTCCGAAGAACGCCCGCTTCTGATCCATATCTCGCTCCACTCCCACGAGGGGTGCATTGATATCGCGGTGAGCGACAATGGAAGCGGCATTGCGGAGGAGGAGCAGCCGCATATCTTTGAACGCTTCTATCGCGGGGAGGCCAAGAAGCGCAAGGTCCGCGGCCTGGGCCTCGGCTTGACCTACAGCCGGCTGCTGGCCCGCGCCCAAGGCGGCGATCTGAGGCTGGGCAGCAGCTCGCAGGCCGGCAGCACCTTTATTTTGGAGCTGCGCAGGCAGGTGCCCGCTTGATTTTCATATGACTATTCGCTGAAGATGAGGAGTTTGCCGGATGGATGAGGAGATTATCGTGTTTGAATGTACCGTATGTCACAAAAATTACGAAAAGGCGAAGAAGGATCATCCCGATTTTGAGATCACCGGGCTCGATAATGTGATGGATTGGTCGGATTTCCGGCCGGAGGATGATCTCCCTGGCTTAGACGAGAGAATCTGGGCCAGATCCGAGAAAGCGCCTACGGCTGGAGAACGTCGGATCGTACAGGTTCATTCCCATTTTCATATGACGGTCGGGGAGTCGTTTTGGACTTTATTTACCCCTGCCCTTTCGCATTTTAACGGCTGGGACAGCCATCCCGAGGAAATTGAAGCTTCTGCGTTTGTGCGCTGCAAGGTGGAGCGGGTCCTTGACCGGAACGGACAAAGAGCGTGGGTGGAGCTGTATATTGAGGAGGTCACGCTGCTATCCGAGCTTTGTGCCATAGTCCCGCCGCGGGACGGATCGGGGTATGCCGAACACCTGGGCTTATATAGGAACCCTCATATTTTTCAATGGCAGGATTGGTTTCTGGTCACTTCCAGCGCTGAGGGAGACTTGGGCGTATGGGGATTGGTTCGGAAAACGGCGGGCCATTATCACCTCGTTACAATGGGAGATTGGGACTTTCATTTGGACATGGCCTATGGCGGAAATCTGATCCTTCCCGAGCCGGAATGGGACGAGATGTTGAGCAAGTGTACATGGTACGGCTAAAACAAAAACCGGCCTTTCCGGCTAAGCGGAAGGTCGGTTTTATTTCATACTGCTTTAGAATTTTTCTTAATCGGCGTAGGCCTTGGTCCAATGATAGGGCTGCACTTCTTCCAAGGATTTAAACAGAAGTTGATTGTCCGGTGTGGTTACCGCTACCTTTACGTCGCTCCCCCAATAAAACAACCTTTCTTGACACACGCCGCATGGACTCAGAACCTTAAACTCTTCATTTTCGTTATCTCTCGCGATGCATAGGGAATGCGTGATTTTGGTATTCCGTTTATGAGCCTCCAAAATTGCCCCCGTCTCCATGCACAACTCGGTGGAAGCATTGATCACTTCCGGCGCCACGCTTGTCAAAATCTCCCCATCACTGGTATACATGGCCGCCGCCCCTCCCCAACCTGAGGGATATCTTTTCATTACCAATTCCTTTGCCGCTTCAAAAAGTCTCTGTTCAATACTCAATGTGAACCTCCAAAAGTTAGAAATAGATATATTGTCTTGTTTATTTTACAATTATTCATTTTAAAATGCGATAGCATTACCTCATTCGCCCTAATTGTGCGGGCCGTCAGCCAAATATTGAAGAATCATGTCCACGAAGCGCTGAGGAATGGGGTCGTCTTTCGATTCCCCGGCCATCTCCGCTGCCGGGACTAGACTAACTTTCTGAAGCAGTCCCATCATCGCAGTAAAAATAAACTGTCCCGTTTCCAAAGGATGGAGACCTGGTTGCAACGAGCCGTCCCTGAGCCCCGCTTCGAGTGTCTCGGTAAGGAAATGCCGTTCTTTTTTCGTAACGATAAATTGTTCATAGCGGTGTTTCAATTCATGATCCGAATCATAGGCCTCGTAGTAGAGGTCAAAGAGCAGGATGAATTTCAGATAATCGGGATGCTGCCGGGCATAGTCGATCCAAGCCTCAAGAATGAGCCGTAACTTGGCCTTCCCATCGCGAGCTTCGACGCCTATTCCTTCCAAATAACCGGTCATCCCCTCCAACACATCCATTTGAACCTCAAAAATCAATTCGTCCATGGACCGGAAATGCTTGTAAAAGGTGACGCGGCTAACCCCCGCCAACTCGCATACCTCTTTGATGTTCACGTTAAGGAAGCTTTTTTTCATAAATAGGCTCTTACCTGCCGCGATTAAGGCTTCGCGATGTTTATTCTTCAGGTTTTTGTGCCATGACTCCGCCATCGTTGTAGATTCGTCCTTCATTACGCATTTTCCTTTCTATAGTTAAACCGAAGGCCCCCAGCAGAATAAACGCACCCATTATATAAGGCAAATTAAGTTGAATATCAAACAGAACCCCCGCAAAAATCGGCCCGATCATGTTCCCCAAACTGGTATAGGTCGTATTTAGTCCGGAAGCATATCCCTGCCGCCCTTCGGCCATGTTGGCAATTATCGTGCTGGCCGTCGGCCGGAGAAAAGCGTTGAAGGCAAAGAACAGAGCTGATATCACCAAAAGGTAAGCCTGATTGACCCGGACCAACATCAACAAGAGGGTACAAGCCGATAGGATCAAAGAAAGGCGGATGACCCGGATCTCGCCAAATCGCCGGACAATCCGATCAAGCAGCCATACCTGTACGACCACACCAACAATCGCTCCTATTGTTATAATAACGGAAATCTCCCGAGCGTCGAAAGCGTATTTTTGCTCTACGAACAAAGCATACACCGTTTCATAATTGGCTAGCCCGAATGTCATGACCAAAATGAGCAGGAGGTATCGAAAATAGGGAGTTCGAAACGAGTTAACGATTTGCTGCTTTAGCGGTTCACGTTCAGAACGTAATCTTGCGGGTTGCTGAAGTTGCCGCGTTTGGGTTTCGGGGAGCAGCCCTGTAAGCAGAGTGGCCGCAAGTCCCAACCCCGCGGCAAAAAAGTAAGGCATCCGAATGCCAAACTCGGCGATAATACCTCCCAGCCCCGGCCCTAGGACCATGCCTAGATTCATCGCTGCGCTCAGATACCCCATCCCTTTAGCCCTTGTCTTCGTAGTTGTGCAATCGGCTACATAAGCCATAACGGACGGTACCATAAGCCCGAGTCCGATGCCCCCGATAAAACGGGCTGCATATAAAAAAGACAGGCTGTGCGATACGGCGAACATGTAATCGGAGAGAACGGTTAAAAACAGACCGGACATGATCATTTTTTTACGGCCAAATCTATCGGAAAGCTGCCCCCCGATAGGGGAAAACAAAAACTGGGCCGCCCCGAAGGCGGCGACAAGATAGCCGGCTGCCGTGCCTGCGGCGTCAAACAGCTTCAGATAATCCGGAAGAATCGGAATGACCATTCCTTGCCCCAACAGGGCGATGAATAAATTAAACATCAAGATAAAAAGCGGGTATCTGCTTGTAACCGGAATGCGTGACATAAAGACCTCCAAAATAGTTTACATTATGTAAAGGATTACTCTATGTAAACCATTTTAAGAACTTCCGATTTCTTTGTCAAAGACGCACTGATAAAATTAATATCCTATTACTGCTGCAGCCCGATCAAGCAGAAAATGCGGGCCTACCCGGTTTCAAGTTCGGTCGGAAACGTAAGGAACAATTCGCCAGAACTGTTTAAGGAGGTTAAATCATAGAGAGTAAAAGGGGGTCGTCCCGCCGTCATCTAGGATGACTTGGGACACCCTCTTTTACTTTTGATTCTAATTGGCGCCCTTCCGCAAGGTCATTCCGCAATCTGAAGCAGATATTTGCCGTAGTCGATTTTGGTCAGAGGGCCAGCCATTTCCACCAATTGTTCTTTGGAGATATACCCGTTGCGGAAGGCAATCTCTTCAATACAGGCTACGTACAATCCCTGCCTTTTTTGAATGGCTTCAATAAAATTGCCGGCTTCTCTTAATGATTCGATCGTCCCCGTATCCAGCCAGGCCATCCCTCTGCCAAGCAGTTCGACCTTCAGTTTTCCGCTCTTCATATATTCCTCGTTGACCGCGGTAATTTCAATTTCCCCTCTGGCGGAAGGCTTTAGCTTTTTCGCAATTTCGACGACATTATGATCATAAAAATACAATCCCGGTACCGCGTAATTCGATTTCGGTATCTTGGGCTTCTCTTCAATGGAAACGGCATTGCCTTCGCGGTCGAATTCAACCACTCCATAGGCCCTCGGGTCTTTTGTATAATAACCGAAAATCGTGGCCCCTTCCTGTCTTTGAACAACCTTTTTAAGGGTGGCGCCAAAACTCTGTCCAAAGAAAATGTTGTCTCCCAGAATCAAACCAACTGAATCGCGTCCTATAAACGCTTCGCCGACAATAAAGGCATCCGCAAGCCCGCGCGGCTGTGCTTGAACCGCATATTGCAGAGAAAGACCGAGTTTAGAACCATCTCCCAGAAGGTCTTGGAACAGACGGGTATCCCTTGGCGTGGAAATGATTAATATCTCCCTGATCCCCGCCATCATAAGGGTGGATAAAGGGTAATAAATCATAGGTTTGTCATAAACCGGAAGCATTTGTTTTGACACCGATTTGGTTAATGGATAGAGACGAGTTCCCGAACCACCCGCAAGTATAATCCCCTTCATCTAAATCATTCCAATCCATTTTTCTTTTTTAATTTAAAAATTTCATCAACCGCTTTTTTGTACCCGCCGGCTTCTTTAAAGGAATGACTGATTTTTCTCATATTTTCAAGGTAGCCGGGATCCTCCAGAACCTTTTCGAGGGAATGTGTTAGAACCTCGGGAGTAAGGGTTCGGCTATCCAGAGAAATCGCAGCGCCCAGTTCCTCCGCCCGTTTTGCCATTCCGTGCTGATCCGCGCCCATAGGAATCGCGACAAACGGTACCTGGTGATACATCAAATCGCTGATGGTGTTCATGCCGGCATGGGTAATGGCTGCATCCGCATACTTTAAGATTTCAGTCTGCGGGACATAATTTCTGACAATAAAGTTATCAGGGATGGAAAATGGCGATAAATCCACCTTGTACGCGGCCATGACAACAACTGCATCCCAATCGGCAAAACTTTTGAAAAATAGGTCATAGAGCGCGGGGTTATAGTTCCCGAATACGGTACCTAGCGATATATAGATCACTTTTTTCCCTTCCAGTCGATCAAAGGGGAAGTCTAAATTTTCTTTTCGATCATATACGGGAGGGCCGATAAATTGAAAACTATCGTCGAAAATTTCAAGGTCGGATTTCGATATGAAATATTTTGAGGTGTAGACCAGATTTAAATCCCCTCGATTAAACATGAGATGCATCATACGATCCGGCATCTTGACGGAGTACGTTTCCTCTATGGTTCGAGAGACCGCTTTATAGGTATCCAGCACTTCTTGAAACGGGGCGATTTGATCCTCATCCGACTCATGACTGTCATCAAGCATTTCCTTCAAACCGGCAAATACCGGAAAGGTCGAAACGGACGGGATCCGTAAAATCCCGGCGATCACCTCACCAAACGGAAAAGCTGTCGAATAGATCATGTAATCCAATTTCAAATCCGCTGTTTGTTGAAAGATGTCTTCTATAATCGAACCGCTTGCTTTGATGACTCTGTGCAAAGAATCGAGCAGCCCCCCCATGTCATCCGAGCCGAACAGGTTTAAGTCTTCGTTAAAACGTTTAAATACCGCACCGGTTCGTTCGATTTTCTCCTTAAACTCATCGGAAGAAAAATAAATAACCTTCTCCCCTTGTCTTACCAGCTCGCTTACTAACCCTAATGAAGGATTAACATGTCCATGTGACGGAATACTTAAAAAAAGTACATTTGCCATAATTACACTTCCTTACTTTTAAAATGATTGGTTGTTGAATATTTTTCCGATTTCCGTAAAAACAGGCTCAGGATCACACCGCAAACAGCTAAAATCATGGAAATCAGGAAGGTGTCGCAAAATCCTGCCGTCATTGCCCCTGCTTGTGATCCCGGTAAACCCGCCGTGACACTAGCCAAGTGACTTTTAATATTCGAGGTTAGAAAACCGGACATGAGCGCAACGGCAAACGACCCGAAAACTTGCTGGGCGGATGCAGTTAATGGAGTAACCCGACTTATGAGGTGTTCTGGGGCGGATTTCAAAACATAAGTGCTGAGCGGCATCGTCGCTAATCCTTGCCCCAAGCCCATAAAGGCGATAAAGCCGATCAATAGTTCCAATCTGCTGGTTTCCCGAATTCCCGATAATCCCCCCAAAGCACTTGCCAGAAAGACAAGTCCTACAAACACCACGGGCCGTGCACCGTATTTATCAAACAGCCTGCCGCCAAGCTGCATCCCGATAAAAGACATGATCGCTTGCGGGATGACAAGCAAGCCCGACTCAAAGGATGAAAAACCTCTTACCTGCTGCAAAAATAAAGGTATTAATAAAGCCGACCCTGCTAATGCGGTCCAATTCAGACAGGTAAGTATCATACCTTTGCTGAACTCCTTAGAAAGAAAGGAACGTAGTTCAAGCAGCGGTTCTTTCTTTCGAATTTCTACCAAAATAAAGGTGGTCAGAAGAATTACTCCTATGGTGATGGACATCATCGTGGTAATATCTGCCCATCCCTCGCTGCTGCCGCTATGCACACCATAAACCAATGCGGAGAAGGATACGGGAGCTAAAATGGCCCCCCAAATATCCAACTTCACGTCTTTTCCCAAATTGGATTCTGGAAGATGTTTAATCCCCCATATAAAGGAGAACAGACCGATAGGGATATTGATGAGAAAAATCCACCGCCAATGCATATAGTCCAGTAACCAGCCTGACAATACGGGTCCCGCAATGGGAGCAATCAACATGGGTAAACCTAAAATCCCCATCACTGAGCCTCGTTTGTCCGGGGGAGCCAGCTTGAAAGAAAGCGCCATGCTAATCGGGGCAATCATTCCCCCTCCGAGACCCTGCAAAATGCGGAATATAATTAACTGAGCTGGCGTTGTGGCAATAGCGCATAATGCGGAACAGCCTGTAAATAAGAAGACGGAGGTTAAAATCACTTTTTTCGAGGTGAAGCGGTCCGAAAACCAGCCTGCCAAAGGGATTACTGCAGATAGAGCAAGGGTATATCCGGTAATCGCCCACTGGATCGTTTTTAGATCCGTATGAAAGTTTTTTTCAAGTTGTGGAATCGCTACATTCATGACCGTACTATCCAGCATGACTAGGAGCATTCCGGTTAAAACAGGTAATAGTGCGGGTAATATTCTACGAAGCGAAAACGGTTCAGAGCTTGCGATGGATGGGTTTGTCATGATCGACCAAGATCCTCCTTGTGTTAATGAATAAGCTTAAAGTCGCTGCAGGATATATCACCTCCCTGTACATAAACCGCGGAATGAAGTAAAATGATAAATAGAGAGTAAACATATAATGAGTATACTCACCATTTACTTGATAAAGGGAGTATACTCACTAATTTTTGGGATGTCAAGGAGGATTTATGATGAGTTCAGATTCATCTTCCGGCTACGGAGAGCTGTCGGCCCAAGATTTATTGCATCTGTTGTTTAAAATCAATCATCTTCTGCAACGGCAATTTGAAATGGGATTAATATCTTACGGTTTGCCGGAACAATTAACGGGGCCAAGATTACGCGTTCTATTGGAGATTTCCGCAGCCGGTCAAATCAGAATGAATGAGCTGGCGAAAAATTTGGGCATTAAAGCCCGTACGGTCACCCAGTTCGTCGACGCGCTTCAGAAGGATCAATTTATCGTCCGTACCCCTGATACATCCGATCGGCGCGCCACCATTCTGCAGCTTACGGACAGTGCGAAATCCTTAATGGAAAGAGCGGAAGAAGTGATGGGGGAAATATCGAATAAATTGCTTGAGCGTTTAACTTTAGAGCAGCGGAGCCAATTGCTTGAAATTTTATGGCAGCTTGATTCGAATCGAACTGAATTTAGTACAAAAGATGGATAAGTCCACATTCGCTTATTGTGTCGATAGACCTGGTAGAATTTTATTTTTTTATTCTCATCCCCTCCAAATGATGGTAATATTGAATTAGTTCTATTTAACTACATTTAGGGGGATTTTTATTTTGGAAAAGGCTAAAAAGAAATGGTATCAAAAATGGTGGGTGTGGGTTTTAATCATTCTGGCCATCGGCATCATTGGTTCTAACATGAATTCTACGGATACGACCAAAACCGCGAATACCGCCGAACCGGCAAAAGCTGGCGAGGATAAGGCAGCGACAACCGAGCCAAAACAAGAACCATCAAAGGAACCGGAGAAAAAAGAAGAAACCGCCATTACCGCTGTTGGCGAGGGAATTCAAACCAAGAACTTCAAGGTTAGCGTGGAAAGTTTGACCAAACCAAAGAGCGATAATCAATTTATAGCACCGGAAGAAGGCAAAGAGTTCGTTTCTGTCGGTTTGTTAATTGAAAATATTTCCGAGAAGGATTATACCGTTAGTTCTATGTTGATGTTTAATGCCTATCAGGATGGGTTTTCTATAAACGAAGACATCACCGCTCATGCCATTAAGGGCCAGGAGAAAACAATGGATGGGGCTTTAGCCGCCGGTAAAAAGATTAAGGGGAACTTGATTTATCAAGTACCTAAGGATTGGAAAGAGCTTGAAATCGATGTCGATTTAACCGTACTCAGTTTGAGCAACGACGGCGAAGTTAAGATTGTTCTGCAAAACAAATAAAGCAAGATTAGGGCCTCACAAATCGTGGGGCTTTACCTTTAAGATACGGTAATCAAGAATATGGATTGTCAGAATGATTAAGCAAGTACCTCAGCCGATGGGGAAATAAAGGTTGGAAGAATATGAAGAAATTATTGAGCTTATTTCTGGTTATTACTTTAGCGGTTGCCCTTAGCGCTTGTGGCGGGAACAATAAGAGCAACTCGGCGCCTAAGTCAAACGTGGATAGCGGCACAGTTAGTGAAAATCAAGAGGAAATTGAAAAATTAAAAGCCGAAGCTGAAAAGCTTAAACAGGAATTGGCTGAAAAAGAAGAAGCTGAGAAGAAGGAGCAAGAAACAATAGTAGCACAGGAGGCTGCAGCTAAAGAACAAGAAAAGGTAGCAGCAGCAGAAGTAATGAACCAGATCGCCTTATATTACTCAGGAGCTGAATTGGACGAAAAGTCATACAATTACATAGTCGATCACAGTAATTTATTTCCTGCAGGCACCGTTGAATTAAAAAAAGAAGCAGAATCACTAGTCGACTCAAATGTAACATCGCGCCACATTTTCAAAAATATATCTCCATATCTTGAAAAAATGATCAAAGTTAGTGGAGATATCGTTGAGATTGAAGAAGAAGAAACTGATTTTGGAACTGTTTCAGAAATTCATATAATAGATGATAACGATAATTCAGTGATTGGAATTTATTTAGGGTCTACAGGCGATATCCTTGATGGCGATTTTGTAACCATGAGAGGTGTTCCTACTGTGGTCTATTCGTTTGATAATATTGGTGGCGGTACAACAAATGCCGTTCTATTAGCAGCTTCAACAATTCAAAAACAATAAGGAGTCCGCTTACAATTGTAGCTTCTTCCTCTCAAATTGGATATGATTTAGCAAAGTGCTTCCATTGCGAGGTGTCATAATGGAGTTTGGAAGAAGAAAATCGGAAAAAGCCGCTAACTTCATCACTTGGTTATCAGAGGCATTGTTTTATCTCCCCAGACTGATCATTAAGCTATTCACATAAAGATTTTTACCTGATCCGCATCATAACCACCCGTCAAACGGGTGGTTTGCTCTTAGGCTATAAGCCTTTATTACCGGCTCGCGTCTAAATGTGCTAGCTTTGAACTTCGTTCAAACTACTATGCCGTTGCCGCTTATGCCTACCCTGAAGGGGTGCGATTATTACTAGTGCCCCTTCAGACACCTTGATAATATAGAATTCCTGCAGATTTGCATGTTTTTTTGTTGTTCGGGGCCCAAAATTTCAAAATTCCTGCAAATCTGCAGGAATTTTCGGCGAGATAGGCTCGTTTCTCTAAAATCGCTAGAAATTCCTGCAGATTTGCATCTTTTTTCGCATCCCCTCGAGGATCGGCCTAAAATACCTGCAGATTTGCATCTTTTTGGAGTTGGAAGCTTGGAAGCACTCTAGGCGCCTCTTTGTAGGTGACATTTCACTTCGATTAGCCATTAAGCCACCTTTTCCTTTCGCTATACATAGCAGCTTGAACACCTCTATGATAACGAACCCATCAGGTTGTTTTTGCTATAAGCAGCACTACACCACCCGCATAGCAGGTGGTTTTTGTTTCGCACGCTTCGCGTGCTCAACTGGCTAAAGCCACTAAGTAAAAAAGGCTCCCTCTCGGGAGCCTTTTCGTTATGGTATTCCAGGGTTTTCGTACCCTTTATTACATCATTCCGCCCATGCCGCCCATGTCAGGCATAGCCGACTTTTCCGGTTCCGGTTTGTCGGCGATGACAGCTTCGGTAGTCAGGAACAGACCTGCAACGGAAGCGGCATGCTGCAATGCGGAACGGGTAACTTTGGCCGGATCGACGATACCAGCGTCAAACATGTTGACCCATTCGCCGGTAGCCGCGTTGTAGCCGATACCCACTTGTTCTTTCTTCAGGCGGTCAACGATAACCGAACCTTCTTCGCCGGCGTTGGCAGCGATCGTACGAACCGGCTCTTCCAGAGCGCGCAGTACGATTTCCGCACCGGTTTTTTCGTCGCCGACCAGGCTGAGGTTGGCTACCGCGTTGTATACGTTCACGAGCGCTACGCCACCGCCAGATACGATCCCTTCTTCAACCGCAGCGCGAGTTGCGTTCAGGGCGTCTTCGATGCGCAGTTTGCGCTCTTTCAGCTCGGTTTCTGTAGCCGCTCCGACTTTGATAACCGCTACACCGCCGGCCAGTTTAGCCAGACGCTCTTGCAGTTTTTCTTTGTCGAACTCGGAAGTGGTTTCTTCCAGTTGCGCACGGATTTGGTTAACGCGAGCGGTGATGTCGTTCTTGTCGCCGCTGCCGTCAACGATGGTCGTGTTTTCTTTAGTAACGATAACTTGACGAGCGTTACCGAGTTGATCCACGGTCGTGCTCTTCAGATCCAAGCCGAGTTTCTCGGTAATCACTTGACCGCCCGTCAGTGCGGCGATATCTTGCAGCATCGCTTCGCGACGATCGCCGAAGCCAGGAGCCTTAACGGCCACAGCGCTGAATGTACCGCGCAGTTTGTTCACGATCAGCATCGCTTGAGCTTCGCCTTCAATATCTTCGGCGATGATCAGAAGCGGTCTGGATTGTTGTACGATTTTTTCAAGGATCGGCAAAATTTCTTGCGTGCTGCTGATCTTCTTGTCGGTGATCAGGATATACGGGTTGTCAAGCACGGCTTCCATTTTGTCCGTATCCGTAATCATGTACGGGGAGACGTAGCCGCGGTCGAATTGCATACCTTCTACGACTTCCAGTTCGGTTGCGAAGCCGCGGGATTCTTCTACAGTGATAACGCCGTCTTTGCCTACCTTTTCCATAGCTTCGGCAATCAGTTGGCCCACTTCTTCGTCCGCAGCGGAAATCGCCGCAACTTGAGCGATGGACTGCTTGCCTTCGATCGTTTTGGAAATCTTCTTCAGTTCTTCAACCGCTGTGCGAACGGCTTTGTCGATCCCTTTACGCAGTCCGATTGGGCTGGCACCTGCCGTAACATTCTTCAAGCCTTCGCGGATCAGCGCTTGAGCCAATACCGTAGCTGTTGTCGTACCGTCACCGGCCACGTCGTTTGTTTTAGTCGCTACTTCTTTAACGAGCTGAGCGCCCATGTTTTCAAAAGCGTCTTCCAGCTCGATTTCTTTCGCGATCGTCACACCGTCGTTTGTGATCAACGGGCTGCCGAATTTTTTCTCCAGAACGACGTTCCGTCCTTTAGGTCCAAGCGTAACTTTTACTGCGTTAGCCAAAGTGTCAACACCGCGGAGCATTGCACGGCGGGCGTCTTCACTGAATTTGATTTCTTTTGCCATTAGTAAATTACCTCCCTGGTTAATTATAAATGGTTACTGCTGTAATACGGATGTATAACGCACCGTCTTAGCCGACGATGGCGTGAATGTCGCTCTCTTTCATAATCAAATACTCTTTACCTTCGTACTTCACTTCTGTTCCGGCATACTTGGAGAACAAGACGCGATCGCCTTCCTTCACTTCCAGAGGCACACGAACGCCGTCTTTCAGCGCGCCGCTGCCTACAGCGACTACCCGGCCTTCCTGCGGTTTTTCCTTCGCCGTGTCCGGAAGAACGATTCCGAAAGCGGTTGTCTCTTCTTGTTCGATCGGTTCTACCAATACGCGTTCACCTAAAGGTTTGATCATGAAAAAATAGCCTCCTTTAAATATGTTGTGTTGATGGATAGATGTAAACTATGCATTAGCACTCGACATACCCAAGTGCTAATAACCACTTTTATGATACTCAACTTGTTTGCAGATTTCAAGTCCCTGATACAATTTTTGTCTTTAATTTATGAAAATCTTGGACAGCCTCGCCTCACCATTCTATCCTCCGGCGAATAAATATATTCCCCTGCACAGCGTGTGACGACATGTACGCAAAAAGCCCGGCACGGGCATATCTGCCCCGGAGCCGGGTTGCTTTTAACTCTAAAACTATTTATATTTCCGTTCCCGCTCCGCATCCGTCGCGAGCTGTTTCTGATGTACCCGCTTGGACAACACGACGCTCAGTTCGTAGAGAAGAATGAGCGGTACAAGCACCAGAAACGCCGAGAAGAAGTCGGCCGGGGTAATCATGACCGAAATGACCACCAGTATGAAATAGGCCACACGGCGCATTTTTTTCAATCGCACGGGATTGAGCAGCCGCAATTGGGTCAGAAACAGGATCACCAACGGCAGTTCGAACAACAGGGAAATCGGCAGGACGATATTCATCAAAAATTTGAAATAATCCGCCATGCCGTAGGTTTCGATCAGCCCAAGCTGCTTGTTCAGCGAGCCCGTAAACGACATCGCCAGCGGAAAGACGACATAATATCCGAAAGCCACACCCGCCAGAAAACAGACGAACACGTACGGGATGTATTTTAAGGTAGCTTTACGTTCCGCCGGTTTTAACCCCGGGCTGACGAACGCCCAGAGCTGATACAGCGTAAAAGGCAGGGTAACGCCCAGCGCCACCACCATGGCGATTTTCATGTAGACGCCGACACCGTCCCAAAACGAAAAGGCGTTCAGTTCGATCCGGACGCCGGATAACGCATTGATCGTTATATAATGATAGATCGGGTCCACGACGAAAAAGGCGGCCACGAGAACCAGCACAAATACCGATAAGACATAAAACAACCGCCGACGCAGTTCCGCCAAATGAGCGACAATACTTTGCTTATCCTGCTCTTCAGCCAAAATTTTGCCTCCTTACTATCACATGCGACATGAGCAAACAAAATCCCTCCCGTTCAGGGAAGGATTGCTGGAAGCTGTTCTCTCAAGTTAGGCTCACTCCGGCAGGCGACGAGGGTCGCCCTTCTCGGGCTGAACCGCCGCAGCGGCCACCGGTGCCTCGGCTTTCTTCGCCTCGGGCTCGTCCTCGACGATATCCCGGGTCGCCTCCTTGAATTCACGGAATGTCCGTCCAACGGCGCGTCCGAGCTCCGGCAATTTGTTGGGTCCAAACAGCAGCAAAGCCGCAATAATGATTAACAAAATCCCGCCTGTCATCCTGACTCTCCTTCCGCAAACCCTTTCATTATAGATATACCATAACTTATATCACAAAATTAGTCCATATTTTCGACGGATTTCCCCCATGCCCCTTGGGGTTCATCGCTTACAGCCGAAATTGACCGGTAACCATCAGCAGCGCTTCCGGAAGCTGATCCATAATAGCCGCGAGGTTTTCGTGTACCCCTTTCGGCGTGCCGGGCAAATTTACAATCAAGGTGCGGCCGCGAATGCCGACAATTCCCCGGAACAGCATGGCTCCCCGGTTTTTTTTCATCGCCGCATAGCGCATCGCTTCCGCCATACCCGGAACCTCCCGCTCGATGACTCTCCGCGTCGCTTCCGGAGTTACATCCCGAATCGCAAGTTCCGTTCCGCCCGTCGTCAGCACCAAATCCGCGTGAAAATAATCGGTCATTTCGATCAAGGCCGCGATAATTTCGTCCGGTTCATCGGGTACGATCCGATACTCCACAATCTCTCCGCCAAGCTCTTCCTCCACCAGCTCGCGAATTACCTGGGCGCTCGTGTCTTCACGTTCGCCTCTGGCTCCTTTGTCGCTTGCCGTAAGGATCGCTGTTTTCCAAACCATGAGTCACCCTCCTCATCCATCTCGGAACGTCAAATGATATAAGCTTTATATTTCATGCTCCTAACCAGAGCTTAGCTTCGTTTAGTTCTCTCGCACGTAGTCTCCGCTTTTTCCGCCGCTCTTCGAGCGCAACTGCGTCGGGCCGATCACGATATCCTTCTGCAGTGCTTTGCACATGTCGTAAACGGTAAGCGCCGCGGCGGAAACGGCCGTGAGAGCCTCCATTTCCACACCGGTTTTTCCCTCGGTCTTCACCGTGGCTTCCACATAAAGTTCGTCTTTGCCATTATCGGTAAAAACGAGGTTCACCCCGGTCAATGGCAACGGGTGGCACATCGGAATCCAATCGGACGTACGCTTCGCTCCCTGAATTCCGGCGATTTGCGCTACGGCAAGGACGTCTCCCTTTCCGACCCGGCCTTCCTTGATCGCTTGCAGCGTGGACGGATGCATGGTGACCGTCGTTTCCGCAACCGCTACGCGGACCGTAGCTTCCTTACCGGAGACATCCACCATACGTGCCCTGCCCTGCTCGTTAAAATGCGTCAATTTCCCCTGGTCATCTGCCGAAACCATTCTTTTCCTCACTACTTTCCTTCTATATATATTATACCGGACGCCGTAAACAGCATGTCCAGCCTGAAATCATGTTCCTCCATCGGAAGCGGCTCTTCTACGATAAGCTCCCGGTATGTAAGGGCCGCCTTCACAACCCGTGGGCTTTCACCCGGGACCGCACGGTGCGCCCCTTCCAAAACGCTCATGAAACGGTCATAATATCCGCCGCCATAGCCGATGCGGCCGCCGAAACCGTCAAAAGCGAGGCCGGGTACAAGAACAAGGTCCAACTCTCCGTAACGGCTGACAGGCCATACGGGCACCCGTTTACTCGGTTCGGGAATTCCCCATGTTCCTTCGGTCAGGTCCTGTGTCCCGTTCACCAGATGCAGCGTCATCCGTCCATCACGCGCTACACGGGGAACAACGATCCGATCTCCCCGATCTCCGCAGCTCTGCAAAAGAGGGGAGGTGTCCGGTTCATCGCGAAACGACAAATAACTAAAAACCGTAAGAGGAGCGCCCTTTCGGGCCCGCAGCGGACCGAGCACTTCCCGTTCCGCACGCAGGCAGGCAGCCAACGCCTCGGCCTGGCGCACAGCCTCCGGAATACTCGACCGCACCCCGGCCATGTGAGCTCTAAGTTTTTTTTTGCGTTCCTTGATGTCCATCCGTAAACTCCCTCCCGTGAAAATACGGGAACTGCCATCTCCTCCCTTAGTGTATCATTGTTAACGAAAAATGAAAACTGAACCGGCAGGTTTCATCCCTGTTCCGCCGGGAATGAGCGGTGCATTTGCCCCGTATTTCATGTACACTGAATACAGATAGGTGCGATATAGGAGGATCAATACGATATGCTGCTTCAAGCTACGGACATTAAGAAATTGTACGGAGTAACCACCATTCTTGGCGGGATCAACCTCCAGGTTCTGGAACGGGACCGAATCGGTCTCGTCGGTGTAAACGGCGCCGGGAAGTCCACCCTGCTGCAAATTTTAGCGGGTGAATTGACTCCGGACGGCGGACAAATTTTCAAAGCGAAGGAAACGCGGGTCGGATACCTCGCCCAAAATAGCGGTTTGCAATCGGACCGCACCATCTGGGAGGAAATGCTCGCCGTTTTTTCCGATTTGACGGAAACCGAGCGGGAACTCCGGCAGATGGAAATCCAGATCGCCGATCCCGCCGCGGACCATGAGGATAAAGCCTATAAAGAACTGCTTAGCCGATACGCCGCCAAGTCCGATTGGTTCAAGGACCATGGCGGTTATGAAATCGAAACCCGCATCCGCAGCGTGCTGCACGGGATGGGATTCGGCGATTTTTCACCCGACACGGTGATCTCCACGCTAAGCGGAGGGCAAAAAACCAGGCTGGCGCTCGCCCGGATTCTGCTCCAAGCCCCGGATCTGCTGATGCTGGACGAACCTACCAACCATTTGGATATCCAGACGCTGACATGGCTGGAGGACTATTTGAGGAACTATTCGGGCGCCTTGCTCGTCGTTTCCCATGACCGTTATTTTCTGGACCGGCTCGCCAATGTGATCGTCGAGATCGAACGGCACCAGTCGCGCAGGTATACCGGGAATTACAGCCGTTATATCGAATTGAAGGCGGCGGAATACGAAAGCCAAATGAAGCTCTATGAGAAGCAGCAGGATGAAATCGCCCGGATGGAGGCTTTTATCCAGCGTAACATCGTGCGGGCTTCAACGACCAAACGGGCGCAGAGCCGGCGCAAGGCGCTCGAAAAAATGGAGGTCATGGATCGGCCGCTCGGCGATTTGAAGAAAGCGCATTTCTCCTTTGAAGCGGAAATCATGAGCGGCAAGGATGTGCTGCAGGTTGACGGCCTGTCCTATGCCTTCGAGCCCGGCGCCGAACCCTTATTCCGCAACGTTTCCTTCAGTTTAAAACGCGGCGAGACCGTGGCTTTGATCGGGCCCAACGGGATCGGCAAGTCGACCCTGTTAAAAATACTCACCGGAGACCTTTCCCCCGCAAAGGGTGCGATTACCTGGGGAACGAAGGTGAAGATCGGTTATTATGACCAGGAACAGAGTCATTTAAACCCGGACAATACCGTGCTGGAGGAAGTTTGGAGCGCGTTCCCCCATTTGGAGGAAGTTCGAATCCGCAGCGTGCT
Organism: Paenibacillus sp. alder61; assembly: GCF_020179875.1. NCBI lineage: Bacteria > Bacillati > Bacillota > Bacilli > Caryophanales > Paenibacillaceae > Paenibacillus > Paenibacillus sp. alder61. Next base: position 43,620 of record NZ_JAIUDG010000023.1, read on the forward strand.
CGGCAATTTCTTGTTCAGCGGTGAGGATGTGCTTAAGAAAATCGCGGCATTAAGCGGCGGGGAAAAAGCGCGGGTCTCTCTGGCCAAGCTGATGCTGCAAAAAGCCAATGTGCTGATTCTCGACGAACCGACCAACCACTTGGATTTGTTCAGCAAAGAGGTACTGGAGTCGGCGCTCCTGGATTATGACGGAACATTGCTGTTCATCTCGCATGACCGTTACTTTTTGAATAAGATGGCCGAGCGGATCGAGGAGCTGAATCCCGAAGGAATAGAACATTTCCTGGGTAATTATGACGATTATTTGGAGAAAAAACAGGAACTGCGTGAGATGGTTGCCGAGCAGAACATGATCCTTTCCGGGAAAGAGAACCGCAATGCAAATAGTTCTACCGGGGAGAAAGCCGGCGCGACTTCGTACGAGGCGGAAAAGCAGGCGAAACGGCAGGAAAGAGCCCGCGCCCGCAGGTTGGAACAGCTGGAAGAAAGCATCGCCAAATTCGAATCGGACATCGCCGATTTGGAAGCCGAGCTGATGCTGCCCGAAGTCTATCAGGACTATGCTGTGCTGCAGGAGCGGCAGGCCGCGATTGATAAGCTCAAGTCGGAACTGGGGGCCGCTTATGAAGAATGGGAGAAACTGGCGGCCGAATAGTTTGCAAAATAGTCAAAATAGCCCGGATTCCTTTATTCACAACTTTATCCACAAAATCAACAAGGATACCCACAAGAAAAAGCGGCCATCATGGTCGTTTTTTCTTGGATTTTAGGCTGCGACAGGCGAATTCCCTATATTATCCACGGAGTTATACCCATTATCCACAGTTTTTTGAAAATGAATATGGTCTTTTCACAAATAAGCCGGGACCTTTGGCAGGCAAGCTTTCAACGAATTTTCATAATGCAAGCAGGCAAACTGTGGATAATATTGTCCACAGCTTGACTTTTTATCAACCCATTCCCAAATGATTGTTCTCCTCGCAAGATATTTCCCAGGTCCGGATTTCATAGTTCTCCGCTCCCGATTTCACAAACGGGTCCTGTTCGGCCCATTGCATCGCTTCTTCCATGCCTTCGGCCTCAATAATCACCATCCCGCCTTTGTAATTCCCGAAAGGCCCGCACATGACCAATTTCCCCAAACGGTCCAATTTCCGCAAATGACGCACATGCTCCCGGATTAGGGGATCGTCCAACGTTTTCCCGGGATTTAAAGTAAGTAAAATAACGTACCTCGTATAGTTCTTGTCTATCAAATCATTTCCCATTTTCGTTCCCTTCCTTTCTCTATTTATGAGACGAATCTCCCATTTCCTGATATTCCGAATTACGCCTGGAACTCGATCCCAAGTAAACCAAACGAAATACCTATTGCCATTTACATGAAAAAATACAATCATTTTATATATAATTATTACAAAATTGTCATAAAGGAGTTTGATGATGAAGTTAGTTAAAGTCGTCTCTATTGCCGCCTTGGGGGCAAGCCTGATGATAGTCGGCGGTTGCCAATGGTCCGGTGCTTCCGGAAGCTCATCTTCTTCCCTATCCGTCAAGGAGTCTTCTTTGCCCGGCGGCGGTGTCGCTTTTCCCGAAAACGAGCGCATCCATCTGTCGACCAATCAAAAATGGGTCGCCGACGAAGGTCATTTGTCCGACTTGATCCGGCTGCAGTGGACCGCCGATCGAGCGAAACCGGCCATATCTTGGGCCGACCAAAACGGGGATGACAAAACAGCCATCGTGTCCCACGATAAAGCCAACAATCCGGAACAGCACGACCATAAACATCTGTCCATCGAAACGACCATGTCACCCACGGGCCAAAACAAAGGCGAGTTATTTACCCGGTTCGAAATTCCATACGATACCGACGTAGCCGAGATTCGCACGCATTCCTCGAATTTCAACGTGATGGACGGTATTTTGAGAGTGGCCGGAGAAGGCGCCCGGGACGTGCAATTTGCCAAAACCGGCAAAGACAACGCGACCACACCGCTATGGGCGCTGCGGACGAACAGCGGTGAAACCGCGGGGAATAAAGGCGCCGATTTTAACCTGATCCGGTATGACGACCAAGGCCAGCCTATCGACAGCGCCATCGCCGCCAGCCGGGAGAAGGGAAACGTCGGGATCGGGACGTCCTCCCCGGAGAGCAAGCTCGATGTCAACGGAGATGCGATTCGGATCCGTGAATCACGCACGCCCGTTTCGGCGAACTCCCCCGGAAACCAGGGAGATATCGCCTGGGATGAAAATTACATTTACGTCTGCGTAGCCAAGGATACCTGGAAAAGAACGAAACTTGAGTCGTGGTAAGCTGTGTTCACGTCTTCCGGCAGTAATCCTGCGTGCCGGGGAGCAGGGTTACCGTCTGAATGAGCAGGCCCCAAAATAGGTAACCGGCATGGACGACGGATGCTGCTTGAAGCACATACATCTGTACGGTAATCCAAATGATTAAGGCAAAACCGATATACAGCGAGAACGTCCACGACCAGTGAAGCGTTTTGAACACATTTAACGCTTCTCCGAGTTTCCAGCTTTTTTGGCCTGCCAAAGAAAACAGCACTCCCAGCGGGCCGACACCGAGTACAAAAAAGAGAATCAAGCCCGGAATCAGGAAATTCGGAAAAACAGGGGCCCGCATTAGATCCGGAGGCATCCCCAGCAACCGCCCGCTGGGATCCAGCACTAATGTCCCTCCGCCAAAAAGGGCCCCGGCACCCAGCACAAAATGAAGGCTCATTAATAACTTTACGCTGGTTGGCATACTAGCCATTCTATTCATGATCCACCCCTTATTGTGATATAAATCACAAATATTGAATTACTCCTGACCTCTTAACGCACGAAGACGAAACCTCCCGGCTTCGTCTTCGTTGTTAGTTAAACGATATCATACCGGCGGTTTTCGGGGAATCCCCCTTCTTAAGTTTTGCGTTGAAACCGTCACACCGTCATGAGTACAATAGACATAATCGTCATCTTTCCAATGGCGAACCGAAGATACGGAGGCGAAGGGTCATGAAACGGAGAGTAGTGGATTCTATCGTGGATCTGGTAGGCGAAACGCCCGCCGTAAAAATAAATCGTTTGACCGGGGCGCATGACGCGGAGGTTTATGTGAAGCTTGAGTTTTTCAATCCCAGCGGCAGCGTTAAAGACCGGGCCGCTTCCCATATGATGGCGGAGGCGGAGAAGGCCGGACACCTCCGGCCGGGCGGCACGATCATCGAACCGACCAGCGGAAACACCGGCATCGGGCTGGCCATGAATGCGGCCGCCAAGGGATATAAGGCCATTCTCGTTATGCCGGACAATATGACCTCCGAGCGAATTAACCTGTTGAAAGCGTACGGAGCCGACGTCGTGCTCACCCCCGCATCGCGGCGGATGCCGGGCGCTATCGAGAAAGCTTTGGAACTGCAGGCAAGCATACCGGGTAGTTTTATTCCCGGGCAGTTTCAGAATCCGGCTAATCCTTCAATCCACTGCTTGACGACAGGTCCGGAAATTCTGGCTCAATTGGAAGGGCGGCTCGACGCTTTTGTGGCCACCTCCGGCACGGGAGGGACGATTACCGGGACGGGAGAATATTTGCGCGAGCATTTGCCGCATCTTCACATTGCGGTCGTGGAACCCAAAGGCTCCCCCGTTCTATCGGGCGGCGAACCCGGTCCGCATAAACTGGTGGGCACGAGCCCTGGCTTCGTCCCGGCTATCCTCAATACCCATGTTTATGACGAGATCGTTCAGGTCGAGGATGACGACGCGCTGGATACGGTACGGCGGCTTGCCGCCGAGGAAGGCATCCTGGTCGGTCCCTCGTCCGGCGCATCGGTATGGACCGCTCTCCGCCTGGCCCGAATGCTCGGAAAAGGCAAGCGGGTACTCTGCATTGCCCCGGATACCGGAGAACGGTATATGAGCATGGGGATTTTTCAGTAAATTATAACCACCCGTCAAACTACCTTTATTACCGGCTCGCGTCTAAAGGCGCTAGCTTTCACTTCGTTCAAGCCTCTATGCCGTTGCCGCTTTTGCCTCCCCCTGAAGGGGGGGCGATTATTACTAGTCCCCCTTCAGACCACCTTGATAATATAGAATTCCTGCAAATGTGCATCTTTTTTTCTTGTTTGGGGCCCAAAATTTCAAAATTCCTGCAAATCTGCAGGAATTTTTGACGAAACCGGCTCGTTTCTCTAAAATCGCTAGAAATTCCTGCAGATTTGCATCTTTTTTCGCATCCCCTCGGGGATCGGCCTAAAATACCTGCAGATTTGCATCTTTTTGGAGTTGGACGTTTTTTGTTTCGCACGCTTCGCGAGCTCAACTGGCTAAAGCCACTAACAAACCGACCCGCTTTGGCTGGGCCGGTTACTTCCGGTTGCGGGTCATCCAATCTACGGCATAGTCCACCAGCGGCTTTTGCGGCATAAGCAGGCAAGCCGCTCCCGCCAAATTCCCGCGCCGGACCAGCCCCGTGTCCCGTTCGAAATCGTCCCCGATCCGGTCGAAGTCTTCGGCATCGATTTCGACCTCCCGATAGGCTACCCACTTCTTCTGTCCGTCGACCATCATGGGCGCTTTTTGAACGGTCTCCTTCTTGCCGGGGTAATCCGCCCGATATTCCGCCAAATGGATGGAAGTATTGTTGCCGTGCCCGACACCCAGCAGCAGAACCCAGCCCTCCGCCTCGTAAAACCTCGCCAGTGGCGAGGTTTCGCCCAACCCGTAATCAAGACCGTGCCCGCCGGTGATTTCCCGGGCTTTGGCCCCCCTGGCGGCAAAGGAAACATTCGGATGTGCGCTCCGAACCGTCCCCTTTTGTTTCCGGAACAACTCGGGGATAACTCCCATGTACCAAAGCGGAGTTAAATCGGGGTCGTAAGCCGGCATTTGTTCCCTGATCGTTTCCCACCAAGCTTCGGGAACCGGGGGATTCTGCCAGCCGGACGGATCGCTAAGATCCCCGGAATGCGTCGGAACAACCAGCGTTCCCGTCTCGCCCAAGGCTTCTTCCAAGGCCAGAATGACCGCAACCGGTCCGCCGGCAACAAAGCCGCCCAGGGACTTATAAGAGGAATGCACGAGCAGCGTCATTCCCTCTTCAACGCCGAGCGCCCGCAAATCGGCGCATAGCGAATCTTTTGTGATCAGGGGTCCTTGAATCTCGTTCATCTTTGTATCCTTCTCTCCATTAAAATGAATGGCCTCGCCGCATGGAGCGCTCTAAGCTTTCCGGCTGCGCATGGCGTACAGAAGCTGAATGTCCTTGCCCCCGCTTTCCGCAAACGAGCGATATTGCGGCGTGTCCGCCCCGTAAATCGCCATCTTCCCCGCCGCATCATAATGCACGCCCCAGCCGTATCTTTTGGGGAGGGCCGAGGCCCGCATACAGGCATGCTTCTTGGCAAACAAGCTGTCCCAAATTTCTTGCCTGCTGTCCTGCAGCATGGACTCGGAAATGCCTTTATGCCGGATATGCGTTTCAAAAAGCAGTTCATCGTAATCATATTTATACGGATGCGCCGTAAGCAGCTCGTACTGAATGACATGTACGGGCTTGCTCTCCTTCCGGCTGGTCGGTTCAATCCCTTCCCTAACCGGGCAATCGGGTGAGATCAGGATAAATGTGTTTTTGTAGCTCATCGCGAGGATCCTCCTTTCAAAACGACTCTCTTTCTCCCAGTATACTAAGTAAACCGCCCTTTTCGGAAGTAAAAAGAGTCCTCTATCCGCGGACTGATCGGTCGGAATGAGGACTCCTTCGATTGTTTGTTTGCTTGGGTTCAGCGTGCCGACCAGGCTTCCAAGGACAAGGAGGGTTCGGGCTTCAACTCCATCTCCGAAAACTCCCCGCGCTGCCATTTCAGGTAGGCGGCGGCGCCGATCATGGCCGCGTTGTCGGTGCAGTATTTCATCGGCGGGATCGACAGCGGGATCCCTTCCCGTTCGCAGCGCGCGTCCAAAGCCTGTCGGAGCCCGCGATTCGCGGCCACCCCGCCGCAAAGCAGCAGCTGCACGGCGCCGGTCGATTTGACGGCGCGAATCGCTTTTTCCACTACGACCTCGATCACCGATTCCTGGAAGCCGCGGGCGATCGCGGCCTGATAGCCGTCCTCCCCGCGCATGCGATGCTGATTGACCGCGTTCAGGACGGCCGACTTCAGACCGCTGAAGCTGAAATCATAAGAATCGGGCTCCAGCCAGGCCCGGGGAAGTTCTTCCGCCACCGCCGACTTCATCGCCAGCTTGTCGACATGCGGGCCGCCCGGATACGGAAAGCCCAGCGCGCGGGCCACCTTGTCATAGGCTTCGCCGACCGCATCGTCCCTCGTCCGTCCGATTAGTTCAAAATGGCCTTCTTGCCTCATGAACACGAGCTCCGTATGCCCGCCGGATACGACCAAGGCCAGGCACGGGTAGCGGATCTCTCCGATTAGCCGATTGGCATAAATATGGCCCGCAATGTGATGGGTGCCGATCAAAGGCTTGTCCAGCGCAAAAGCGAGGCTCTTCGCCGCCATAATGCCAACCAGCAGCGCCCCGACCAACCCCGGCCCCTCGGTCACCGCTACGGCGGACAGATCTTCCGGAGCGATTCCCGCCTGGTCGATCGCTTTCTCCAGCATGAGCGTGATGCTCTCCACATGCTTACGGGAAGCGACTTCGGGAACAACGCCTCCGAACGCTTTATGCGTCTCGATTTGGCTGGCGATCAAGTTCGACAGAACCTCGGTCCCGTTCTTGACGACCGCCGCCGACGTTTCGTCGCAGCTCGTCTCCACCGCAAGTATATAACAATCCTGATTCCGCAAGTTTATTCGCTTCCTTCCTTCTCGCCGCTTCCGCGCAGCTCCTCGGGCAGCTCGCACCACATGATCACGGCGTCCTCTTGATTATCCGAATAATATCCCTTCCGCACCCCCGCCGGAACAAAGCCGAATTTGGTGTAGAGCGATTGGGCGACCCGGTTGGTGGCCCGCACCTCCAGGGTCATCCGTTCCATGCCGAGCTCCCCGGCCCACTCCATCAAGCGGCGCAGCAGCCGCTCGCCCAAATGCCGTCCGCGAAAAGCGGTCCGGACGGCGATATTCGTAATATGCGCCTCATCGACGATCGTCCACATCCCGGCATACCCTACCGGTTGCCCGTCCATCTCCATGATCAGGTAACGGGCGAAATGGTTCAACGTCAACTCGTTGCGAAAAGCCTCTTCGCTCCAAGGCAGCGAAAAGGACTCATGCTCGATGACCATCACATCGGGGATGTCCCCCAGCTCCATCGTGCGGAACCGGACATGCCCGCCGGTCTCCTCCTGTAATTGTCCCATGTTCGCGCCGGCCCCCTAACGCCGTTCCCGCAGCCGTTTGGCTTCGGCTTCGGCCAGTTGGGTGTAGTTCGGCTCCAGGGCGTGCACCTCGTCGCCGCCGGCCGTCCGCGCCCGGCGGACGGCGGCCAAGCCGACGGCGATTCCCTCCAGTTCGTAGGGAATCACGTGCAGCGCTTCGCCCAACAGGGGCCGAAGCACCTCAGCCACGGGCGCATGCTGCCCCGTTTCGCCCACGAACCATACGCCGGCCGGGCGTTCCGCCGGCGTCAGTTCCCGCAGCCGGGCGCCCAGCTGCTCCGTCCAATCGGCCATGAGCCGGACGGCGTCCGGCTCCATGCGCTCCGGCGACGGCCGGCCGGCTCCGGCGGCAAACAGCGCGGTATAGGCTTGACCGCGCCGCGCGTCCACCAGCGGGATGACCCAGTGGTCCCCGCTGGTTCCGGCTGCCCCGGCGGACGCTGCCGCCGGGGAGGTCGGGACGCCGAGGTTCGCGGCGTCCAGGCCCGCGCCCTGCGCGAACCCGCCCCAGGCGAGCGCCTCCAGGCTCGATAGGCCGTACACCGGCAGGTGCAGGGCCCACGCCAGCGTCTTCGCCGTCGTTACGGCGATCCGGGCTCCCGTATAAGAGCCCGGGCCCACGCCGACGGCGACCCCGTCCAGCGCCGCCTTGGCGATGCCGGCGGCCGCCAGCGCGTCGCCGATGGCGCCGACCAGATACGCCGAATGGTTGCGTTCGGCGCGGATATTCCGCTCCGCCAGCAGTTTGCCGTCTTCCATCACGGCCACCGCCAGGGAGGATGTCGATGTATCGAAAGCCAATAACCGCCGGATTGGCCGTACTTCATGCTCGTTGCTCATTATTCCCGACTCCATTCTCCCGCAAGTGATCGATCCAAGCTTCATAAGGCTGCCCGCAGCCTTTCAAGTAAAATGTCCGCTCTCCGCCCATTCCCGTTTCGATATATATGTACAAAGCCTCCGGCGGCAGGAGTTCTTGGATCAGGCTCGCCCATTCCACCAAAGTTACCCCGGTGCCGAAAAAATACTCATCCAGCCCCAGCTCCTCCGCCTCTTCCAGCGACAACCGGTACACATCCATATGGTAAAAGGGCAATCTGCCCGCATATTCCTTGATCAAAGTAAACGTCGGACTGTTTACAGTGTCCGTGACCTGCAAATGCTTGGCGAACCGCTGGGAGAAGGCGGTCTTTCCCGCCCCCAGGTCCCCGTCCAGCGCGATGACGGTCCCGGGCACGGCCAAATTGGCCAGCCGGCCGGCGAGGCTGTCCGTCCCCTCCAGATTCTCCGCCCGAAACACGAGTCCCGCGGCGGCTTTATCAAACATCCATTCATCCATTCTCCGGTACCTTCTTTCTGTCAGAACCTCCGGCTTGGCCGGTGGCTTCCATCAGCTCTATAAGCATGCTGCGAGCAAGCGCCGCGCTCGCAAACTTATCGTATGTCCTTGGTGAACTCGCCGTGGATAGGGGCCTTTTGCGCCGCTATTTTGTCGAAATCGTCCCTTTGGTGAGAAATAGAGGTCTTTTGAGGCCTTATTTTGGTGAAAAGCAGGTAAAATCCTGATTTTAGGACCCCCACCAGAGTAATAAGGCCTTTTTTGACCGCTATTTTTCCCGCAAATGCGAATCGGGCCGAAATAACGGCCCAAAACGCCGCTAATGCGACGGACGCTAATGATCAGTAGGACGCAGATCCAACTCGCCGCATGGAGGCGAGGAATTCCAAAATATAGTATAACCCTGTCGGGTAGATACAACTTAAACGGCTTAAGCTTAAGCGACATTATCGCATCTTCTTGCGCAAATCCCCACCGCGCATCTAAAGACCCTCAAAAAACGTATGTCCCCATTATATCGGTCTGTCCCAAGCCCCGCAACACGGAATCCACCCCCGTTCGGTTGGAACGGACCCTTATAGAAAACCGGATTTTATCCAATACTAAGAAAAATGCGAATTTCAAGGAGTGATTGATAGATGCATACCGTCTGGAAGGGGGCTATCAGCTTCGGCCTCGTTCATGTACCGGTCAAAATGTTCTCCGCCACCGAGGATAAAGATATTTCGATGAAGTATATCCATAAGGAATGCGGGAGTCCCATCTCGTACGTCAGGCGCTGCCCGACATGTGACGCAGACGTAAATTGGGAAGAAATTGCGCGCGGATACGAGTACGAGAAGGGCAAGTATGTTCTGTTTGAAAAAGAAGAATTGGAACAGCTATCCGCCCGCACCGAAAGAACCATCACAATCCTCGATTTCGTCGATCTGCATGAAATCGATCCGATTTATTTTCAGAAAACCTACTATCTTTCTCCGGATCAAGCCGGATCGAACGCTTATCAATTGCTGCTTGAAGCGATGCGTCAATCGGGTAAAATCGGGATCGCCAAAATCGCCATCCGCTCCAAGAGCAGCCTGGCCGCGATCCGGGTGATGGAGGGCTGTTTGGCGGTCGAGACCATCTTTTTCCCGGATGAAATCCGCCCGATCTCCCAGGTGCCGAATCTTCCCGAGCAAATCAGCACCAACGAAAAGGAGCTTACGATGGCCCGACTGCTGATCGAACAGTTGTCCACCCCGTTTGAGCCGGAAAAATACACGGACGATTACCGGATAAACCTCCTGCAGTTGATCGAAAGCAAAGTGGCCGGAGAAGAAATCAGCCTTGCACCGGCCAGGCCGGAAAGCAATGTGATCGATCTGATGGCCGCGCTCCAGGCGAGCATCGAGGCTGTCAAGCCGATCGCCACCGATCCCGGGCCGGCCAAGTCCAAGCGGGGCCGGACGAAGGCGCCCGCGGCGGAAGGAGCGGCCGCGGGCGGCGGCAAAAGGACCAAAGCGGCAGCGGAGGGTGCAGGTTCCGGCGAGCCGGAAGTCGTGACCAAGCCGAAGCGTAAGAGCGCGGGAAAAACCGCCAAGAAGACGATATCCTGATATAAGCCTGCCTGCCCGCCAGTCTATTGAGTTGCTGGTCCGCCTTGTTGCCTTTCCGCCGTTCGTCTGGTCGTCTGTTCGTCCGTTCGTCCGTTCGTCTGTTCGTCTGTCTGCCTGTCTGCCATGCCTGCCCGACCTGTCCGCCTCTCCGCGATGCCTGCCCGACCCTGTCCGCCATGCCTGGACTGCCGCCTATGCAATGCCATCTATCGGCTGCTCCACGACCTTATGGCTTTAGGCTCTAAACCTGCTGGGAGAGGACGCAGGCTTCGGCAGGCACGCCGGCCCAGCCCTGGATGACCGGGTGACGCATCGTTCCCCCGGGCGTCCACTCCAGAAACTGTACTTTCACGGCCAGTTGGGGCTTCAGCCAGTCCGCCCCCTTGATTCGTTCGGGCGTATTGGCGAACGGCCTTGTTCCCGTTCTGAGCCGAGGCGCCAGCTCCGTGATTTTTTTCCAATCCTCGGCTTTCCATTTGCCCGTACCGGCATGGCCGATATACAGAAACCTTCCTTCATCGTCATACACACCGAGCAGTAGAGCGTTCACCCTGCCGTCGCGGTAGGTGACCCCGCCGATGGCCGCGTAAAGATCATGAGCCAGCTTCAGCTTGGTCCAGCGGGCATCTTTTCCGCCGATCGCATAAGTGCTGTTCAGCCGTTTGGAGACGATCCCCTCCCAGCCCTGCTGCTTCATCACCGTAAAAAGACGGTCCGCGTCCGCCACATTGGGAACCGGCTGCAGCCGTTCATGCGGGATGAGGATATCCCGAAGCAGTTCCTGCCGTTCCGCCAGCGGCCTGTCCGTCACCCAGTCGCCGTTGCAGTACAATATGTCAAAAATCATATAGATCGCCGGAACCCGCGATACGGCCGAGCGGATCTCCTGGTCCCGCCGCAGGCTGTCGCGTTTCATGACCTCGTGGAAGGAGGGCTTCCCGCCGGAAATCGCGATCATCTCCCCGTCCAGAATCACCGAATCCGCGCGGCAGAACCCCGGCACATCGGTGAATTCCGGGTATTGACGGGTACGGTCGTTCCCTTTTCGGTTAATCAGCTTTACTTCTTTACCGTCAAAATAAGTCAGCATCCGCACGCCGTCCCACTTCACCTGGGCGATCCAATCTTCCCCTTGGGGCGCTTCATGCACTCTGACCGGCTCAAACGGGACAACCGGCTTTAACTCCATGTCTTCGTCCTCCTCTTTCCGTTCCATCGCATTTTTTGCTTCCGTTGTCGCGAGCTTTTTTCCAAGTGTGCCCACCTGCCCCTCTCCGCATTCCCGGGTATGGGCTGAACTACTGATTAGCAGAACCAGACGGAATTAGCTGAACTACCGATATCCGCAGAACAAAATAGCATTGCGAACCGCCTACATTGGCGGACCCATCGGTATTCGCTGAACTAGCGGCATTCTCTGCATTCCCTGCATTCGCTGAACTACCGGCATTCTTGCCCGGCGTTAAATGATCCTGCCTCAGTAAGGCGGCTTATAGTTTGCATGAAACAGGCAACGCTATAGAGAGAAGCTGGAAGGGAGAGTGTGAGTGTTATGGCGCGTACGATAAAAGGCAGTATTACGATAGAAGGGGTCGAGGTGCCCGTAAGCAACCCCGATAAGCTGTTATGGCCGGAAGCCGGAATCACGAAGCTGATCTACTTGCAAAAGCTGGCCGAGCTTTCGCCCTACCTGCTCCGTTATTGTCAAAATCGCCTGCTGACAACGATAAGGTACCCCGGAGGAATACACGGCAAGTTTTTCTACCAAAAAAACGCCCCCGATCCGCTCCCTCCCTTTGTCCAAACCGCGGAGCACGAGGAAATCCGGTATGTCGTCATGAACAGCCTTCCCGTTCTTTTGTGGCTCGGCAATCTGGCGGCCATCGAGTTTCATCCCTCCCTGCATTATGTCGGCGAGCAATTGCCCTGCGAATGGATGATCGACCTTGACCCGACCCTGGAGGAAGAACCGCGGATTATGGAAGCCGCTTTTTATGTCGGCGAGATCCTCACCTCGCTTGGCCTGTCCTCGGTGCCCAAAACTTCGGGAGCGACCGGCTTGCAGATTATCGTGCCGATCGAGTACGGCGTCACCTTCGATGAACTGCGGCTCATCGGGCATTTCGTCGCCCGTTATGTGACTGAGAAACATCCGCGCCTGTTTACGATCGAACGCTTAAAAAAAGACCGCGGCGATAAAATCTACTTCGACTATCTCCAGCACTACGGAGGCAAAACGCTGGCCGCCCCCTACACCCCTCGTGCCCGGCAGGCGGCCAGTGTCTCGACGCCTCTAGCGTGGGAGGAAGTGGCTCGGAACCCGTCCCCCGCCGACTTTAACTTGCTCAATATCGGGCAGCGGCTTCGGGAACGGGGGGATCTGCTGGAGCATGTGCCGCCTCAATCGGTGGAGCTGATCCTGCAGCACCTGCGGAAGCCGGGAATCCGTTAGGGAGAGAAAGGAGTGGCGCTTGATTTAACGCGTACGGTGCGGTACATTGGGTGTGTAATTAACAATGTGACCGTTTGCAATGGGTAGACAGGGAATGTATAGACAGCGAATGTGTAGACAGCGAATGTATAGACAGCGAATGTGTAGACAGCGAATGTGTAGACAGCGAATGTGTAGACAGCGAATGTGTAGACAGCGAATGTATAGACAGCGAATGTGTAGACAGCGAATGTGTAGACAGCGAATGTGTAGACAGCGAATGTGTCAATGTGTAAATAGCAACTTGGAAACAGTAACGTGGAAACAGTAATGTGGAAACAATAACCAATCTGCCGGTATGAAGCACATGCCGCCTTGATGCGCAGCCCCCTCTAGGAGCCGCGTATTGGGGCGGTTTTTTTATACTAATGAAAAAGGTGGAGGATGAAAATGAACCTATTCGAAGAGGTGTATGCGAATTGGCTGCAGCGGCAGTTAAAGGAAGAGACGAATGCGAGGAGGCGAGAGCTTTTGGCAAACGGGTTGGGTCATGGCACCGTGGAGTTTCTGCGCGCAATCTGGTTTCCGACCATTGGAAACCTGGATCATTTATATGCAGAGTACGAGGTACGGGATTTAAACAACGGATGCCGCTATCTTGATCTTGCCTACATGCCGGGTGGCGCAAAAGGCTGCATCGAGCTGCATGGTTTTCGCTCCCACGCTCGAGATATCGAGGCCAGCCGGTTTAAGGATTTATGCATGAAGCAAGCCCTGCTGGTTATGGACGACTGGCACTTTCTCCCGATTGCCTACCTCTCCGTCAAAGAGGACCCGGCCGTCTGCAAGCAGTTGGTCCTCGCTTTTGTCGGAAAGTTCCTGTCCGGTGCGGTTCCGTCCGATTTAAACTGGGCCGAGGCTGAAACCGTGCGCTATGCCCGCCGTTTGCTGCGGCCGTTTACACCCTTGGAGCTTTCTCTCCATTTGCGGCTTTCCGAACGACGGACTAGAGACGTGCTGCGCAGTCTTTTGGAGAGGAACCTGCTGAATGTTGCGAGCGGAGACCTGCGCTATCGCACATACAAGCTTGCTCAAAGCTGAGTCCCTAAGGGGGCAGCCGGACTCCCAGGATTTTGTAGCGCACGGTCGCCTCCGGACGCCGGGGCAGGCTCGATCCCATACGGTGCCCACCGGAGCAGGGGCGGCTCCGATCCCATGCGGCGCACACCGGAGCAGTGGCAGCTCCGGGGCCGCTCCATGGCCGTGTCGCCCAGCGCCACTTGCTCCTTGTGCGCACTACACAGCGGGATCTACCTTCGGTGCGCGCGAAGGGGGCCCACCGGGACCGGGACTCTAACGGAAATCATAGCCGCTATTTCGGCCAAAACGGCTCATTCGGAATTCTAACGGACGTAGTAGCGGCTATTTCGGTGTTTTCGGGTTGGAAACCTCCGATTTCTCAGGAATAGCAGCTATTATTTCCGTTAGATTTCCTGTAGACCCGTTTTTCACGATTTAGCGGCTATTACGTCCGTTAGAATTTTGGACCGGTCCTTTTCCGATCGGGCCGTCGCCCCAGGGGCGCCGGATCCGGCTGCTCCGACCGCGTGGTCGCCCATTGGCGGCGAATCACCCCCGTTCCCACCCGGCTCCCACCGGTCCCGGGGCTTCCGAGCGTCCGCGCAGCACCGCCACTTGCCCCAGGTCCGGTTCGCACCCGCCTAGTCCTCTAGCTCTGTGCGCGGAGCGGGGCCCGACGGGACCGGGATTCTAACGGAAATCATAGCCGCTATTTCGGCCAAAACAGCTCATTCAGAATTCTAACGGACGTAGTAGCGGCTATTTCGGTGTTTTCGGGTTGGAAACCTCCGATTTCTCAGGAATAGCTGCTATTATTTCCGTTAGATTTCCGATAGACCCGTTTTTCACGATTTAGCGGCTATTACGTCCGTTAGAATTTTGGACCGGTCCTTTTCCGATCGGGCGGTCGCCCCAGGGGCGCCGGATCCGGCTGCTCCGACCGCGTGAAGCCCTGGTCGCCGGATGGCCCCCGTTCCCACCCGGCTCTCACCGGTCCCGGGGCTTCCGAGCGTCCGCGCAGCACCGCCACTTGCCCCAGGTCCGGTTCGCACCCGCCTAGTCCTCTAGCTCTGTGCGCGGAGCGGGGCCCGACGGGACCGGGATTCTAACGGAAATCATAGCCGCTATTTCGGCCAAAACAGCTCATTCAGAATTCTAACGGACGTAGTAGCGGCTATTTCGGTGATTTCGGGTTGGAAACCTCCGATTTCTCAGGAATAGCAGCTATTATTTCCGTTAGATTTCCGATAGACCCGTTTTTCACGATTTAGCGGCTATTATGTCCGTTAAAATTTTTGGACCGGTTCCTTTTTCGCCGCACGGAGCACCTGAGCGCCGGATCGGCCCCCGCTCCCACCGGTCCCGGGTCGCCCCACGCCCGTGCCGCACAAGCGCTGCTTGCTCGCGACCGCGCGATCGCCCTTGGGCGCCGGGTCACCCCCCGCGTCCGCGCCGCACAGGCGCTACTTGCTCCGACCGCGCGGTCGCCGGATCGGCCCCCGCTCCCGCCCGGGTCGCCCCACGCCCGCGCCGCACAGGCGCCACTTGCCCCACGTCCGCTTCGCGCACAGGCGCCGCTCGCTCCGTTGCGCGAAGCGGCTCTTCCCGCGATCCCGCCCTACAGCAGCGGCGAGAGGAGCCGCGCGACCAGTTCGGCCGCGCGCTGCCTGCGGGAGCGACGGGCGAATTCCCGCGGGTTGATGCGGCGGGAGTCGGCCATGTCCTGCTGGAAGTCCAGGGACAGGCGGGCGATCGCTTTTTCGTCGAACAGCAGGGCCGTCATTTCGAAATTGTAAAAGAAACTGCGCATATCCATGTTCGCGGTTCCCACGGAGGCCAGCAAGTCGTCGACGATCAGCACTTTGGCGTGCATGAAGCCTTTGGTGTATTCGTAAAACTCGACTCCCGCTTGAAGCAGTTCCTCCACATAAGACAGTGAGGCCAGCTTTACAAGGCGGCTGTCGGAATTGTAAGGGATGATGATCTTGACATCGATGCCGCTGACCGCCGCAGTTTTGAGGCCCTCGTAGACGCTCGCGTCCGGGATGAAATACGGGGTCGCGATCCAAATCCGCCGCTTGGCCACGGCGATGGCACCGAAACACATCTCCTGGATGGCGTTCCAGTGCTGGTCCGGGCCGCTGGCCAGAATTTGCACCTGTTCCCTGCCTAGACAATGATGTTCGGGGAACAGATCCGGGTCGTGAACGGGCTGACCTGCGGCCAGTTTCCAATCGCCGAGAAACGTATTTTGCAAAAAATAAACGGCGTCTCCCTTGATCTGCAAATGGGTATCCCGCCAATACCCTACTTTATCGTAGAGCCCGAGATAATCGTCGCCGACATTCAGGCCGCCCACAAATCCGACCGTTCCGTCCACGACGATGATTTTACGATGATTGCGGTAGTTGATGCGGCGGTCCAGCGTGGCGATCAGCGGAGGCAGAAAAAAATAAACCTCCACCCCGGCCTCCCGCAGTTCCCGTACAAAAGAACGCGACAAATGGTAGCTGCCCAACCCGTCGCAAATCAGACGCACCTTTAAGCCCTCCCGGGCTTTTTGGCTCATAACCTCTTTAAATCGCCCGCCCAGACCGTCATCCCGAAAAATATAAAATTCGATATGTATATGATGCCTGGCTTTTCTCATTTCTTCGAGCATGGCCTCAAAAGCTTCTTCCCCGCTGCTGAGCACCCTGGTCTCGTTGCATCCGGTAATCGGGCTCTCCGAGAGATGGGTCAACAGGCCGAAAAGGCGCTCCTGCCCTTCGAAGCCTTTGTTGTTCATCTGGCCGGAACTCTCCACAATGACCGACTGCTGCCACAGCTTGGCCTTCATCTCCTGGAACAGCCGGGTCCCTTGACTGCGCAGCTTTCTGCGCTTTTTATAATCCTGGGCCACGAAATAATAGAGAATAAAGCCGATCAGCGGGACGACGAACAGAATGAACATCCAGGCGATCGCCTTGCTGGGCTTCCGAAACTCCAATACAAGAATCGTAGCGATTTGAAAAATGAATGCGAGTAAAACGGCCACCAGCCACACCATGGTCTTCACCCTTCCCTTCAATCAGCATTAACCATTCTGCGTTCGCTTTATTCAGGTTCCGGTTCGCCTCGTCCCCCGATATATCAGACAAAGCCGGATTTTTGACATGTTTTAAGAGTCATAGGAATAGATAAGTTATAGAAGCTCATTTTGAGAGGAAGGGAGATGCCATGAAAACCGCCAGTTTAGGCCTCGCCCACCCCCAGCGGATGACCTTGCTCGTCCTAAGGGATGCCAACCAGCCTGTAAAACAGCTTCAGGTTTCCAAGCCGCTGGTCATCGCCGTGCCGCTCCTTGCCATACTGTCCATTTCCGGGCTGATCATCAGCCTCCAAGTTCAATCCAGCCAGACGATTTCCCGATTGGAGCACCAGATCCGGAACCAGGAACTGCGATTCGAAGCGGTCGTGACCGACAAGAACGCGGCCATCGAAAGGCTCCAGAATGAAGTAATCGCGTTATCCGGGCAGTCCCGCGAAGTGATGGACCGGATGGAGCGCGTGTCCGAGCTTGAAACCGAGCTGCAGCAATTCATCAAGAAATACGGCGGACAGGAAGGCTTGCGGAACCTCTCTTCCCTGTCCTACGAAGAACCCGAAACCCTCGGGGTGGGAGGCGAGTTCATAGCGGTCCACGAGAACGAAATCGAACGGTTGGCTGCCGTAACCCGTGAACAATTTGCGGAGATGAGCTCGCTCCTGGACGAGATGGAACGCAACATCCCCAATACGCTAAAAAAAGCCCGCCAGACGCAGCACTCGATTTCGGGGACTCCCAGCGAATGGCCCACGTTGTCCAAGCGCCTCACTTCCAATTTCGGTTACAGGAGGGATCCTTTCTCGGGACGGGCCTCTTTTCACGCGGGGATCGACATTGCCGGACGAACCGGCGACCCGGTCTACGCGGCGGGTGCGGGAAAAGTCATTACGACCGCCAAGGACGGATCTCACGGCAAATACATCGTGGTCGAGCATCCGGGAGGACTGCAAACCTGGTACCTGCATCTCAGCCAGATCGGCGTTTCCACAGGCGACAGCGTCAAAAAAGGGCAGGAAATCGGCAGCCTCGGCAGTACCGGCCGCAGTACCGGCCCCCACCTTCATTTCGAGATCGTCAAGCAAGGAGAACCTGTCGACCCGCTGCCTTATCTGAAGTAAGTTACCGTCGTCCAGTCTGATTTTTATATTCCTAAAGGAGGCTAAAAAAAACGATGCTCAAAAAGAACAATACGATTACAGGCGGTACGGACACGCTGATCGGAAAAGGAAGTTCGGCGGAAGGAAAGCTGGAATGTCAAACCAACTTGCGCATCGAGGGGAAGTTTTACGGTGACATCGAGTGCGGCGGGCAGGTCGTGATCGGGGAAACCGGGGAAGCCTTGTCCAATATTAAAGGGAGCGACATTGTCGTGGCCGGTAAAGTGATCGGCGACATCACCAGCCAGGGGCGGCTCACCATTACCGGCAGCGGGCAGGTTGAGGGAAGCGTCAATGTCGCGAAGCTGGTCATCGTCGAAGGAGGGCTCCTGAACGGATCGGCGCAAATGGAGAAGACCTCCCCTTCCGTGCTTTCCGTCAAAGAGAAGTCCTCGAAAAAAGCGGCTCAGCCTGAAGCGGGGTAATCGCGGTGGATCGAAAAAAATAAGTTCCCGGGTGCATAGACGCAAACGGGAACTTTTTTGTTGGGTTTCCTTTTAAGGATTACGCGCTTATGATTACACGCTTATGATTACGCGGCGACATCCCGCTTTTTGAACACGAGCCAGGCGATGACCAGGAAAGCAATCACATAGACGCCCAGAACGGCGGCCGAGAAGCCCAGCGTCATTCCCGCAGGCCCGATTTGACCTCCCCGGTATTTGCTTAAATCCATATTGACGAACAGCATGTACTTTGCCCAAGGGTAGCGTAACGGATGGAACAGCATCGTAAAAAGGCCGCCGGCAAACAAAATGAACATCGACAGACCGATGGCGATTCCCCCCGACCGGAATACGGTGGAAATCATAAACGAAAAGATGGTGATCACCAGAAGATCGATATACCGGTAAAGCAAGTCCTCCATAATCATTCCGAACGCTCCAGGCCCTTCCGGGAAGATCCCGGACGAAATATTCGGGAACAGAAGAAACGAAACCGCGATACAGGCCAGCAGAAACACGGCCGTCATCAAGACGGTAAACAACAATACCGCCAACAGCTTGGACACCAGGATTTTTGTGCGCGTCCAAGGCCGAATGAGCAGCAGCTTGACCGTCCCCCACGTAAACTCTCCCGCGACGATGTCCGAGGCGACGACCACCGAGTAAATCGTGACCAAATAGTAGAGAAAAGATAATTGATCTACCGCTTCCCAGGCTCCGACCATATTTAGCGGGCTCCCGAAATAGAACAAAGCGCTGAATAGCATCGTTAGAAAAACCAGAATGGCCGCCATGACCCAGGTCCGTATCCGACGGTATATTTTCATATTTTCATTTTGAACGAGTCTGAAAAAATCAATCAATTTGCCCGCCCCCCGTCATTTCCAAAAATTGATCCTCCAGCGAACGGGTCAGAACCCGGATGCCGTATACGGAAATCCCGGCCAAAACGAGCTTCGTATTGATTTCGGCGGTTGCGGACCGGTCGGCGGTGACGATCAAATGATTGCCTTCAAGCCGTCCTTCCTTAACGAGCCGGAGCGCCCGCTCCGGAGCGTCCACTTCAAATGCGGTTTCTTGAGGCCGGTCCGCGGCGTCGTTTTCCTTTCCAAGGGTTTTGACATCGATCAGCCGTCCATGCTGAATAACCGCGACCGTATCACACATCAGTTCCATCTCGGACAAAAGATGGCTGGAGACGAACACCGTCGTCCCTTCCTCCTTCGCCAAAACCCGCAAGTAATCCCGCAATTCGCGTATCCCTTGGGGATCGAGGCCGTTCGTCGGCTCGTCCAGAATCAACAGCTTCGGGCGGTGCAGAATCGCTTGAGCCACTCCAAGCCGCTGCCTCATCCCGAGCGAGTAGGTTTTCACTTTATCATGAATCCGGTGCTGCATCCCCACGCGCTCCACCGCTTCCATAATTCGCTCCTTGGTAATCCCCGGAGACATCCGCGCATAATGCAGCAGGTTCTGGTACCCGGTCAGAAATTTGTACATTTCCGGATTTTCCACAATCGCCCCGACCGCCGAAATCGCCCGCTCAAAGTCGCTTTTCACGCTCGCTCCCTGGATGAGTATATCCCCTTTGGTGATCGACATTAGTCCGACCATCATCCGGATGGTCGTCGTCTTGCCGGCTCCGTTCGGCCCCAAAAAACCGAACACCTGGCCCGGCGGTATATCCAGCGTCAAACGGTCGATCAACACCTTGGATCCGATTCTTTTGGTGACGTTCTGAATTCGCACGACTGGTTCTTGCGCCATACGTTCACTCCCTCTCCTGACCAACCCATCGGATTCTTGATTCATGCGCCGGTATTTTACCCTATTTTACCATAAATACCGATAGAATGGGTTCCTGCATATTTACATGCAAAGAAGAGGACAATAACCTGCGAGTCCCCTGAAAGGAGCAGGAAGAAATGGCCCAGATCAATCAGCAGGAGTTACAAAGCCTGCGTCATCTGATCGGCGCGCATGAAACGGCAAACCAAAAGATGCTGACCTACGCGCAGCAGTGTACCGATCCGCAGGTGAAGGCTTATTTCGAAAAATCGGCCCAGGACGCGTTAAACACCAAAGAACAGCTTATGTCATTCTTGAACTAGGGAGGAGGCACGGCGACGTGATGCAGGATAAAGACATGGTCAATGATGCGCTTTCCATGGTCAAAAGCAGCCTGACTACCTATGCCAGCGTGATCTCGGAATGCGCCAACCCCCAACTCAGATCGACCATTCAGCAGATCAGAAACAACTGCGAAACCTCGCAGTACGAACTGTTCAGGCTGGCCCAGTCGAAAGGTTATTACCAGCCGGCGATGATGGCCGATAACCAGGAAATTCAGCAGGTAAAATCGCAGCTTGGCGGCTAATGGAAAAATAGGATGCAAAGAAGACGGCCGGGTACCAGGGCCGTCTTCTTTTATCGTCGTCTTCATTTACTTTATCGTACCGATATATCTCCGCAAGCTCTTCTCTACGCATCCGGCGATCAATTCTACAAACGGCTCCAGCTCACTTTGCACGCTTGCAGCTTCCAGCGTCTCGTAATACCTTAACCGATCCATGGTCTCAGCCTTGACGATGGCCGGAGGATATCCGTATTTCATAAGGATCAAGTTCATCAGGAGCCTTGCCGTTCGCCCGTTCCCATCGTTGAAAGAATGAATATAGACGAAGCGGAAGTGGAATTCCGCAGCTAATCGGACGGGATGAAGCTTATCTTTTTGCTCGTCATACCACTGGAGTAATTGCTCCATTTTCTCGGAAAGTTCGTCGTCGATATTTTTCAGAACAAGATGATGAAGCGACTTGATCACGAATTCGGTTAATTCAATCTTGCGGTCTACGATATCTTGAACATAATCAATAGCTTCGGAATGGTTGACGACTTCAAAATGCTCACTCAGCTTTTTGCCCCCGATGGTCAAACCATCTTCGAGAACAAGTTTCGTTTCCAGAAGGGTCAGCGTGTTTCCTTCCATCGCATTCGAGTGGTAGGTCCATTCGACACGATCGATTTCTTCCAGATTTTTGACTGCTGCTGCCGGCAAGGGCCGGAGGGCATCCAATTCGCTTTTAAGCTGATCTATTGTACCGAAGTCCATATGACCGCTCCTTATCCCGCTATTATCCATCACTTTATCATGAGTGGGTATAATAAAATCCGGATTTCTTCGCCTTTTCTTATTTCGAAATAGCCTTGAACGCGGCCGATTGCTCCCGGATGCCCTTCTCCGCCGCAAAACGCTCGATACTGGAGGCTCCGAAGAAGCCGTCGATGTCGGGGATATGCTGCATGATATAAGCGGCATCCGCCGGTTCGGCGATCGGGCCGCCGTGGCAAATGACCATGATGTCCGGACGGACGGAACGACCCGCGGCAATGATGTCCTTGATTTTCACGACACAATCATCCAGGGTGAGCGCTGTCTTCGCGCCGATCGTACCTTTCGTGGTAAGCCCCATATGAGCCACCAAAATATCCGCACCGGCTTCCGCCATCGCTTTGGCTTGTTCCGGATCAAAGACATATGGGCAGGTCAGCAGGTCCAACCGATGCGCTTTGCGGATCATTTCCACCTCCAGGTCGTAACCCATACCGGTTTCCTCCAGATTTTGCCGGAACACACCGTCGATGAGCCCCACCGTCGGGAAGTTTTGCACGCCGTTGAACCCCATATCCTTTAATTGTTTTAAGTAAATGTCCATGACGCGGAACGGGTCGGTACCGCAAACGCCGGCCAGCACCGGAATGTCGTTTACGACGGGCAGCACCTCGGAAGCCATTTCGACCACGATCGCATTGGCATCGCCATAGGCGAGAAGCCCGGCCAAAGAACCTCTGCCGGCCATACGGTAACGGCCGGAGTTGTATATAATCAGCATATCGGCGCCGCCCGCTTCGCTGCTCTTGGCGGTAATGCCGGTGCCGGCGCCTACGCCCAGAAGGATTTTTCCGCCTTCAACTTCCGCTTTGAATTTGGCCAGAATTTCGTTTCGGGTCATCGTATTCATATTTGATTTCTCCTTTTTCCTGTGAATGATTATTTGCTCTCCATCATAGCGATGAGCTTTTTGGCGGCGGCAAGCGCAAAGGAATCGTCGTTAATGTGCTCATCCAATTCGCAAAGCTCCACCTTGCTGCGATTTAAGTTGGTTCTTAAAGCATCGAACAAAGCTTCGTTCTCCTCAGGGCCATAGAAAGGTTGACCCTCGGCGTCAATCATGGAGACGCCCTTCAACGGCAACATTAAAACGCTTTCACCCTTGGCCAGGTTCAGCTTCTCCGCCAACTTCTCGCCAACGGCTTTGTTCTCCTCCACCGTGGTGCGCATCAGGGTAACCGTCGGGTTATGGCGATAAAGGTTGCGGTGCTTGTAGCGCTCAGGCACGGTATCGATCGGGCCGAAGTTAACCATATCGCAAGCCCCCACGGAAACCACCTGCGGGACGCCGTAAAGTCCGGCGGCTTCGCAGCGATTCGGCCCGGCATTCAGCACGCCGCCGAACAGCTCATCGCACCATTCGGTCGTGGTCAAATCCAGCACACCTTGGAAATATCCGCTGCGTACCAGATCCTCCATCGTGCGGCCACCGGTTCCGGTTGCATGGAAAACCAGCACTTCATAGCCCTGCTCCTCCAAATAGGCCTTCGCCGTTTCTATGCAAGGGGTCGTTACCCCAAACATGGTGGCGGCAACCAATGGTTTTTTCTCCACCTTCGTAACTTCATGCTCCAGCATGCCCGCCATGGCAAAGACCGCATTGCTGAAAATCCTGGTGGAAATGGAATTGAGTCCGGCCACATCGACAATCGAAGGCATCAAAATCACGTCGCTGGTGCCCACATACTGTTCGGTGTTCCCGGAAGCCATGGTGGATACCACAATTTTCGGCACGCCGATGGGAAGAGCCCGCATGGCCGGCGTAATAATCGAGGTGCCTCCCGAGCCGCCCAAAGAGATGATGCCTTGGAACTTGCCTTCCTGATAAAGGCGGAGAACGATTTTTTCGGTTCCCTTGGCCATAGCCGCTGTGGCACACGCCCGGTCTTTGCGGGCTACCAGTTCCCGAAGATTTTCGCCCGCCTCGGCGGCAATTTCTTCGTTGGACACATCGGGAACAAAGGCGGGTTCAAATGTTCCCGTATGCAGGGTCAAGGTGTTAAGGCCGATTTCAGTAAACAGCTCCTTCAAGTAAAGGAACTCCTTCCCCTTGCTGTCGAACGTCCCCACGATCGCTACAGTTTTCATGGATGAACAACACCTCCTGAAATGATCCGTTTCTCACCGCCGTTGAGATTGTAACGGCTTTCAAAACTGATAATTTAATTGTACGGCTCGGCGGAAATATTGATATTGCTTGAAATAAGCCGTTTTTGTGCTTATATTGGATTTTGCTTCGCCGTCCGTTTATTTCGGGGTGTTGCTTTTTCGATAACCTGTAGGCGTCATGCCTTTATATTTCTTGAATATTTTGGTGAATTGAAAATAATCGCCATAGCCCACCAGCTCCGCCACCTTTCCCACGGGCATGTCGGTCTCCCTCAGGAAGTCCCCCGCCTTGTTCATCCGGAAACGGATCAAATATTCCGTAAAGCTGCAACCGACAATCCGTTTGAACTTGGCGCTCAAATAGGAAGGCGTGACATGGGCCGCCAAGGCCAGCTCGCTGAGGAGGATAGGCTCATTATAGTGGTGGGTGATATGCTCTTTGATAAACTCCACATAATCATAGTCCTGGGCCTGTCCGTTCAACACCTTGATCAGGCTGTTCTCTTCCTCGTCGCTTTGCGAAATTTTAAAGGATTTGGTGGTGTTCAAAATCGCTTTTTCCGCCGGAATCCGTTCGAAGGACGATCCGCCTACAAAGCCTTGGCAGGCGGAATTGTCGTAAAAGTAGCGGGCATCGATGGAGGATTTGATCGGGCCGCCGTAGACCATCTTTATCGCCTCGGGACGAATCCGTTCGCATGTATCGAAAATCCGCTGGGCGTCCCCTCGCCCTCTTTCCAACGACTGCACTTTCTTCGCGCCCAAGACGCCGCCGGTCGTCAGCCCCAAATGGGCGCAGATAATATCCGCCCCGGCCTTCAGCATCTGCTCCGCCTGCCAGGCATCAAAGACGAAGGCCAAGGTAAACAGCCCTTGCTCATGGGCAAGGCGGATCGCCTCGATTTCCTGACGATAGGAGATCCCTTCCTCCTCCAGCGCCTCGCGAAACTTCCCGTCGATCAGTCCGATCGTGGGCCAGTTGTTGATTCCGTCAAAGCCGGATTTTTTAATATGCCTTATGTATTCCGGGAGGGAAATACCGGGGTCCGTAGCGTTCAGCCCGAATAAAATCGGAGTATCCTGCAGGAGCGGCATCAACTCGCGCGAGGCAAAATCCATTACGGCTTCATTGCTGTTGGAATAACAAAGATAACATCCCAGAGACGCCCGGCCCATCTGTCGAAAGCGTCCGGCACTGAGGGCCAGAATAAGATCCGCCCCGCCCAAAACACTGTATTTGGTCGTCATCCCGCTGCCCGCAGCGACACCTATAATATGCCCGTTGACTTTGATTTGGGCATTTAGCCGTTTAAGTATCTCTTGTCTGGATATTTGCATGGGCGACACCTCCTTTTATGCCAACGATACCAAAAGAACAAGTTGTTCAACAAATTTCGTTCTTTTCCAACACAATTATACATCCAAATATTGTAAAAATCTATGTTATCCTATCATGATTTTATGTGTTTAAATCTTTTATCGGCTAGAGTATTGGGGATGATTTCTAAAAAGTTACGTCCGATAATGAAAAAAAAGCGAGAGCGCACATCCGGCATGCACTCTCGCTTCTTGTCTTCTTCCGGTATATTTTCAGATAAGCGGTTGATTTAAGCCTCCGCAATCTGTCCGCTTAACACATCCACGGCTAGGATGGCGGACGCTACCTGCTCGGCTGTGACTTCATCCGACAGATTCACCATGGTTTCATTAGGCTGTGTTGCGGCTTGGCCTACCTTAAGCAACTCATCAAAAGTAACCTGCTCCAGGTGCAGCTCTTTCAAGGTTGTCGGAAGACCCAGCTTTCGGTAGAAGCTAATATACTTGAGGATCTCTTCTTCCGGATGGAGTTCAAGCACCAACTGCACCAGCGTCCCATAGGCTACTTTTTCTCCATGGGTTAAGTGGTGGATGTCGCCCGACAACACCGTAAATCCGTTATGAATGGCGTGCGCCGCCGCCAGGCCGCCGCTTTCGAAGCCAAGACCCGACAGAAGGGTGTTGGCTTCGACCACCGCCTCCACATGTCGGGTGACCAGCCCTTTTTGCACGGCTTGATAGGCGGGGATCCCGTACTTGAACAGCGTTTCTTCACAAGCCTTCGCAATGGCTTGGGCGGCAATGCTCGGTTTGCCGCCGGACATCGCGGCACCGTTGCTTTTGACTGTCGCACGCACTTCGATCCAAGTCGCCATCGCATCGGCGATTCCCGAAGCGAACAGGCGGGCCGGCGCTTTGGCCACAATAGCGGTATCCACCAGTACCAGGTCGGGATTTTTATGGTAGAAACGATAGGCCTCAAAGACCCCTTCATCACTGTAAATCACGGACAAAGCGCTTGTGGGCGCGTCGGTCGACGCGGTAGTCGGGACGATTACCACTTTGGACTTCAACTCATCCGAAACCGCCTTGGCCGTATCCAACGTTTTGCCTCCACCGACCCCAATGACGAAGTCCACCGATTGCGCCTTGCCTTCCCGGGCAATGCGGTTGACTTCATTTGAAGAGGCCTCCCCGTTGAACAAAACAAAATGAAAGTCCAGCCGCTCCGAGGACAAACTTTGTTTGATCCGATCCTCCGTAATGTTCCAAACTACTTCATCGGCCATTATGAGCGGTTTGCGTCCCAGTTCTTTGATGTGTTTACCCAGTTCCTGCAAGGCGCCTTGGCCTTGAATGTATTTGCCCGGTGAAATAAAAACAATGTTTGCCACAAGGATCTCCCCCTATGAAGTTTTTGCCTACACTTGATTTTAACATGTACGAATCGCGCCGGTTTATGCTAAAATTCAGTTTCCCTCGCCGCTTCGCCAATAGCTCCTGTGGCGCCTTACACAACTAACGGGAATTTCTCCCGCTAATTGTGTTAGATTTTGCCTAAAGAGTCCATTTACCTGGAATTTTTCCCGCTAATTCGGGCGATTCGGCGCCTTACGGCTAATATCCTCGTTATTAGCGGGACTTCTTCCCGTTATTATTTCTCTGCGGCAGTTTCAGGAGGAATTAAGGGGAGGTTTTCCTGTTAATTCCATGCGAATGTATATGAAAAAACGCCGCCCCGTCATTTTCCTGACGAAGGCGGCGCCTTTTCGTTTGCGGTTTAGTTGCCGGAGCGGGCAAGCTCCCGCGTGTTGGCTTCGAAGGCGGCGAGCAGGGCGGCCTCGCCCTTCAAGCCTTCGTTCTCCACCTTACGGATTTGCTCCAGCATCCGTTTGTAATCTTTCGGAATGACGCGGACGAATTTCGGCAGCAGGTCGTTCCAATTGTCCAGCACGCGGCGGCCGACGATGCTGTCCGTATACAGGACATGGCGGCTGATCAGCGTGCGGAGCTGGTCGGCTTCTTCCGGTTCGGCCACCTGCTCCAGCAGAACCATCTCCAGGTTGCAACGCTTGATGAAATCGCCCGTCACATCGAGGACGTAAGCGATCCCGCCCGACATGCCCGCCGCGAAATTGCGGCCGGTTTCGCCGAGGACGACAACGCGTCCGCCGGTCATATATTCGCAGCCATGGTCGCCTACGCCTTCGACCACGATGTTCGCGCCGGAGTTGCGGACCGCGAAGCGCTCGCCCGCGATGCCGCGCACGTAGGCTTCCCCGCCGGTCGCCCCGTAGAACGACGTGTTTCCGACGATGATGTTCTCCTCGGCGGCAAACGTAGCCTGCGGCGACGGCTTCACGACGACCTTGCCGCCCGACAACCCCTTGCCGGTGTAGTCGTTCGCGTCGCCTTCCACCGTCAGCGTCATGCCCTTCGGCACGAAGGCGCCGAAGCTTTGGCCCGCCGATCCTTCAAACCGGAACGTAATCGTATCCTCCGGCAGTCCAGCCGCGCCGTAAATGCGCGTCACTTCGCTCCCGAGGATCGTCCCCGTCGCCCGGTTCACGTTGCAGATCGGCAGCACCGCGCTGACGGCTTCGCCGCGCTCCAGCGCCGGCGCCGCCAGCTCCAGGAGACGCGTCATATCCAGCGTCTCCTCCAGGCCGTGGTTTTGCCGGCGGGTGCAGTAACGGCTGCCGCCCTCAGGCACCTCCGGCATGTGGAGCAGGGAGGACAGATCGACGCCCTTCTTCTTCCAATGATCGATCGCTTTGAGCGTATCCAGGCAGTCGGTCCGTCCGATCATTTCATCCAGGTTGCGGAAGCCGAGCTCGGACATCCACTCGCGGAGATCTTCGGCCACGAAGGTCATGAAATTGACCACATGCTGCGGATCGCCCGTAAAGTTTTTGCGCAGCTCCGGATTTTGGGTGGCGACGCCGACCGGGCAAGTATCCAGCTGGCAGACGCGCATCATGATGCAGCCGACCGCCACGAGCGGAGCCGTCGAGAAACCGTACTCCTCGGCGCCGAGCAGCGCGGCGACGGCGAGGTCGCGTCCGGTGAGCATTTTGCCGTCCGTCTCCAGAACGACGCGGTCGCGCAAATTGTTCAGCATCAGCGTCTGCTGCGTTTCGGCGAGCCCGAGCTCCCAAGGGAGGCCCGCATGGCGGATCGAGCTTTGCGGCGAAGCTCCGGTCCCGCCGTCATAGCCGCTGACGAGAATGACGTCGGCACGGCCTTTGGCCACGCCCGCGGCGATCGTGCCGACGCCGGCTTCGGATACCAGCTTGACGTTGATCCGCGCCTGCGGATTCGCGTTCTTCAAGTCGTAGATCAGCTCCGCCAAATCCTCAATCGAATAAATATCGTGGTGCGGCGGCGGCGAAATCAGACCCACGCCCGGCGTGGAACCCCGGACTTCGGCGACCCAAGGATACACCTTGCGGCCCGGAAGCTGTCCGCCTTCGCCCGGCTTGGCGCCCTGCGCCATCTTGATCTGAATTTCATCGGCGTTGACCAGGTAATGCGAGGTGACCCCAAAGCGGCCCGAGGCGACCTGCTTGATCGCGCTGCGGCGCAGATCGCCGTTGGCGTCCGGCACATAACGGGCCGGGTCCTCGCCGCCCTCGCCGGTATTGCTCTTGCCGCCGATACGGTTCATGGCGATCGCGATCGACTCGTGCGCCTCTTTGCTGATCGAACCGAACGACATCGCTCCTGTTTTGAAGCGGCGCATAATCGACGCGGCCGACTCAACTTCGTCCAGCGGAACCTTAGGTCCGACCGGTTTCAGATCCAGCAATGAACGAAGCGTAAGATGCTTCTCGTTTTCCCCTTGAACGAGGGACGCGAATTTTTTATAAAGTCCGTAATCGCCGGTACGAACGGATTGCTGAAGCAGATGCACGGTCTGCGGGTTGAAAAGATGCTCCTCTCCGTCATTCCGCCATTGGTATTCCCCTACGGAATCCAGCACCGGATCTTTGCCGTCCTGGCTGGCGAAAGCGCGGAAGTGATGGGACAGCGTCTCCTGCGCCACCTCTTCCAGCCCGATGCCGCCGATCCGGGACGGCGTCCAGGTGAAGTAACGGTCCACGAAGTCTTCTTTCAAGCCCACCGCTTCAAAAATCTGCGCCCCCCGGTAGGACTGAATGGTGGAGATCCCCATTTTGGACAGTGTCTTTATGACGCCTTTGGTCGCGGCCTTGATGAAGTTGCCCACCGCTTTGTAATGGGAAATGCCTTGCAGCAGTCCCTGGGAGATCATATCATCCAACGTTTCGAACGCGAGATAAGGATTCACCGCGTTGACACCATATCCGAGCAGCAGGGCAAAATGATGGACTTCGCGCGGCTCCCCGGATTCCAGCAGGATGCTGACCTTGGTCCGCGTTTCCTGACGGATGAGATGATGATGCAGCGAAGAAACGGCGAGCAGCGCCGGGATGGCGGCGTTCTCGGCGTCCACGCCGCGGTCGGACAGAATCAGGATGTTATGACCCTTCGCGATCACGCGGTCCGCCGCTTCGCAGAGTGTGTCGAGCGCCTGGCGCAGCCCTTCCGCGCCTTGATCCGCCGGGAACAGGATCGGAATCGTCATCGCTTTGAAGCCCGGACGGCGAATGTGGCGCAACTTGGCAAACTCCTCGTTGGACAATATCGGCGTCTCCAGTCGGATTTGGCGGCAGCTCTCCGGTTCCGGCTTGAGCAGATTCCGCTCCGGACCGATCATCGTCGCCGTCGAAGTCACGAGCTCCTCGCGGATGGCGTCGATCGGCGGATTCGTCACCTGGGCGAACATCTGCTTGAAGTAGTTGTACAGACGCTGCGGACGATCCGAAAGCACGGCAAGCGGAGCGTCGTACCCCATCGAAACGATGCCCTCGGCCCCGGTAAGCGCCATCGGTTCAAACACCTTGCGCAAATCCTCAAAGCTGTAGCCGAACGCCATCTGGCGCAGCGTAATGTTCTCGTGGCGGTCCGCCGGCGTTTCCGGCGCTTCGGGCAGATCCTCCAGCAGCACCATGTGCTCATCCAGCCAGACGCGGTAAGGATTTTCCTTGGCGATGGACGCCTTCACTTCCTCGTCGGAAATAATGCGTCCTTCTTTCGTATCCACGAGCAGCATCCGGCCCGGACGCAAACGGTCTTTATAGAGCACTTCTTCCACCGGGATGTCGAGTACTCCCACCTCGGACGAAAGCACGATCAGATCGTTTTTTGTCACGTAATAACGGGAAGGACGGAGGCCGTTGCGGTCCAGGATCGCGCCGATTTGCACGCCGTCCGTAAAGCCCATGGCGGCCGGGCCGTCCCAAGGCTCCATTAATGCGCTGTGGTATTCGTAGAACGCCTTCTTGTCCTCGTCCATATCGGCATGGTTGCTCCAAGGCTCAGGAACCATCATCATGGCGACATGCGGGAGGGAGCGGCCGCTCAGGTACAGAAATTCAAACGTATTGTCAAACATCGCCGTATCGGATCCGTCCGGATTGATCACGGGCTTGACCTTTTCCAGATCGGCGCCGAAGGCTTCCGTTTCGAACAACGATTGACGGGCCCGCATCCAGTTCACGTTTCCGCGCAGGGTGTTGATCTCCCCGTTGTGGATCATGAAGCGGTACGGATGCGCTCTTTCCCAGCTCGGGAAGGTGTTCGTACTGAAGCGGGAGTGCACGAGCGCGATCGCCGACTCAAGACGCTCATCCTGCAGATCGAGGTAGAACTGTCCCACCTGCTCCGTGGTGAGCATCCCTTTGTAGACCACCTTCCGGCAGGACATGCTCGATACGTAAAAAGCGTCTCCCTCCGCCTCGCCGCTATAGCGAATGGCCAGCTCGGCCCGGCGGCGGATCACGTACAACTTGCGTTCAAAATCCAGGTCGGTCGTCAATCCCGCGCCGCGGGAAATGAAAATTTGACGCACGAACGGCTTCGCCTCTTTTGCCGATTTGCCCAGCATGTCGTCACGGGTAGGCACGGTCCGGAACCCGATCACCTGTTGGCCTTCTTCCTCGATGATCCGGGTCAACTCCGCCTCCTGACGGCCGCGGACCTTCTCGTCATGCGGCAGGAACAGCATGCCTACCCCGTATTGACCGGCCTCGGGAAGGCGGTAGCCCAGCTTCTCGGCCTCCGCCGCAAAAAAGCGGTGCGGGATTTGCAGTAAAATACCTGCGCCGTCCCCCGAATTCGGCTCGCTCCCCTGGCCTCCGCGGTGCTCCATATTCGTCAGCATCGTCAAAGCCTGACTAACGATGTCATGGGAGGCCTTGCCTTTGATATGGGCCACAAACCCCATGCCGCAGGCGTCTTTTTCAAACGTCGGATCGTACAGTCCCTGCTTTGGTGGTATAACCGTATGTTTCATGTTCAGCGTCAACCTTTCTATAAATAAACTAAACCTTACTGTTAACGACATGTTTTATTTAGTATTTTTATTCTAACGGAAAACGCCGCTACTGTTTTTGCACTATCTTCTCTTTCTTTTGCACTAAAGCTAAGAAATTTTAGAAGGAAAATCATCCATCCGCCAAGTTTTTGGTCGCTTCCGCTTCATTTACTAAAAAAAGGCATGGTCGGGCCTGTCCGTTCGCCACATTAGCTGCCCTTGCCGTGTACCAAAATCAAACCACCCGTCAGACAACCTTAATAACATAGAATTCCTGCAGATTTGCATGTTTTTTCTTGTTTGGGGCCAAGAATTTCAAAATTCCTGCGAATCTGCAGGAATTTTCGGCGAAATCGGCTCGTTTCTCTAAAATCGCTGGAAATGCCTGCAGATTTGCATCTTTTCTCGCATTCCCTCGGGAATCGGCTTAAATACCTGCAGATTTGCATCCTTTTTGGAGTTGGAAGTTTAGAAGCACATTAGGCGCGCCTCTTTGTAGGTGAAGTATATATCCCTTCGATTAGCCATTAAGCCACCTTTTCCTTTCGTTATACATCGTAGCTTGAACACTCCTAGCTAACGCCCCCATCAGATGGTTTTTTCCTATAAGCATCACTACACTACCCGCATAGCAGGTGGTTTTTGTTTCGCACGCTTCGCTAATTCAACCGGCTAAAGCCCAAAAAGAGAACCCGAACAAAAAGTTCGGGTTCTCTCTTTTCGGGCTTGCCGATATGATGAAGATAATTAAGCCTTCAGGCTCGCTTCCACGCTCACATCTTCACTGTGTTTATGCGTGACGAAGTAGAGCAGCGTCAACGCCAGGAAAACGACGCCGAAGCCGGCCAGCACGGCCAGTTGATTCCAAGCGTGGCTGAAATCGCCCGTGGAGACGACCGCTTTGTAGCCGCTGACGCTGTAAGTCATCGGAAGAAGCGGGTTGAATGCCTTCATCCAGTTCGGAATCAATTCCAGCGGGAAGGTACCGGCACTCGTGGTCAATTGGAAAATGAGCATCAGGATCGCCAGGAAGCGGCCCGGATTTTCCAGCCAGGTCACGAGCGCCTGAATGATAAACATGAAACATAAGCTTGTGACGAAGCTAAAGAGGAAGAACAGCGGAACGCTCTTCACTTCCAGCCCCAGTCCGTACAGGACCAGCAGCGACGCCATGAGGGATTGGGCAAGACCCATACCGGTAAAGGCGAGCGCACGGCTCACAAACCGGTTCCACGCGCTGGCGTCCGCCACGGACGATCCGCGGAGCGGCACGACCAGTGTGGAGATCAGAGCCCCCACGAACAGGCCGAGCGACAGGAAGTAAGGAGAGAAGCCGGTTCCGTAGTTCGGCACTTCGCTAATCTTTTGTTCCTTGACTTGTACGGGTTCGGCGTACATGCTGACCAGCTTGTCGTTTTTCTTCACGCCGGACGTTTTTTCGGCCGCTTCATTCAGTTTCGAAGCCAGCTCGCCGGAGCCTTCGGTCAGCTTATCCATGCCGTTCTTCAGCTCGCCCGCACCGGCGCCAAGCTGCTTGGAACCGCTGGCCAGCGTTTCGACCCCGCCGGACAGTTGGCCCATGCCGTCGCCGAGCTTCCGGGCTCCGGCACTCAGCTTGCCCGCCCCTTGGGCAAGTTCATGGCCGCCCGCCGCGGCCTCGGACAATTTGCCGCCGAACAGTTTCAGCCCGTCGGTCAACTGCTTCTGACCGGACGTAAGTTGGCCGGCACCTTGTGCGAGCTGCTGCTGGCCTTGTGCCAACTGTTCACCGCCTTGCAGGAGCTGCCCGTGGGCGCTATGCAGTTCCCGGCTACCCTGCAGCAGTTGGGCTTGGGCCTGCTGTACTTGCTCGCTGCCTTGGGCCACCGCCTTGCTGGCGCCCAGCAGCTGTTGAACGGCCGGGCTTTGGGCCAGTTCCGGATTGCTCTTGGCCAGTTGCTCCAAGCCTTGGGCTACGCTCTTCGCTCCCTCGGCCACTTTGGCGCTGCCTTCAGAGGAAGATTCCAGCCCGGCCACGAGCTTGCCGCTGCCTTCTTGCGCCGAAGCCAGACCGGCTTTCAGCTTGTTCGAGCCTTCGACGGAGGACTCCAGCCCGCTTAGCAGCTTCACGCCGCCATCATAAGCCTGGGTCGCCCCGCTCTCCAACTTCTGTTCGGCCGCTTTCAACTGATTAAGCCCGCCGGACAGCTTCGCCGCGCCGGTTTGCAAATCCGCGGCCCCTTTGCTCAGGTCGCCGACGCCTTTCTTAAGCGGAGTAATGCCGTCGTTCAGCTTATTCGTCCCGGCGACCAGCTTCGACAGGTTTTCTTTCAATTTTTCCGCGCCCTCATCCAGCTTCACGGCCCCCTCATTCAGGGTGCTTGCGCCGGACCCCGCGTCGTTTAATCCGCCGGACACTTTCTCCACCTGTTCCAGCAGCGTTTCGGTATAAGCTTCCGTTACTTTGGCGGAGACTTTGGATTTAATCTCCTTCACGGCCGTACCGCCGATTTGCGCCGCCAGGAAGTTATAGCCCTCGTTCGGCTCGAACACGAGCTCGGCCGGCTGCGGGTTTTCGTCCATAACCGTCGTGGCCTGGGACGAGAAGTTTTCCGGGATAACGATCGTCATATAATACTCGTTCGCCTTCATCCCTTTGTCCGCCTCTTCACGCGAGACGAATTTCCATGAGAAATCATTGCCCTTCTTCAGTTCTTCGATCAGGTCCTTGCCGACCTGGAGCGAGTTCCCTTCATATTCCGCCCCGGTGTCTTCATTGACGACCGCAACCGGAATCTCGTTCATTTTCCCGTAGGGATCCCAAAACGCCGCCAAAAACATCCCGCTGTACAACACCGGTATGAACAAGACGACGATAATCGGGATAATGACTTTCGGCTTCTTAAAAGAAGTAACCAGGTCTTGGAAAAACACCGATATTGATTTCATGATAGTCCCCTCTCCTTGCATCCAATCTTATTTTCTCTTTATAGTCGGTCCCGGGTTAACCCGGACCTATACCGGTGATAGTCCGCCCGATAAAAAACGGCGGATAAATTCCTTGATCTGTTCTTTGCTCAAAGGATCGTACATTTTGTTCCAATCCGAAGTCAGCGCGATGTAAAGCTTCAAGAGAACGAAAGAAACCACCTTGGCATCCAGTCCCCCGATTTCACCCCGTTGCGCCGCCCGGTCCACCTGTTTTTCCAGGTAATCCAGAATCGCCCGTTCGATCTTCTCCAAGCCTTCCCGGACCTGGGGCGTGCCGAAGTCGCGAACCTCCTGAAACAGCTTGATCAAAAGCTCATGCTCCCCCGGTACTCCAAAAGCGCGTCCATGCTTTGATACAGGTTTTCGAAGAACGGCCGGTCTTCACGGACTTCGCGCTCCGCAATCCGTTTCATGTCGGAAATGACGGAACGGAGGATTTCGTCAAACAGCTCCTCTTTATTGGTAAAAAACGTGTAGATCGTCCCTTTCGCCACATTCGCGATCTTCGCCACATGATCCATCGTCGTCGCTTTATACCCAAACAGCGCAAAGGACTTCTCCGCCGCTTCGACCACCTGTTTCCTTCGATCCACCACAGCCATTTGTGTCCACCTCCTTTGGGATTGAGATAGTTTAAACATTAAAAATGACCAAAAATCAATTTAGGTCATTTAGTCATTGACTACTTTATCACTTCCCCTGGGGCAATGCAACATTTTTTCAGTAATTTTCACAGAGCATTTCCACAATATTCCGCGGTCCTGTTCGCTCCCCGACCTAAGTCCAGCCGGAGACCAGTCCCCGGCCTCTTTTTAAAATGGCCGAAAAAAAATAAACTGAAATTGCGAGCGCCGTTCTGCCGCGCAAACCAGTTTATTGAAGAGGTGAAACTTATGCCGTTTAAAAGAGTGCTGATCCTATCCGAAGGCTTCGGCAGCGGTCATACTCAAGCGGCCTACGCCGTCGCCGCGGGGTTAAAGAAAATAGATCCCACCATCCGCGCCAAAGTGCTGGAATTGGGCTCGATCCTTCATCCTGTCCTGGCTCCCTGGATTCAAGGGGCCTATCGTCTGACCATCAACACGAGCCCCGCGCTTGTCGGGATGGTTTACCGCAAACAATACGAGAAGCCCGTAGGGCGCTTAGCCCGACTCGCGCTCCATAAATTATTTTATAATCATGCCTCGCGTTTTATTGAACAGATGAAGCCCGAGCTGATCATCTGCACGCATCCGATTCCGAGCGCGGTTATCTCCAGGCTCAAAGCGTCCGGCCTGAAGGTTCCGCTCTATACGCTGATCACCGACTATGACGCCCACGGCTCCTGGATCAGTCCGGAGGTCGACCGGTATTTCGTCTCCACCCCCGAGGTCAGAAATCTGTTGATCCGCCGGGGAGTCAGTTCGTCCGCCATTCAGGTATCCGGCATCCCGGTCCATCCCGAATTCTGGATTCGGCAGGATAAAATCTCGGCACGGCGGGAACTGGGCCTCCGCCACCTTCCTACCGTCCTCGTCATGGGCGGCGGCTGGGGCATGATGAAGGACGAATTGGTCGCCAAAATGGCCGATTGGAAAGATCGCGTTCAGATCGTCTGCTGCATGGGCAGTAACGAGAAGCAAGCGGCCAAACTGCGAAACCATCCGGACCTGCAGCATCCGAATATCAAAATTCTGGGCTATACCCGGAATATCAGCCAATGGATGGACGCTTCGGACCTGCTGATCACGAAACCGGGCGGTATGACCTGTACCGAAGGGCTGGCAAAAGGCATCCCGATGCTGTTTTACGAGTCCTTGCCGGGTCAGGAGGAGAAGAACCGCGAATATTTCATGAAAATCGGATGCGGAACGGAACTGACCTCCGAAGACATGCTCGATTTTTGGCTGCATAAGATTACCCTGGAATTTACCGAAAAAACACGCACGCTTACCCCGCTGAAACAAAAGGATTCCCGGAGTGCGTATCAACCGGATCGCTGCGCAAGAACGATCGCCGAGCTGCTGTGCTCCCCTTATGGCGCCGTGAACCTTCAGGGCCGCCGGGCATAGTGAACCAAGCCGGATGCTCAGACGTACCACCGGAGTTTATTTATAAAAGGTATGGTTCCCGATCACCTTCGCTTTATCCTTGGTCCGGGCGATGGTCAGATCGGTGGCCAGCTTTAACGACAAAAAGTAATAGGTGTCGTCCGACACTTCCTTGCGGCCATTCAGGGCTTCATTCACGGCTCTAATGGTCTCCTTATTGGGTTTGACCCGGTTTAGCCGGCCGTTTTGCACCGGGCTGAACTGTGACTTTTGATAAATAACTTCCTTGATCGTATCGGGATAATTGGCGGACCGCAGCCGGTTTAAGACAACGTTGGTGACAGCCACCTTGCCTTCGTACGGTTCGCCCTCTGCTTCTGCCATGACGATTTTTTGAAGAAGAAGCAGTTCTTCCCCGCTCAAAGCGTAGCTCCAGGTCGCCTGCTCTTTGTCCT
This sequence comes from Paenibacillus sp. alder61, assembly GCF_020179875.1. Taxonomy (NCBI): domain Bacteria; kingdom Bacillati; phylum Bacillota; class Bacilli; order Caryophanales; family Paenibacillaceae; genus Paenibacillus; species Paenibacillus sp. alder61. Next base: position 80,566 of record NZ_JAIUDG010000023.1, read on the forward strand.
CCTGGCTTAACAGCTTTGTTCGAGTGAAGAATAATTGGTCGGGGGGATGTAATGGGTCCGGAGCCTGCTTCTTGCTTTGGACTGCCGCCGCCTGGGCGCGCAGCCAAGCCCGTTCCGCCGCCAATTCCTTGAGCAGCGGCGCATGGCTTACTCCGTTTTCTTTTATGGAACGCTTGATCTCTAGTGTTGTTAGAGGCGGGAGTATCGGCTGAAATGGCCTCTTTCCCGAAATCGCGTTAGCCGTAAGTTTTTTTCCGACAGGTACCATAACCGCGCGGCCTGTCCGCGAAGGTTCCGCTGCGCCGGTCAGCTCCCTCAGCTCCCGGTGACTTACCCTCTCGCCCATATGGGGCGCTAGCAAAAAAATAACTCCCAAACTTACAAGAATCGCTCCGATCAGAAGCGCGACGTAACGGCTTTGCCGAAAAATATACATAGAAAGACCTCCTGCCCGACAGTTCTCCCGAATGAAGGAATGCGCTTCTTCCGGAAGATAACATCCGCCTGTAATGACACATTCTTTCATCTATGTAACCGAAAAAAGGAGGTTTGAATACATAATCGATTTTTTTCCAACAAAAAAAGCCCTCCGTCCGACCGGAAGGCCAATCTGCTGCTTTGCCTCGCTTAACCTTGAAAAGAAATCCTTGCCACTTCCTCATACATCGGAGTCATACGCATGCGTGTCCGGTAAATCACCATAGCCTCAACGGTCCAGGCTCCAAATTCCGGAGCTTGGTCCTTGAGGATCGCCGGGTCGAACCGACTACCTTCCTTGTACTTTCTCGCTAACGTAATATGCGGATGGTAGGGTCGGTCCTCGGGAATATAACCAAGCTTCTCGTTGGCGGCGACGACGCGCTGCTGCAGCTCCCGCAGCGGTGCCATAGCCCCCTCGACTCCCGCCCACAGTACCCTGGGGGCCGCGGGACGGCCGAAATGCCCGCAGGTCCGGGCCTCGAGAGAGAACGGACGGATTCCCGCCGCCGCTTCCGAGAGCCCTGCGCCGATCTCCCCGACTCGATCCGGGCGCGTGTCGCCAAGAAACTGCACGGTAATATGATAGTCCTCGGGATCAACCCATTTTGCAAAGGCCAGCCGGTTCTTGTGCTCCCCACACCAAGCGGACAAGGCTTCCTTAATCGGGACCGGAAGCGGAATCGCCACGAATATTCTCCACATCTCGTCTTTTTCTGCCACGGCTTGTCACCTCTTGTGAATTATAGTACATAATTCGTTTTTTTGACACATAACGACAACTTTAATTAATATACGCCAATTTATTTCTCATTATAATTTGATGTAGACCTTGCACCCAGAATAACTGCAAACCAATGTAAGTGGGGTAGGAAAATTTATGGGATTTGCTAAAAAAATAACCGCCGGGATCATCGCCCTTCTGCTGTTGGTCGGGGCGCTTATCGGGATGACCAGCTATCAAACGGCGTACCGTCAGGTCGAAGAGGCCGTGGGCGTCGAGACCGTGGGCTGCGCCAATATCACGACGGGGCTGGTTGATCCGGGGGTTATCGAGCGGTTGAATCAGGGGGATTCCACGGGGCTCGACGCGCTGGAACAGCGCCTAAACTGGACGGTGGACCACAAGCCGCTTTTTAAGGAGGTTTTCATCCTTTCCTTGGACGGTAAAATCCTGGCCGCCGACCAAAATATCAAGAAGCGCGGTTATGAGGCCGGTGATCCGTTTTATTTTGACGCCTCCAGTAAAGACATGCTGATGAAGCACAAGCACTCCGTCTATACCAAAATATATACCTATGACGGTGTCGACCTTCTTACCGGATATGGCCCGATCTTCAAAGATCATGATCCCACCAAGGAAATCGTGGGGCTCATGGCCATCAATTTCGACGCTTCCATTATAAATGAACGAGTCTGGGACATCCTCGGACTCCCTTTTGCGATCGGCGGCGGGGTATTCCTGTTCGCCATCCTGCTCGTTTATTGGTTTATCCATCGCATGGTGCGTCCGCTGGAACAGCTCTCCCGCCAGGTTAACCGCGTCGCCCAGGGGGATCTATCCGTCGCTCCGGTCGCCTTGTCAAGTAAAGACGAGGTCGGAACGCTGTCCCGCGATATCGGAAATATGACCTCCAACCTGCGGCAGCTGATTGCCGAAGTGAACCAGACTTCCATGCAAGTCGCCTCAGCAGCGCAAGAGCTTTCCGCCAGCAGCGAGGAAACCGGCAAAGCCAGCGAACAGACCGTCGAGATTACGCAAGCTCTCGCGGACGGAGCGGAAAGACAATTGCGGAGCCTGGAGCAGAGCTCGGCCGCGCTGCTGAACATGTCCGAGTCCCTCATCCTGGTTGCGGATAACGCCGACGGGGTTTCCCGGGAAACCCGGCTTTCGGCCTCCGCCGCCAAAGAAGGAACTGCTTCCATTCAACAAGGCGTACGGCAGATGAATACGATCGAGGAGAATATCGATACCCTTTCCGCCCGTATCGACCTGCTCAGCGGGCAATCCAAGGAAATTCGGAACATTCTGGATATCATTACGGGGATCGCCGCCGAAACCAACCTGCTGGCGATCAACGCGGCCATCGAGGCCGCCCGGGCGGGAGATCAAGGCAGCGGCTTCGCCGTAGTCGCCTCTTCCGTGCGCAAGCTGGCCGAACGCAGCGCCGATTCCGCTCAGCAAATCGCCGAGTTGATCGCTTTTATCATCAAGCAAATGGAAGACACGGCAAGCACGATGGAAGCAGCCTCCCGCGAAGTGAAGCTCGGCGCGGAGCTTGTCGGTCACGCGGGCGAATCCTTCCGCGATATCCAAAGGTCGACCGCTTCCGCGGCGGAGGCGGTCGACCACGTCCGCGATACCGTTCGCCAGCTGTCGGACAAGTCCGGTGAACTTGTCAAGGCGATGGAGCAGCTTGTGGCGATCGCCGACGAGACGGTGGAGGGAAGTCAGACGATGTCGGCCGCTTCCGAACAACAGCTGGCCGCCATGGAAGAGGTCGATGCTTCGGCCACGTTCCTCTCCAACCTGTCGGAGAAGCTGCATTCGCTGATCGACCGGTTTAAACTATAGCCGCCGACGCGCGACAAGGCAAAGCGCCCTCATCCGGATAAGATGAGGGCGCTCTTTTTATAAAATCATAACGCTATTGGTTCGGTGAATCTTTAAAAACGAGAGGTTTTAAATTAGTCCCGTTGACGAGCGCGGGCTTCGCCGCCTTTACGGCCGGCTTCCTCACGGCTCATCTTGCCGTCATTGCCATCGGAATCATTGCGAGCTTCGCCGCCCTTTTGTCCGATTTCCTGATAGAACTCTTTGCCATGCGAGCGAGATGTGGCTTCCCCGCCTTTTTGTCCGATTTCTTGATAGAACTCTTTATCATGATTGCGGGAAGTCGCTTCTCCGCCCTTTTTACCAATTTCTTGGTAAAACTCTTTATCATGATTTTTAGCTGTTGCTTCTCCTCCCATACGACCGGCTTCCTCACGGCTCATTTTACCATCACGATTGTTATTTGCCATTTGAAATCACTCCTTATCGTTGTTTGGAAGGTACCGCTGTCCGGTACGTTATTGTATTACCCCCTCTCGGCAAAATAAAACAGGAACCGTGATTCCAACCCGAATCAATATCACGGTGTTAATAGAAAAAAGGACCACAGAGCGGAATGGTGACCCGCCTGTGATCCTGCTTTGATTTTTTTATTAAAGTGAATTAGAAACTACCTCGTAATTATGACCATAGTTATTATCCCAGTACGTTTGGCCGGCGGTTGTGTACGAAATCGCATATTTAACATTAGTAGCTCCCGGAACATTGATGCTATAGTTCCAGTTTTCAACACTGTTGAAATTATTCAAGGGACCAGTATAAATGGCGTAAGCCTCACGCGTCGTCGCCCAATCATCCGTGGTGTACAGAATTTTCACTTTTTTCTCTGGATTCAGGTTTTTCACGTAGATATTTCCGCTAAATTCACCGTTGCTAAGTGTACTGTTAGCGTTAAGCACATTAGGCGCTCCCAAAATCACAGATCTAAGCGGATAATTTCTATTCACTTCATTGTAATAATTCGCCGACCCGTTGTTATCCCAATAAGTTTGGTTATTGACTTCGTATTTGATCGCAAACTTTATGGATCTCAGATCCTTCAACTCGGCATGATCTGTTGTAGAACCATTCGTGGAAATACTAAAATGCCATTTCTCATGGCTTCCGTCCGTCGGGCCTACATAATTCGCACTCGTATCATACCAAGTCGTGTCATCCGTGGTGTAATGGACCGTCACATTCTTCTCGGGTCCCAGATTGGCAACTTCAATATCGCCGCTGAATCCGACATATCCAGGTTTATAAATAACGCTGACTTCCGAGTCAATCAGCTTGACCTCATCTCCGCTCGCAAACGCCGATCCAGCAAAAGACACACCCAAAACCAGAGTAAACACCATCAATCCAGCAAATAATTTTTTTATTGCTTTCACAGTTGTTCCTCCTCTAATTTTAATTTTCATCCCTGAGCCTGAACCGACAGAAAGACGCACACTTGTAGGGTTTATTGTTTCTCTCACCCCTCCCTTATAACACTTCGAAATCGTTTTGTATGTTTCGGAATGTAAATCATTTCCTGTACAAAGGATAACTCTGGTAGATTCATATGTAAATGGTAATAAAGTAACATATTTTGTAAATTTATATTGCCGTCTTTTGGCATACAACGTCTAAAATTAGAGGAATCATGATAAAAAGTAACTAAAAACAGGTCAATTACGGTGGTATTTCCCCATAATCAACCTGTCATATACGCAGGGTGAACGCTTTAATTGTTTTTACTAACGTGTAATTCAGCCAGTAAGGTTTCACTAATATTGTCGATTTGATTATCTAAATCACCTGCTATAAACCCACACAAAGCATTGTTCCTAACTTTAATGTAAAAGCTACTGCCGTCTTTAAAACCTATGTAATGGGTCCGGTCACTAAACCATGCTTTTTGAAAATCATATGTATTTGAAAATTTATCAATAATGCCGAAAACATCCTCTGCATTATGCTTCTTTATTGCTTCTTTTAGCATGTTAGGTAATCCAGTCAACATGATACACTTATCATAATTTAAACGTTCATATTTACTAAATGCACATTGAAATAACAATTTTTCAAAGTTATCTGCAAAATAACTTACAAACTGGCTGTCCTCATTAGTCACAACAATCTGAGGATGATCGGTTTGGGTAAAATCAAATGATAGTTGACCGTCAAATAATTCTTTTTGAAAAAAATGTACATATTTATCACTTAAAGTATCCGGTTGTTCCTCATGAATCCCTTCATAAGAGTCAATTATCTCAGAAATTGAAGCATATCCGGGGAGTTGAGTTTTTAGTAATCCCTTATCATCCTGCCCCATATAATTCAAATAAATCTCATATTCAATAGGAAAATGATAGTTATATTGATTAATTTGAGTTAGATTTTTCAGCTTTTCTATGTCCTCTTTTTTTGCTGGTTCTATTACATTTACCCATTTTTCATCAAACCTTGAGATATACTTTGATAATCGATCAAAAAGGTTTGTACAATCCCCTTCGGGTGGGATGTGGTTACTTTTTATGGGCATTTGCATAATTCATGCACTCCTTCAGTCTGGTATACCTCATAGGGGGATTCCCACGCGCGGACACAACCCTACTTCTTGAATCCCTTAATATCTTGGAAGCTCACCGATAAGGCTTTTATCATCGTCATACGAAATATGTTGCTGCTTTTGGATTTATATATATCCGGCAATCAATCGAGCAATACTTTCTTGGTTATAGTGTTTCGCCAGAGTAATTGCATCCATATTCTTCATAAATTCATTTGTATATTTCACATTTACGTCTATTCCATTTTCCAACAATAGATAAGAAGCTTCATAATTCCCTTTACGAATAGCAGTAAAAAGGGGATTTCGTTTTGGACTGCTCACATCAATCATAATATTTTTTGATAACAACAATTTAACGAATTGATTTCCCGATTCAAATACTGCATTGTTCAATTTTTCGTTTGTTACATTCCCCTTATCATAATTCTTTGTTCCATAAATCCATCCTATATTTTGGGCATTTTCAAAATGGTGAAGAGAATAAAAGGTGCCGTCTCTGTAATATTCCGCCAAGTAGATCTCTCCGTTCATTCGAAGAAATTAATAAAATACGTCCATTAAAAAGTCATAAGCAGTCCCTTTTTGTAATCATTGGCCTCTTTGTAAAGTTGAGTCAGTTCATCATATGCTTCAATTAACTCTGGAAAAGTATACTCATATAAAGAATTATCCATTTCTGAAAATTCACTTTCTATAAATTGACTCCTCAACTCAATAAGGTTTCTAAAAATAATTGGAACATCTTCTACCCGGACGATTCCGGTACCCATTCCCCCTGGATCAAGTCTGAATTTTTCCGATTCTACTGGATGACCAAGAACCCAATACTCTGGATTAATTGTTGTTGGTAATTGTTTCAGTGCTTCCAACAAAGAATCCCATGAATAAGAAAGTCCAAATTCTTCTTCTGGAGAGTAAAACTTAGTCAAAGCAAAATCTGCGAGTTCTTGGACACTTCCCAGTTCCAATTCATCTTCCCAATCCTCATCTAGAAATTCCCCAGTGTACGGGGATCGGATTTTTCCGATATTATTCACAATGTATTGTATTAATAACCTAGGTTCATCTTTATCACCAGAAGCGATTACGATTTCGCAAAGTTCTAGTTCAAAACCTTTTGTATCGAAGAGAAAGGATTTATGCTCCATGATTTTTCTCCATTTCATGTTCTTTTTGGCGAAGCACTTCAATTGTTTGTTCTAGCTCTTTACGAATGTCCCCTCTCACATGCCCGGTGTAGAGGGAAATATTATCGACCGCGTTGAGCGTTAGCTTCCGATGGCTGGTCAGGATTATGCCTTTTCCATCATCGATGCTGATCTTTAGCGGCTCGACACGAGTGGCATCAGGCAAGTTGCTCATAAGCCTCTTGTGTCTGGCATTTAATCTGCCTACCTAACCATCTATTCAAGTTTTCTCATGCATTCAGCTCTTTCTTTTATTTTCTACATAAAAAAGCTCAATCCTACTCATAAAAACAAGTTGGAAAGAGCATTGAAAGTTTATCAAGTGTTTAACTTATTTAGTGTTTGGTTTGTTGGATGTATTGTACGAACTTGTTGTTGATGTTGTAAGTGAGCGTACACAAAAATATTGACAGACCCATGTAGACTGCTCAATTAATAACTTATAGTGATATTTTCAAAAATTTTAATCTTTCGGTCCGAATTTCTGTTTTTTACATTTATTTTATATATATGCGGTTTATAGTACTTATATTGCATATTCTCTTCATCATAAGTAGCTTCTTCCTCAATTATTTCAACTTTTTCTGCACCAATAAAGCATGAAATAAAATCTGCAAATAAAGACAGTATCTCGGCATGTGAGAGTTTGCGTAGATCCCCCTCATATACAACATTTCCAAAAGTATCACTTGTTGTATAAATACCTTTTGTATTTTCATCGATAAACATTATCTCTTCATCATAAACAAAAATTGATGTTTGATTTCCATTGAAACTAATAAATAAATCTTGTTTCTCTCCATCAAAACATATAAATTGAATGGGTGTACTTGAGGTTATTTCAATCTCTCTATCATCATCAGACAATGCTCTTATAGCTACAGCTGGGTTATTTTCAAATCTAGTTATAAGATACTTCCAAAGTTCTTCATTAGAAAACTTCATACACGCCTTTGAACCATAATTCACTTCTTCTTGCATTAATCAAACACCGTCCCTTTTATAAACTGATTTACTGGAAACTTTGTCTGGCATCTAGTACATACTGCAATAACTTGTCCTGTCCTTGGTCTAATTGCAGAAGTCATTATAATATTCGCGTTACTAGGCGGAATAAACTTACTAATTACTAAATCCTCTGCACAGATAGCCTGCCCTTTATATATTATACTATTTTTAGAACCTACTATTACTTCGCCTGTTCTTATATCTACACCTGCAACTACTGTTGTATACTTACTTTGCTGGGTTTTACTTAATGCTTGTATTCTTGCTACCTCAGCATCTCTAGCCGCTGTAGCTTTAGCAAGATAATCATCAATTTTTTGATAGTACTCATCTGGTAAAAACGGCTCTTTAGCAAAATCATCGATTTTGCCCGTCCCCCCAGTCTTCCCTGCAGCTGCCGCCGCCCGCTCCGCCTCAATTTCCTCCATCGTCCTTCGGTAATTGAGCTGGACGTCGGTCGGTTCCAGGTTGTCGTAGTCGATTCGATGGACGTTCGGCACATCCAGGTTGAAGTTCCCTACATTGGTGGCTGGTTTTAAGCCGTTCGTAAACTTGGCCCCTAGGGCACTGCCCGCTTCTTTAAGCTGATCAGCAAATGCCTTGAATTTGGTATCGGCTGCCGCCATTCCATCCTTCAGGAATTGTTTGGTTTTCTTTCCGAACGCGTCGTACGTTTCGGTGAGTTGCTTGGCGTAATCCTTGGTTTTCTTTCCAAGCGCCGCGCCGACTTCGGCCAGATGATCGACGTATTGATCGAATTTCTTCCCTACCGCTGCGGCCCCGTCCTTAACGAATTGCGAGGCGGAACCCATTCCTTTGTTCAGCCCCTGCCCGATCAGATTCCCGGCTTTCTTCGCGATTTTTGAATCCAGGGCTCCGGCCGTCAGTGTCCCGACGCCCGTATCGACCAGCAGCGTTTTAAAGCTGAAGCTGCCTTCCATTAATTGGCTCATGACGCTCTCTGCCGCGCTCTCCGCCGCATTAAATGCCGTTTTGCCGACAAAACCCGCCGCTCCTCCAAACGGGCCGAATACCGCTCCGGTCACAGCCCCGATCGACGAGTCCTTAAAGGCGGCCCACATATAATCGCCCGTGTCCGAGACTTCTCCCCGGGCAATATCCGAGATGGCCATCGTCGCCACGGCTGCCGTCCCCGCCATTGCAGCTCCCGCGACCACCGCCCCGACCACGACTGCCCCCGCGCCCATGGTCGCTACCGTAAATGCCGCTGCCACCGTCACCAAGGCCACGACCGCCAACCCTGCCATGACATTCCCAAACAATTTTCCCCAACTGAATTTCTTCTTCTCTTCTTTCGGCGGTGTCCAGGTTGCCGGCTCGTCATCAAATTTCGGATAGGTGGTCCGATCGCTTCCGTACTGCAGAACCTGATCCCCCAAAATTTGATACTCGTTTTCGATCGTAAATCCGCTCTGCTTGCTTAACTTTTTTGCCAGGATCAAGTTCGTCGTCCGGATCACGATGCGTTTCGGCGTGTACAGCGAAATATCCTCCGCCGCCTGGAAGGTCAGCTTCCGGTGGCTTGTCAAAGTGACCCCTATGGCGTCGTCAAAGCTGATTTTCAGCGGTTCCTTCGACCCGCTCATCACGTTGATCGCCGTCGGCGTGATCTCCAGCTCGCTTCCATGCTCGGTACCGAAATAGCGGTTGTTCGGATTGCCGGTTTTGGCACAGCCCTCACCGTTGGTCCGCACACACCCGATGACCCGCGCGTTGCCACCCTGATCATCCGGGAAATAAAGACTGGCCTCCGTCCCCACCACGGGCATGCTGTACATCGCGTTTCCCGTAGGCGGAGCAAAGGGGAACCAATATGCGGCCCCTTTTGGCTGCTTCCCGTCGATCTCCAGATGCAGCTTGACCCGCTCGCCTTGGACCTCAAGCACTTTTCCCTGAATAGAAACGCCTGTCATTTGCTGATTATGTATGATAGTTTGGCGTAGGCCTTCTCTTCGCGCCAAGCGATAAGTATACCGAAAAACCCCTTTGGTAATCGAAGCATTTACTTCGCCGACCACTAACGATTTACCGCGAAAATCTGCCGCATCCCCCAAGCTCAAGCGCTGGTCGCTTTCAATGTCGTAACGAAAAAAATCCGTATGGTGAAGCCCCGCACCGCTTCCGCTCGCCTGGGTATAGGCCAGCAGATCCTTGCTCGCCCGATAGGGAATGTCGGAGGGAATCGTCAGGGGATTCCGTTTGGGGACACCTACATATATTCTTGGCTTTGCTTCCAATATATCACTGATAATAACGCTTTGAAAATGACTGGCTATTCGCTTAAGGAACTCCCAATCCGTTTCATCATACTGGACGATCGGCTCCCCGATTCGCTTTTCGTTCCCCTCAACCTGAATCACATCATGTCCGGGATAGTCCGCCATCACCGTTTTGATCAGCGTCTCATAAGTCATCTCTTTATTCTGAAAAGAGCGGCGTTTCTTTCGAATATCCATGAAGGCTGTCGCCGACATCGCCTCGAGTTCAAGCAGAAATGTCCCGTTGCGATGCACCGTTTGCGCCTTGGAAATCACCCCATGAAATATTTTGTGTTCCCCGGCCTCATCGTTGATTAAGACCTGAATCGTCTCTTCCATGGAAGCCTTAAGGACCGCGGTGATTTGAGCCGTTTCGTCCACGAACCCTCGAACCGTCAGCTTCCCATGTTCATTGGGCTTCCATTCGAGCGAGATGTCTTCAAGGACTTTGATCGGATAAGGCGACACGATCCTTACTTGTTCGTAACCGACCACATTTGTCAAGCCTCCATTCGCATAACTGTCATGCTGTCCATTACCTCCGCCTATGCTTATATTTTTTATTTATTCGCTTTGCTGCCCATTGCTGGCAAACTTAATGATTCCGCCCAACTTGCAATACAGCTCGGAATCCGTGGTCAACGCGCTTTCGCCGTCCACTTTCACTTTGGATTTGGTTTTCGTCCAGGTGTCCCCCAGCAGTTCCGGACAACAAGGCTTGCCTTGAATCTGCTGATTGTCCATAGAAATCAAATAGATGGTTTCGCCGCTTTGATTTTTCTCGCTGTAGCAAATGCCAAAACTCGAGATATTCTCTTCTACCTTGCAGTCCCGTTCGTGCATCATAGGCTTGTCGCCAACAAAACTTCCATGACTTACAGGTAAATTCAGCTTCCTCACGTGAGATCCGCAATCACAGAAGATTTCGGCCCCCCGGACGACGTAATAATATTTGTCCACAACAACCCCTCCCTCCATAGTTAGGTTATCATCACGAATCCACCTCGACCCGCTTGAGGGAAATCCCGACCAGATCCCGGCGCAAGATGCTTTCGGCCACTTCCAACCGCACGACGATTAGCGGCTTTACACTTTCGGCGACTCTGAAAATGCGTTTCCCCTGCAGCTTGTCCTCCTGAAGAACCAGCCTCTTAATGACGCTCCGATCTACAGTGAATTCACTCCGCGGGCTTAATGCTTCAATCTCTTGAAAAATCGGCAGATAGTAGATCGCTTGCTTGTTGTGAATCATATCGATTAAAGGAATCAGCTTGAACAAACAATCCGGCTCATACATTTCAATCAAGGGCTTAAGTCGTTCCGACACCAAAAAGAGCTGCGTACTCAGAACGTCCAGATCATCCGCCTCCGCTTCCGCCTGCACATGAAACAAGGTTGTGTCCGGAAGATGATGCGGCTGAATCCGGTTGATATGCCGAAAATCGATTTTCTTATGCAATTCCTTTAGGATAGGAAAGCTGGTATAACGTTCGTCCTGCTGCAGCGTAAAATACTCCATCACATTCCCCCCGCTTCACTCCGGTCCGAATCGTGATCCGGCTCTAGTAGACCGAACAAAACCTCACTTTGATCCTGATATTCCCCTGCCAACACAAGAAAATCAGGTCTTTTCCGCATGACGCCCCAACCTTCGCTCTGCAAAAGATCCGGCACCAGGGTACGTATGAATTCCACCGCAAAGGAATGGTAGTACACCGCGACAATTTGGAGAATTCGATCCAAGTCCATGGCCGAGATTTTGCGGGCATATCCGAGCCGTGCCGATTCCAGTTCATCCATGCGACGAAATAACGGATCAAATATAAAATCCGCCTCCCACCGTGCCGAGCACTCCACCCGATCCAAATACCAGCGATGGTCATAGACATCGATCCGGTAACATGCCTTTCGTTCCAGTAAACTCGTTCTTAAAAAAGTAAAGTAGAGATACTGACTGTCCCCTTTAAGATGTTGTTCCTGCAGCAAGGCCGCTTTTCTGCATACTCCATCCACGGCGTTTAAAAGGCCGGCCTCAATTTCAGCCTGATTTTTCTCGTAAGCCTGACCGATGAGAGGAATATCTTCTTCCCAACGACCGAACACGTATTTTTCCAAAAAGTCGTCGATAGCCGCCTCGCGTTCCATATAAGGTTTCATTCGATATTCACCCGGCCCCCGCTCATGGTGATCTGGTCTTCTATTTTCATGGAAGCATTGGCCTGGTTAAGTTCAATTCCCGCCTCGCCCTGAAGAAGGATCTTGGCCCCGCCGATAATTTCGATATCCTCCTGGGCATTCAGGGAAATCTTCTTGTCGCTGTTAATTTCAATGCCGCCGTCATCCGTCAAACGCATCAGCAATTGGCCGCTTCCTATGATTTCTACCGCTCCTGGCTTGAAGACAATTTGCTTTCCGTATTTCGTAGAGATGCTTTTGACCGCCGGATCGCTTCTTTTTTGCGGGTCGGAGGACTCCACATCCACGGAGCTTGCGGCAAACGCATTTTTCTCTTCCTTATCCGGAAAATAAAGCCGCACTTCGTCGCCAACCTCGGGCATACAGTACCATCCGCTTCCGTCCGGCGAAGAGTAAACCGTTGAATAGGGGAACCACATCGCTGCCCCCGATTGGCCTCGGTCGATATGAAGGCTTAATTTCACTTTGTCCTTGGCTACATCCGTGATCTTCCCAAACAGTGAAGTCCCGGCCAGGGCGGGATTGTATTCCATGGGATAGCGCAATCCGGTCTCGCTTTTGAGTTCGTAAGTATGCGTCAGCACATCGTGTTCCAGCCTAGTCTCCACTTTGCTCACAAACAGCTTGTTTCGGTGAAATTGAACGCTGGTGCCGAGTTCAAGCCATTTATGGCTGACAACGGAATAGCTGATACTGCTTTGCTCGTTGATCCCGTCTATCCCGTTTTCGGATTTGATCTTGTATTCTCTCAGATCTTTTTGAATGGCATAATTGAACTCTTGCAGCTCCTTAGGATCGCCCGAATCAGGCACCCCAATATAAACTTTGGTCCCTTCGCTGGAGCTTACGGGGATTAACGGAGCGTGAAAATGAGAGGCCAGACGCCTCATAAATACCCAATCCGTTTCCTGGTACTGAACGAGCAGGCTGCCGATCGCCTTTCCGCCCGTTGCTTCATCGATCAGGTCGGATGCCGGGTAGGCCTTGAGCATATTTCTGAACAGTTGATTGTAAGTCATGTGTTCGTCTTGATAGGATCGGCTCTCTTTGCGAATGTCCATCTTGACTGAAGCACTATGGGCTTCAATCGTGATGCTCCGGACATCCCGGATCGCTTGGACCGACATATTCGTAATGACGCCTTGGAAGAGAGGGATCGTTCTGTCCTTCTCCTTCACCGTAACCTGGAGGACCTCGTCAGCTTCAACTTGTTCCACATACTTGTCCAGCACATCTTCGGACATAATGCCGGTAACCGTAAGCTTGGCATGATCATTCACTTGTTTGACCATCCGAAGATCGGTAATCCGATCGAAAGGATACTGGGAAACCGAAATATCCGCCGACGAAAAGATCGTATGACTCATGTTTCATCCTCCTCTTCTTCCTTTGCGACAGTGATCGTCCGTATGGCCTGATACGCTACATCCCTCCAGTCCGAATACGCCTTATAGTCACAGCAGAACGTTCCCATCAGTACCTGTCCTTCGAATTCCAAGAAGTACATGATGTTAAATAAGTAGCCTTCAATGACGGTACTTTTAAATTCAAAAAAGCCTACGGTCTTCCCGCCAATCTCTTCAATGCCGCTCTCATAAAATACGTGGGTTGGGTTAACCCTCTGGATCATGGCTTTCATACCGGTGGTCAGTTCCTCTACCAACGCGTCTTCGAGCTCGTGATCGATTAGCTTAAATGTAAAGTCGACGCTGCCCGCTTCATCGCTTCGAATGATTTCCGGCCGCTGCTCGTAAGGATATTTAATTGAACTGAACTTTAGCGGCATATCCTCAAACTCTTTTGGCAAATACATGGATAACTTGTCATCGAAGAACGATTGCTGTGTAAATTCGAAAATGCGTTGACCAATCCTGACGGGGCCCGAAAGAATGGAGCGGGGGGTTAGGGACTGCTCCGCCTCATTGATCATTCGTGCAATTTTCTCGTCCATAAAAGACATAGTAAGCCTCCTTCCGCCTTGGTTTTCATCTTAACTGTGAAATTAACCCATCTATCCCTATATTTCGGATACAAAATCGGATAAATTAACCCACTTTCATACAAATCATCCCATTTCTCCAAAAAAACACCCTGACCTCGGAGTTTCCTCTGAGTCAGGGTCTAGACGTCCCAACAAACTAAAAAAGGTCGCCCGTTAAAGGGCGGCCTCTTGTGACTCTCGCTTATTTCCCCAGATAGGCGTTCAGCATCCAGGAATGTTTCTCCAGCGCCGACAGAATGCCGAGCAGCAAATCCGAAGTCGCTTCGTCCCCGGCTTCCTCGGCCGCTTGCATGCCTTGTTTCAGCTCGTCCGAAACTACGGCAAAGTCGCTCACGATCGCCGACACCATGGCTTCCGGCGTTTCGCCGCCCTTGGCTTCGGACAAAGTGGCCAGTTCCAGCGATTCACGCAAGGTCGCCACCGGTTTGCCGCCAATGGCCAACAGGCGTTCGGCCAATTCGTCGATATACCCGGCCGCTTCGTTGTACAATTCTTCGAATTTTTCATGAAGGGTGAAGAAGTTCGGCCCCTTCACATACCAGTGAAAATTGTGCAGCTTGGTGTACAGCAGCGTCCAGTTGGCGATTTGCAGGTTCAATTGTTTCTCCAGGGCCAGTTCATTTTGCGTCATACTTTGTTGAGTCATGATCATTTCCTCCATTCAAATATAGTGATAAAGTAAAAGAAGCAGCTAACTTAAGTATCTTAAATTTAGACTAATTCTAAATCTAAATCCTGTATTTATCTTACCACTGTCCTCCAATTTCCGCAAGCTTTTTATACATGAATTTCCCGTGAAAAACGGCTCACTCTACAGTCTTTGTTGTTCACCCGCCGGTTATGCAAAAAAAGAAGCCGCCCCCTCCGGGTCTGCGGCTCCTTGTCTATTCCCGAATATGCAGTTTAAGCTGTTCCAGGGTTCGCTCCAACTGGCGAATGCCATCCTCAACCACCCGCCGGTCCACCGAGTTGGCGGTATCGATCTGCGGCTGCTTCCGCAGCGCGGCAAAGGTTTTCTTCTCCTCTTCCCAGTACGCTTGACGGCGCTGGATCTCTTTATATTTATCCAGCAAGTCCGTAATAATATCGTAAAAACGTTCGTAATCCACGATAATGTCGTCGAGAAAGCGGTCGACCTCCTCTTTTTCATAACCGCGCATTTTCACATCAAAATCCTTCTCATGAATGGCGAGCGCATTCAGCTTAATACCAAGCTGCTTGAACAGGCCCTTCTGATCCTCCAGCTTGCGTGAGTAATCATCCTGCATTCGGTATCCCTCCGTACCTTAACTTGCAAAATTTTCGAAATTCATACTATATAATGTACCATAATTGCTGTCATTTTTCGACGCGGTGCCCGCCGAGTAATCCTCCCCACCTCATGATATAATACAGAAAGCAAGGATATTCCAATTATTCAACATTCCCATTACATAAGCGAAAAGAGGTTCAACCTTGTCTAAACAATCCAACCCGATGAACCAAGCCGCCCGCCGATGGAACAATCCCTGGTTGATCCTCGGCAATGTTTCTGTCGGAACGTTCATGTCGACGCTGGACGGCAGTATCGCCAATGTGGCGCTGCCCACGATCGCCGGCTCATTGCATGCCGAGCTCCATGTCGTCCAGTGGGTACTTACCGCCTATCTGCTGACCATTTGCGCCACCCTGCCCGTAATGGGCAAAATCTCCGACATGTTCGGACGCAGCCGGATTTACAATATCGGCTTTTTGATTTTTGCCGTCGGCTCCGCCCTCTGCGGTCTCTCCGATACTTTGGGCCTGCTGATCGGTTCCCGGATTTTGCAAGCGCTGGGAGCCGCGTGCCTCATGTCCAACAGCCAGGCGATCATCGCCGAGGTGTTCTCCAGCAAGGGGCGGGGACGAGCCATGGGCATCACGGGCACCATGGTCTCGCTCGGTTCACTCACCGGCCCCGGGATCGGAGGGATTCTCGTCGAGCACCTGGGCTGGACTTCGATTTTCTGGATCAACGTCCCGATCGGGGTGCTCGGCTTTATCGCCGGCTGGTTCATCCTGCCGAAAGACCGGGATCGCAAAGCCGCCCAGCCCTTTGATTATACGGGATCCGTTCTCTTCATGTTGGGGATGGTGGCGTTTCTGTTCGTCATTTCGGGCGGTCAGGACTGGGGCTGGATGTCCCCGGCCGTGCTGCTGGGCGGCGGCCTTTCTCTGGCCGTGCTCGTATTGTTCTACGTATGGGAACAACGCTCCCGCCATCCGATGCTCGATTTCAGCCTTTACCGGATTCCGGCCTTTGCCATCGGCAATCTGACGGCGCTCCTGTCGTTCGTGGCCCTGTTCTTTACCAATGTGCTGATGCCTTTTTACATGCAGGACGTGCTCGGTTTCACCCCGGCGAAGACCGGATATACCATGATGGTCTATCCGCTCGTCATGGCTGTCGTCGCTCCCGTCTCCGGATGGTTGTCCGACCGGATCGGGTCCTTCACCCTGACGACGGCCGGTCTGCTCATCAACGCGCTGGCGTTCGGGCTGCTGAACACCTTGTCGACGGATGAAGCGGCCTGGATGGTCGGCCTGCATCTCGGGTTGTTCGGCCTGGGCGGGGGCTTGTTCCAATCCCCGAACAATTCCAGCGTCATGGGCTCCGTCCTCCGGGACCGGCTCGGCACCGCGGGAGGGTTGAACGCGCTGGTCCGGAATATCGGGATGGTGCTCGGCACCTCTTTGTCCATCTCCTTGTATTCGTCGCGCCTTGGCGCGGTGCGCCCCTATGCTCCGGGTGAGCGGGAAGCCGCTTTGAGCGCGCTGCATACCGTATTTTGGACGGCCATGGCCATCTGTCTGCTGGCTCTGCTCGTTTCGGTCCAACGTCGGCGGACTAAACCAAGAAAAGATAGCATGCCCGCGTAATTTTTACATTCGACAGAAATCACGTTTCTTTTTATAATAGGATTTAGCCTTGCAAAAAATGGTTTGGTGGTGAGTAAGATTTTATATATCTATACTTTGGTGCTCTCGTTTTTGATCGTATACGTTCTGATTCCGCCCCTCGGCAAACTCGCCTTCCGGCTGGACTTCGTGGATAAGCCACGGGAGGATGTCGAGCGCAAAATACACCGGAACCCGATTCCGCTGACCGCCAGCTACGCGATCTTCATCGGTTTCTTTACGTCTTATCTTCTGTTTACCAGGGAGTTCACTTGGGAAACCGGCGCTCTTTTTCTGGGCGGTATCCTGCTGCTGGCTATCGGCACGGTTGACGATTGGTTCAAAACGAAGGGCAAGGATTTTCCAGCGCTTCCCAAGCTGATCGTCCAGGTATCCGCAGCTATACTGGTGTTCTTCTCCGGTATCGCTTTCAGCGGATTCGTCAACCCGTTTAACGGCGAATACGTCCTGCTGCCTACTTGGCTGCAATTTATTCTGACCATCCTGTGGATTTTTGGAGTAACCACGGTCATTAATTTTTCGGACGGGCTTGACGGTCTGGCGGGCGGTTTGGCCGCCATTTCCGCCGGAACGCTGTTCGTTGTCGCCCTTTCCAAAGGGCAGACCTCTTCGGCCATGCTGTCGATGACGCTGATCGGTGTGACCCTGGCCTATCTGCGGTACAACAAACCGCCGGCCAGAGTATTCATGGGCGATGCGGGCGCAACGTTCCTGGGCTTTATTCTCGCCGTCATCGCGCTGGACGGGGCTTTCAAACAAGCGACCGTACTCTCGCTGTTCATCCCTGTGCTGGCTTTGGGCGTCCCGATTTTCGACAACCTGTTTGTGGTCATCAAACGATTCCTCCAAGGGAAATCGATCTATCAGGCCGATGCGAGCCAGGTTCACTACCGTCTGCTCCGGGCCGGAATGAATCATAAGCAAGCCGTGATGTTCCTTTATCTGATCAGCACCTGTCTGGGCTTGTCTTCCATCATCCTCCTGCTGCTGCAGGGGTAACCAAACGGACCTCATCCGATGATGAGGTCCGTTTGTTCACTTCCGGGAAGATTTCTTATAAGATTGCTCCACCATAAACTGTCCTTCCCGGTTCCGTTCGTTTCGGCGTTCCCGGTGCGCACGCTATCGGAAGCTCAAGCATCTACAGCCGGCTGCAGGATCGCCTTCCAGGCATCCGAAGCAATGTGCTTGGAAACTCGCGAGAAACCCGAATTTTTCAATCCCTCTCTATTCAAAATCACCATAAAAACAATTCATTGCCATGCCCGATTTCTCAAGACAATAGGAAGCAGGAAAAAAGGCAAAGAAAAAAGGCACCGAATCAGTGCCTGTATATCAAGAGGTTATGGTGTTTTGTTCGTTTCTCCGGCGGCGGCTCCGACTTCCTTCGGTTTCTCTTCTTCAAAGTCCCCGCGGGCGCCCTTCTTGAACTCCTTGAGCATCGTTCCGAAGCTGCGGCCCAATTCCGGCAGTTTGCTCGGTCCGAATAATATTAACGCAGCGATAACCAGCAACAGCAAATGGGTCGGCCGCAACAAATTTTCAAGCACAAATATCACCTCTTTAGGCTATCTTTTTTAAAATTATACTACTTTATACAGGATAAAGGAAAACTATTTCTGCGAAAACGCCGATTAAATTTCCCGCCTTTCCTAGAAAAGCTCCGAAAGAAACCAAAATCCGCTGACGGGCATATGCTGAGACATCAATGTATGCAAAGGAGCGAGCACCATGAACATGTACAGTCTGTGGGCTGTCATCGCCATCGGATTGGCCTCCAATCTGGACAATGCGGGCGTAGGAATCGCCTACGGCGTCCGAAAAATCCATATTCCCTGGTATTCCAATCTCACCATCGCGGTCATTTCTTTTCTCGCCACCCTCTTATCAGGATTGTTCGGAAACTGGATGACCCTGTGGGTTCACCCCGCGATCGGCCAATGGGTCGGTACGATCGTAATCGTCACCGTCGGAGTCTGGGTCCTGCTTCAACCTTTTGTGGAAAAGAAAACCGTGCCCCGGGACGAGGAGCCCTCGATTCTGACCCGGCTGCTTCGCAATCCCGAAGAGGCGGACCGCGACAGCTCGAAATCGCTCAGCATCGGAGAATCCTTGCTGCTCGGTGTGGCGCTCGCCATGAACGCGCTGGCCGGGGGCTTTAACGCGGGCATCACCCATCTGAACGTGTTCTACACCTCGCTGTCGGTCGGCCTTTTCAGCTTTATCCTGCTGGCCCTATGTGCCGGATTCGGAGAGAAATACGCCGCCGAGAAGCTCGGTAATCGGGCGACGATCATCTCCGGGCTGCTCCTGATTTTTATTGGAATTCGTCAAATCTTCTAGTTCCTCCAGACATTAACTCAGCAGACATAATAGCCGAAGAATATAGCGGTCAAGGTGCTTGGCACACCTCCAATCCTTCCTCCAACTCCAAAAAAGATGCAAATCTGCAGGCATTTAGGCCAGTTCACGAGCGTAATGCGAAAAAGGATGCAAATCTGCAGGCATTTCTAGCGATTTTGGAGATACGAACCGGTTTCGTCGAAAATTCCTGCAGATTTGCAGGGATTCTCAAATTTTGGCTCCAAACCAGAAAAAAACATGCACATATGCAGGAATTTTAAGTAATCCAGGTTGCCTGACGGGACACTAAATTCCCGGATTGGGCACCCGCCTGCTTGCTCCGCGTCGCCTTTAGCGGCCGGGCGGTCGAATGAGACGGTGCAGCCTCGGCGGCAGACCGGAACCATGGCCGTTAACGGAAGCCATAGCGGCTAATTGCGTTAATCGGAGACGATTTGGAAATGTAACGGACACAGCGGCCGCTATTTGCGCCAAACACAGCCATTGAACTGGGAATGTGCAGCAATCTTGCAAAAAAAATGACATAACAAGTAAGAAGAATAATTTACAAAAAAAGGAGACCCCAGTTATCGTAGAATTGTACAGATACATACGAAAGGAGGTCTCCTTGAATACAAAGATACCT
>NZ_JAIUDG010000024.1:0-99290 GCF_020179875.1 Paenibacillus sp. alder61
TTTCACAACTTTTAAACGTTTTTCTTCATTCAACCTTTTTCCCATACCGATCATCTCCCTTTGTCCTAAGTTTAAATTATTGGGCAGGGAGACTCCAGTTTAATTAGGGGGCCTTAGAGGATTTGCAGGAATTTTGAAGTTTTTGTTCCGAACAAGAAAAAAACATGCAGATATGCAGGAATTCATTGTGATCCACGTTGTCTGATGAAGCACGATACTAGGTTGAACCAAAAAATTGGCGTTGAGAAGGATGTGACAGGGTTTCGGATATACGTTGCCAACATCCACAATTGCAGATATAAAGTCTCACCGTCGGAGTCTACATCAATAACGGGAAAATATCCTGTTAATGTACCGCCCTTGGCTTTTCGATCAGAGTTAGCTGGAAAAGTTCCATCTATTTCACGGCCCTATTGCCGATATACACCATTTCAGGCGAATTAGCGGGAGGTTTTCCGGCTAATTCGCCTCTGTAGCCGCTTACGTACCCAATTTAACGGGAAGAATTCCCTTTAATTCTCAAACCAAAGATGTAGTTGCAGACCAAGAGTGTGAAAAGAACCCTCTGCACCGCTGAATAATATGCAAATCAATAGCAACCTATATAGGTAAATTATAGGTTAATAGTTTAAGCAGTTCGGAGCCCCAGATCCCCAAGCTTCGTTCGACGACCCGGCAGCCCCGGGTATTTTTTTGTGTTCGTCTCGCCCTCCCGCTCTCAAAAGATGTTAAACGGTGAAGCTTTTTGATAGAATATAAGCTGGACTAACTGAATCTAAGGAGATATTTATGTCAAAGGTCAAAATTTTCGCCGACAGCACTTCCGATTTGCCCGCAGCTTGGCTTACCGAATACCGGATCGGCATCATTCCGCTCTACGTCGTCTTTGGGGACGAAACGTTCAAAGACGGTGTGGATATGACCCCGACCGAGCTTTATCGCAAGGTGGAGACCGGCGGCAGTCTTCCGAAAACGACGGCGCCTTCGCCGAAAGATTTTATGGACGCCTTTGCTCCTTATATTGATCGCGGGGAGGACATCGTCTACATCAGCCTGTCTTCCAAGCTCTCTTCCACCTATCAGAACGCGCTGATCGCCGCCGGTGAATTTCCGGAGGACCGGGTGCACGTCGTCGACTCGCTCAACCTGTGCAGCGGGATCGGCCTCCTCGTCATGAAGGCGGTGAGAGCGGCGCAGCAAGGGTTGGCCGCCCGGGAGATCGTCCCCCTTCTCGAGCAATGCCGGGACCGGGTGGAAACCGAATTTGTCATCGATACCCTGGAATACCTCTATAAAGGCGGACGTTGTTCCGGCATGCAGAACTTCATCGGCAGCCTGCTTCAAATCCGGCCGGTACTCAAGCTGGTGGAGGGGAATATCATCCCCGCCTATAAGGTGCGCGGCAGAAAAGAAAAGGCCGTCCAGCAGATGCTCGACAACGCCCTTTCCGATATCGCGAACATGGACGGGGATCTGATCATCGTCGCCCATACGCACGCCGAGGACGACGCTCGCCGTCTTGCCGCGATCCTGAGGGAACGGACCGGCTCGGAAGTAGCGATTTCCGAAGCGGGCTGCGTGATCTCCAGCCACTGCGGACCTGGCACCGTAGCCATTATGTATACCCGAAAAAACATTCCCGCTTAAATCTTTCGTTTAGCGAAAAACCGAAAGGGGATTTTCTAATGGGAGCCATTAAAATTTTTGCGGACAGCACCTGTGACCTGCCTCCTTCATGGATCAACGACCATGAAATCGGAATCGTTCCGCTCTATGTCACCTTCGAGGATACGAATTACCGGGACGGCGTCGACCTGAAGACCGAACAGCTTTACGCAAAAGTAGACGCCACCGGAAAGCTGCCGAAGACGGCGGCCCCTTCCCCGGCCGATTTTATATCGGCGTTTGCTCCATATGTGAACGAAGGCAGACAGATCCTTTACATAAGCCTTTCCTCGGAGCTGTCTTCGACGTACCAGAACGCCTTGATTGCCGCCGGTGAATTTCCCGACGGCCAGGTGACGGTGTTCGATTCACTCAACCTGTCCACCGGGATCGGCCTGCAGGTCATGAAGGCGGTCAGAGCCGCCGACGAGGGAAAAACGGTGCCCGAAATCGTCTCGCTTCTGGAGCGGATTCGCCCCAAGGTGGAAACCGAGTTCGTCATCGATTCGCTCGACTATCTATACAAAGGCGGTCGCTGCTCCGGCATGCAAAACCTCGTCGGCAGCTTGCTTCGCATCCGTCCGGTGATCAAGGTCATCGACGGCAAAATGACGCCGGCCTACAAAATCCGCGGCAGCCGGGAAAAAGCGCTGGACCAGCTGCTGAACAACGCCCTCAGCCGGGTCGGCGAAATGGATAAGGACCTGATCTTCGTCACGCATTCTTTGGCGGATGAAGATGCGCTTCTGCTGCAAAAAGAACTCCAGGCCAGAACCGGAGCAAGAGAAGTCGCCATTTCCAGCGCCGGCTGCGTCATCTCCAGCCACTGCGGCGCCAAAACGATCGGCATTCTGTACACCAAGGCCGTGTAACCGGTTAGCAAAGAGCCTCGCCTATGCGGCGAGGCTTTTTGCTACAGGTTCCCGGAAGGATTTTCTGATCGGGATTCATTGTGAATCGGAATTCTCTCCGTTTGATCCAGTTCCCCGCTCCAGCTCGCGAGCAGCTTGCGAATCTCTTCCTCGTTGACGGGTTTGCTCAGAATGGCGGACATCCCGCTGGCCAGACAACGCTCCCGCTTCTCCGTACCTCCGCAGGAGCTAAGTCCGATCATGAGGGGAAGCTTGTCTACCGGCAGCAGCCGACGAACGAGCCTGGCCGTTTTGATTCCGTCCATGACGGGCATCTCGATATTCAGGAAGATCAGATCATACTGTTTCTCCGTGACGGCCTGAATGACCTCCATGCCATTGTGCACGATGTCGGGCTTATACCCCATTTGCTCAAACAGCTGGGCAAAGGCCTGGCAGGTGACGGGATGATCCTCCGCCACCAGAATCGAAAGGCCGGCTTTTCCGTTCTCCGTGTCCGCGGTGTCCGCGGTGTCCGCGGTGTCCGCCGCGTTCGAGGCGATTCCCCATTGCCCGTCCGCACTTGCACTTCCTTGGGCTCCTGCGGCGACTTCCTCCCCTGCGCCAAACCGTTTTTCTTCCGAGAAATCTTGTTTAGAACGATCGGCAAACAGGGTGAAGGTAAACGTGGAGCCGGCACCGTCGACGCTGTCCACGGCGATCGTTCCGCCCAGCATCTCCACGATCTTCTTGCAGATGGCCAGTCCCAAACCTGTTCCGCCATATTTCCGGTTCATGATCGGATGCACCTGGGAGAAGGATTGGAACAAGCGGTTCAGCTTGCCGGACGGAATGCCGATGCCCGTATCGGAGATACGGAACTCCAGCAAGTCCGCCGATTCATGTCCCGAAGATCGTTTGACCTCCACGCGGATTTCACCCCGCTCCGTAAATTTCACGGCGTTCCCGATTAAATTGACCAACACCTGACGGAGACGGGAAGGATCGCTATAGACTTGCGAAGGGACATCGGGCGCGATAGCATAGCCCAGCTCGATTCCTTTTTTGGCGGCTTCCGGCAAGAACAACTCCACCGCGGCTGCGACACAACTCTCCAGATGAAACGTCTCGTATTCCAGCGCCATTTTGCCGGCCTCGATTTTACTGAAATCGAGCACATCGTTCAGGATGGACAACAGCGCCCGGCTGCTGCTGGAAATCACTTCCGCGTAGTATCGCTGGTCCTCGTCCAACTGCGTCTCGAGCAGCAAATCCGTCATGCTGATGACCCCGTTCATCGGCGTTCTGATCTCATGGCTCATCATCGCCAGAAACTCCGATTTCGCCTGAGTGGCCTTCTCCGCCGATTCCTTAGCTCTCATGATCTCCCGTTCGCCGGTAATATCGTTGAAGACAACGACGGCACCGATCAGTTGGCCCCGTTCGATCATCGGATTTACCCGATATTCCACCAGAAAGCTTGAGCCATCCCTTCTCCAGAACACATCTTCCTTGATCACACGCGGCTTTCCGTCCTTCAAGGTCTGAATAATCGGACATTCCTCCATCGGGTAAGCCGCCCCGTCGATTTTGGTGTGGTGAATCAACGCGTGGTTGGATTGGCCGATAAATTCGGACACTTCATACCCCAGCATTTCGGCGGCAGCGGTATTGATGAACACGGTTTTTCCATTTTCGTCCAGCCCGTAGATCCCTTCGGAAACCGAGCCCAAAATCAAGGCATGCAGGTAACTGAGTTTTTCGATTTGCTCGACATACCGCGTTCTTTCGGTGATATCGGTCGCTATACCGAAAACGCCGACGACCCGCTCGTCCACGATGATCGGCACGTTGGTGACCGCAATCTCCATCGGGCTACCGTCTTTGCGGATGACGGTCGTTTCGTAATTTTGCGGATTGCCTTTTTTCGCCTGCTCGAAATGATAGAGTGTCGGGGTCAGGTCTTCACGGTCAATGATCTGCTGAAAGTCCATCCCCAGCAATTCTTCGCGGCCATAACCGAGCAAGGCTTCCAAATTGGAGTTTAACGAGGTATACCTGCCGTTCAAATCCATCGAATACACACTGGAAGGACTGTACTCGAACAGGGAGCGGTAACGCTGCTGGCTCTCCTGGAGACGGCGTTCGCTTTGCTTTCGCTCGGTTACGTCCCGGGAGATGGAGATGATCTCTCCGATTTCACCGGAATCCAGATAGCGGTATCTTCCCGTACTCTCAAACCAGATATACCGGCCGTCTTTATGGCGGACCCGATAGGATAGCGTATAGACGCTCCGGGAATTCATGCTGGTTCGCATATATTCCCGGACCGAATCGACATCTTCGGGATGCAAATAATCGTAGGCGCTCGTGCCGATGATCTCCTCGGGCTCGTATCCGAGCAGGGCGTAAGAAGAAGGAGACGCATAGAGATAGATGTTCTTTTCATCGGCCGTATGCCTGGAGATCAAATCCATGGAATACTCGGAAATCAACCGATACTGCCCTTCGCTTTCGCGCAAAGCTTCCTCCATCCGGTGCTTCTCCGTCATGCCTTTAACCTGGTTGGCTTTCTCGGCCGTAATGTCCCTGGTGATCGAGAACACGCCGACGACTTCAGCTTCATGCCGGATCGGAATATATGTCGTATAACCGTCCCGGATCTCCCCATCCTTCCGTCTGAAAGAGATCTCGAAGGTCCCGGTTTCTCCGTTTAGCGCTTTCAGAAAATACTCTTCTTTTTTCTTTCTCCCCTGTTCGCAAAACAGCTCGTCCAGCGACAAATGTACAAAATGGGAAGCCGGATATCCGGTCATTGTTTCGGTCGCGCGATTCACTTCCACATAGTTTCCATTTGCATCGATAATACAAATCGCGTCAGGCAGGTTATCGTACAGTAACTTGTAAGTGCTATCCTCGGAAATGAGCTGCTTTAGTAGTCCGCATTTATCCTTTGGCACGGTTGACGGCTCCTTTTCTTCTAGAATAGATTCACCAAGTTAGTTTTGCATCACCCTTCATTCTACCTGATTCCCGAAAAAGATGGGTAGGGTCGATATGCCTAGAATCGTCCCGGTAAACTCCCCCCAAAAAAGCCGGTTTCAAAAACCGCCAAGCGCCCGCTCACATAACACGGCTGCGCGTGAATATACTTTATTTACAACTGATCACCGTTCAAGCATGCGATTTGGGGAGGTGTGCACGATGTCATCGTTTCAACCGGACAAAGCCAATTTTATCGTTTCCAAAGAGGATTGGTCGCTGCACCGCAAAGGCTACCAGGATCAGCAGCGGCACCAGGAGAAGGTCAGAGAGGTCATCAAGCAAAACTTGCCCGATCTGGTCACGGAAGAGAACATTATCATGTCGGACGGAAAACAAATTATCAAGGTTCCCCTCCGCAATCTGGAGGAATACCGCTTTATTCATAATTTTCAGAAACAGAAACATGTCGGCCAAGGAGACGGGGACAGTGAAGTGGGGGATGTTTTGGCGCAGGATTCCCCCAAGGATGCCGGGAAGGGAGGAAAAGCCGGCGATCAGCCCGGGGCCGATGTGGTGGAAGCCGAAATCAGTCTGGAGGACCTGGAGGACTTGATTTTCGATGAACTGGAGCTTCCTTATATTGAGGATAAAAATAAAGAAGAACTCGAATCGGTCTCCTTCCGCTTCAACGACATCCGCAAAAAGGGCTTAATGTCCAATATCGACAAAAAGCGCACCATTCTGGAGAATCTCCGCCGCAACGCGATATCGGGGGTTCGGGGCATTCACGGAATTTCTCCGGACGATCTCCGCTTCAAAACCTGGGAGGATGTGCGTCTTCCGAAATCCAACGCCGTCATCATTGCGATGATGGACACCTCGGGCTCGATGGGAGCGTTCGAGAAATACTGCGCCCGCAGCTTCTTCTTCTGGATGACCCGCTTTCTGCGCCGTCAATACGAAAAGGTGGAAATCGTCTTTCTCGCTCATCATACCGAAGCCAAGGAAGTCAGCGAGCAGGACTTTTTTACCCGCGGAGAAAGCGGAGGTACGATCTGTTCCTCGGTCTATCAAAAAGCGCTGGACATCATCGACGGGCGCTATCCCCCTTCCAGCTACAATATTTACCCTTTTCACTTCTCCGACGGCGACAACCTGACCTCCGACAACGACCGCTGCATCCGGCTGATCGGCGAATTATTGGAACGCAGCAATATGTTCGGATACGGGGAGGTCAACCAATACAACCGCGGAAGCACACTGATGTCCGCCTACCGGAATTTGAAGCAGGACCGGTTTATGTACTACGTGATCAAGGAAAAAGGGGAAGTCTACCGCGCCTTGAAGCACTTTTTTCATAAGCGGGAAAAGGAGGCACGTTCATGACCAACGAACTCGCCCAGCTGGAGTACGCCATTGCGGAAATCATGGAAATCGCCGACGGGTTCGGACTGGATTATTATCCGATGCGTTACGAGATCTGTCCGGCCGACATCATTTATACGTTCGGAGCCTACGGCATGCCTACCCGGTTTTCGCATTGGAGCTTCGGCAAGATGTTCAACAAGATGAAAATGCAGTACGATTTCGGACTCAGCAAAATCTACGAGCTCGTCATCAATTCGAATCCCTGCTACGCCTTCCTGCTCGAAGGCAACTCGCTGATCCAGAACAAGCTCATCATCGCCCATGTGCTTGCGCACTGCGATTTCTTCAAAAACAACCTGCGCTTCGGCAACACCAACCGCGATATGGTGGAGAGCATGTCGGCGACGGCGGAGCGGATCGGCAGATACGAGCTGCTCTATGGAGCCGAAACCGTCGAGTCCTTCATCGACGCGGTCCTCGGCATTCAAGAGCATGTCGATCCGCAGTTGATCAAGCCGCTGCGGTACGATAAGCGCAGGCAGACGGAGGAGAAGCTGCGGCGCATGAAGGAGGCGCAGTCGAAGCCGCCGCGCGGCGGAGCCTACGACGACCTGTGGGAGCTCGACGGCCTCGGGACGGGCGGGTCTTCGGGAACCGGAGCGGGGGCGGGAGCTGGATCCGGGGCGGGATCCAGGGCGGGTAGCGCTGCGAAGCCGGAGGCCCCTCTTCCCTTTCCGCCGGAGCCGGAGAAGGATGTCGTGTGGTTTATCCAGGAATACTCCGAATCCCTGGAGGACTGGCAGCGCGACATCATGAGCATGCTGCGGGAGGAAATGCTGTACTTCTGGCCGCAGATGGAGACCAAAATTATGAATGAAGGCTGGGCCTCCTACTGGCATCAGCGGATCCTCCGCGAGATGGACCTCACCAGCGAGGAGACGATCGAGTTCGCGAAGCTGAACGCCTCCGTCGTACAGCCTTCCCGGCAGAGCCTGAATCCCTACTATCTCGGCTTAAAAATCTTCGAGGATATCGAACGGCGCTGGGACCATCCGACGGAAGAGGAGGTCCGCCGCTATGGCCGGGAGCCGGGCAAAGGACGGGAGAAAATGTTCGAAGTCCGCGAGCTGGATTCGGACCTTTCTTTTATCCGCAGCTATTTGACCAAAGATCTGGTCCGCGACCTGGACCTCTATATCTTCGAGAAACAGGGGCCGGAATGGAAAATCACCGATAAAACCTGGGAGCATATCCGCGATCAGTTGGTCGCCTCCCGCGTGAACGGCGGCGCCCCGTACATCGTCGTCCAGGACGGCGACTACCTGCGCAGCGGGGAGCTGCTGCTGAAGCATCAATACGAGGGGATCGAGCTTGACCTGAAGTACCTGGAGCGCACGCTCCCCTATGTGTACCGGCTTTGGGGAAGACCGGTTCATCTGCAAACCGTGGTCGAAGAGAAGCCGGCCATGTTCAGCTATGACGGGGAGAAGCATTTTCGGAAAATGCTGTAGTGGGGATAGGCTCTAGCCTATCTCCTTTCCTGATGCAAAGGAAATGTCCGGCTCGACAACCCATACGAATGAACTCCGGTCGCGGTATGAATTTTAAATAATTCCAATTCAGGTATTGACTTACATAAAGTGAGAATGTTATTTTCTTGGTGAGGAAACCGGTTTCTTCGTTTTTAAGTATCTTCCGTGGAAATTCAGCTGTATTATGATTTCATTCAAGTTGGAAGCGTTTTATTTTCAACCCCTTCCAGTCTTTACGTTAAGGCGCATTCGATTCAAGCCAGGCCAGATTTCGAAGAAACTCAATCTTGCATGTCTGAAAGGAGAAGTCGGACAAATGAACAAGCGAACCAAACTATTGACGGCACTCTCTCTATCCCTGAGCATGGCGCTGGGGACCTCATTACCTGCATGGGCTTCATCGGATACAAGCGTTGAGAACAAGCTGAATTACAGCACCGACGTGGTTTACCAAATCGTGACCGACCGGTTTATGGACGGTAATCCTGCCAACAATCCAGCTGGAGGAGCCTCGAGCGGCGACAAATCCAATTTGAAACTGTATTTTGGAGGGGACTGGCAGGGAATTATCGACAAAATCAATGACGGCTATTTGACCGGAATGGGGATTACCGCTTTATGGATTTCCCAACCTGTGGAGAACATTACCGCGGTCATCGATTACTCCGGAACAAAAAATACATCCTACCACGGTTATTGGCCGCGCGACTTCAAGCGCACCAATGAGGCTTTCGGCAATTTTACCGATTTTGAGAATCTGATTCGGACGGCGCACGAGAACAACATCAAGGTCATTATTGACTTTGCCCCCAACCACACCAGCCCGGCCTCTTCGACCGACGCCAACTTTGCCGAGAACGGCGCCTTGTATGATAACGGAAAATTGCTCGGCACCTACATGAAGGATACCAACCAGCTTTTCCATCATCATGGCGGCACGGATTTTTCCACGATTGAAGACGGCATTTATCGCAACCTTTATGACCTTGCGGACATTAATCACAACAACAATCTGATCGACACCTATTTCAAAGACGCGATCCAGCTCTGGCTGGACATGGGGGTTGACGGCATCCGTTTCGACGCCGTGAAACATATGCCGTTTGGCTGGCAAAAAAGCTATGTCTCCTCCATTTACAGCAGCAAACACCCGGTGTTCACCTTCGGCGAGTGGTTCCTGGGCGCCGACGAAACCAGCACGGACAACATCCGCTTTGCCAATGAAAGCGGCATGCATCTGCTGGATTTCGCTTATGCGCAGCAAGTGCGCGAAGTGTTGCGGGATAAGTCCGAAACGATGAAGGACCTCAACGCGGTTATCGAGGATACGGCGGCGGTTTATCAATTCGACAATAACCTGGTCACCTTTATCGACAACCACGATATGGACCGTTTCCAGGTTTCCGGCGCCAGCAAGCGTCCTACCGAACAAGCATTGGCGCTGACGCTGACCTCCCGTGGCGTTCCGGCCATCTACTACGGAACGGAGCAGTATGCGACAGGAAATGGCGATCCGAATAACCGGGGCATGATGCCTTCGTTCGACACTTCCACGACGGCCTACAAGCTCATTCAGACATTGGCGCCGCTGCGCAAATCAAACCCGGCCATCGCCTACGGAACGACTCAGGAACGCTGGGTGAATGAGGATGTCTATATTTTTGAGCGGAAGTTCGGGAACAACACCGCCGTCGTTGCCCTCAATCGCAGCGAATCCAAATCCTATCCGATCTCGAAATTACTGACCTCGCTGCCTGCCGGTACTTACTCGGATGAATTGAACGGCCTGCTTAACGGCAATTCGATCACCGTGGACGGCAGCGGTACCGTAACCCCCTTCACGCTGGCGGCCGGCGGAACCGCAGTTTGGCAGCATACCGCTGCGGAAACCGCGCCGATCATCGGCAATGTCGGTCCGACCATGGGCAAGGCGGGAAATACGGTAACGATTGACGGCCGGGGCTTCGGGAACGACAAAGGTGAGGTTAACTTCGGCACCGTGGCGGCCACCGGTTCGGATATTTTGAGCTGGGAGGATACCCAAATCCGAGCGATCATTCCCGCTACCGCATCCCCCGGCGAGACCGACGTGACCGTGAACACCGCTGCGGGTGCGACAAGTGAGCCGTTCCACAATTTCAATATATTGACGGCCGAGCAAGTCACGGTACGCTTCCTGGTGAACAATGCGACAACCAGCCTGGGAGAGAACGTCTACCTCGTCGGAAATGTGGCCGAGCTTGGGGCCTGGGACGAGAAACAGGTAATCGGTCCGATGTATAACCAGGTCATAGCCAAATACCCGACATGGTACTACGATGTCAGCGTACCAGCCGGAGCGAAGTTGGAGTTTAAGTTTGTAAAAACAAACGGCAAAACCCTTACTTGGGAAGGCGGCAACAACCATACTTACACCGCTCCTTCCAACGGGACTGGAACCGTGACGGTAAACTGGCAGAATTAACTCGTTGTCGCAACGGATTTGGTGCTTCCCGGCCGAGCTTGGTATAATAGCTTTGTCTAATCCATGAATTTGCTTCATCATGAAGGTTGCACAGGTAACGGGAGGATGACTCGTGAAAATGAATGTGAAAGCGATACCAATCCAAATGCGGCATCCGCTTCGCGGAAGGGACGAGCCCGCATCGGTTCGATTTTTCCGAGCGGCATATTTTAAACAGTGTGGACGGCATTTTGGAGCGGCTCGGCACGGAATACCTCGATATTCTGCTGCTGCATCGGCCCGACGCTTTGGTGGAGCCGGAAGAAGTGGCCAGCGCGATCCATCGGTTGAAGGCCTCGGGAAAAGTCCGGCATTTCGGTGTATCGAACATGAGCCAGGGGCAGATCAAACTGCTGCAGGCCTACTGCGAGGAACCGTTCATCGTCAACCAGCTCGAAATGAGTCTGCATAAGTACGGCTTCCTGGAGGTCGGCACGCATGTCAATCAGGAGGAGGCCAAAAACAACGTGTTCCCGGAGGGCACTTTGGAGTTCTGCCGCCTGGAAAATATTCAGC
Organism: Paenibacillus sp. alder61; assembly: GCF_020179875.1. Classification (NCBI taxonomy): domain Bacteria; kingdom Bacillati; phylum Bacillota; class Bacilli; order Caryophanales; family Paenibacillaceae; genus Paenibacillus; species Paenibacillus sp. alder61. The sequence continues at coordinate 11,421 of NZ_JAIUDG010000024.1, forward strand.
TTCAATCCTGGGGGCCATTGCCCAGGGATTGTATTCGGGACGCTCGCTCGAAGGACAGAGCGAGAGCGTCGTCAAGACGGCGGAGCTTGTCCGCAAGCTTGCCGACGAAAAGGGCACGACCACGGAAGCCATCGTGCTGGCTTGGCTGATGACCCATCCGGCCGGCATTCAGCCCGTCATCGGAACGATCAATCCCGACCGGATCCGCGCCTGCCGCGACGCTATGGAGCTTCGCCTCACCCGGGAGGAATGGTATTCCCTTTATATCGGCACGCGCGGCCGAAATTTGCCGTAACCACGCCTCCAAAGAAAGAGCAGCCATTTCCTCAACGGATCGGCTGCTCTTCTCTTTTATTGGACTTCTCTTCAAGGCGCGATACAGATGACTGTACCTTAATTACCTTACCGGTTCAGCAAACTTCCCACATACCGGAGCAGTTCATTCGCGCAAACCGGGCAGTACCCGTGTTCGTCGATCAGCCTCTTGCTGACTTCATTAATGCGCTTCAGTTGATTTTCATCCGGCGTTTTCGTGGAGGTCGTTATTTTCACGATATCTTTCAGGTCGGCGAACAGCTTCTTCTCGATCGCCTCGCGCAGACGGTCGTGGTGAAGATATTCAAATTTCCGGCCCTTGCGGGAGTAGGCCGAGATCCGGATCAAAATCTCCTCGCGGAACGCTTTTTTGGCGTTTTCGGAAATCCCGATTTGCTCTTCGATCGACCGCATCAGCCGCTCGTCGGGGTCCATCTCCTCGTCCGTCAAGGGGTCGCGGATTTTCGTCCAATTGCAAAAAGCCTCGATATTGTCCAAGTAGTTCTCGAACAGCGTTTTGGCCGATTCTTCGAACGAATACACAAACGCCTTCTGCACTTCCTTCTTGGCCAGTTCATCATATTCCCTGCGGGCGATCCCGATAAAATTGAGATACCGCTCCCGTTCTTCTTTTGTGATGGAAGCATGCTGGTCCAGACCGTCCTTGATCGCCCGCAAAATATCGAGCGCGCCCATGCAGTGCAAATCCTGTTTGATCAGCGCGCTGGAGATCCGGTTGATAACATACCGCGGGTCGACTCCGGACATCCCTTCCTCCAGATACTCGTTCTGGAGCTCCTTTAAGTCGGCGTCTTTATAGCCCTCCACTTCTTCACCGTCGTAGAGCCGCATCTTTTTCACCAGGTCTACACCCTGTTTTTTCGTCTCCTTCAGCCGGGTGAGAATAGAAAAAATAGCCGCGGAACGCAAAGCGTGCGGGGCGATGTGGACATGGTTCATGTCGCTCTGACCGATCAGTTTGGCGTAGATTTTCTCCTCCTGGGACACTTTGAGATTGTAGGGGATCGGCATCACGATCATCCGGGATTGGAGAGCTTCGTTCTTTTTATTGGCGATAAAGGCCTTGTACTCGGATTCGTTCGTGTGAGCTATGATCATCTCATCCGCGCTGATGAGCGCAAACCGGCCCGCTTTAAAATTCCCTTCCTGCGTTAAAGACAACAGGTTCCACAAAAACTTCTCATCGCATTTCAGCATCTCCTGAAATTCCATGAGCCCCCGGTTGGCTTTATTGAGTTCCCCGTCAAACCGGTATGCGCGGGGGTCGGACTCGGAGCCGTACTCCGTAATCGTCGAGAAATCGATGCTTCCCGTCAAATCGGCAATGTCCTGGGACTTCGGATCGGACGGGCTGAACGTGCCGATGCCGATACGTCCGTCTTCGGACAAAAGCACCCGTTCCACGGCCACTTTTTCAATATCGCCGTCATATTCCGTTTTCAGCCTCATTTGGCATACGGGGCAAAGATTGCCTTCGATGCGCACGCCGAGCTCCTTCTCCACTTCGGACCGCAGGTCGTGCGGGACCAGGTGAAGCGGATCCTCGTGCATCGGGCAGCCGGAAATGGCGTACACCGCCCCTTTGTCCGTCCGCGAAAACTTTTCAAGCCCCCGTTTTAGCAGCGTAACCAGCGTGGATTTGCCGCCGCTGACCGGACCCATGAGCAGCAATATCCGCTTGCGGACATCCAGCCGCCTTGCGGCGGAATGAAAGTACTCTTCCACCAGCTTCTCAATGGCACGGTCCAGGCCGAAAATTTCCTGCTCAAAAAATTTATACCGCTTCCGGCCGTTCACTTCCTCCACGCCGTAAGACTCGATCATTTCATATACCCGGGCATGGGCCGTCATGGCAGGCGCAGGATCTTTGGCGAGCAGCTCGATATATTGTTTGAATGTGCCGTTCCAAGCCAGCGAATCGCTTTCCGCCCGGTATGCCGCTATACGTTCAAAAATATCCATGTTCGGTACCTCCTGTCCCCTAGCTCTACACCGTTGCCGGCGCGGCAGTCCATCACCGCGATTTTTGGAAAAAGTGTATTACATACCTATGCGAAAAGGGCGGATAAGTTGACCTGCGGGTATGATATAATTTTCGGATAGGATAAGATCAATCGCTTAAAAATGTGGAAAAGGAAGATCCCGATGGCTGTTCAGCATGAGACGGAATTATACCCGCCTTTGAAAAAGTTTTTTGAGGAGCGGGGATACAGCATCAAAAGCGAGGTGCGGCACTGCGATCTGGTGGGGATTCGGCCGGGGAGCGACCAGCCGCTCATCGTGGAGATGAAAAAGACCTTCAACCTCCCCCTGCTGCTGCAGGGTCTGGAGCGCCAAAAGCTGAGCGCCGAGGTTTACCTGGCCGTCGAACGCAACCGGACGAAGCGCGGCGCCCATAATCAGCGCTGGAGCGAAATCACGCTGCTGTGCCGGCGGCTCGGGCTCGGGCTGATCACCGTGACGCATTACAAGACCAAGGCGCCGTTCGTGGAAATCCTCTGCTCGCCGGGCGACAAGGTGATCGTGCCGTCGGCCAAGATCATCAAGACGCGGGCCAGCCGGCTCATCACCGAATTCAACGAGCGCAGCGGCGATTACAACGTCGGCGGCAGCCACGGCACGAAGCTCGTCACCGCCTACCGCGAGAGAGCGCTGCGCGTGGCCCTCGCCCTCCTGGAGGGCGGCGAGTTGGCGCCGCGCGAGGTCCGCGAGCGCAGCGGCGTCGGCAGCGCCGCGGCCATCCTGCAGCGGAACTACTACGGGTGGTTCCGCCGCATCGCGCGCGGCCGCTACGCCTTGACGCCGGAAGGCCGCGAGGGCCTGGCCCTGTACAGCGGCGTCACGGATGGCTGGGCGCGAGTTGCGAGCGCGGCGGAGGCGGAGGAACCGTCCCCCGCGGAGCCGCCGGACCGCCCGAGCGCAAATTAACCGCCGCCCGAGCGCGCGGTAAACTCCGCGAGGGCGGCCGCGATCCGGGACAAGCCCTCCCGGATCCGCTCCGGCGGCTGCGCGGCGAGGTCGAGCGCGATGGCTTCGCGGCCCTCCTCCGCCGCCTCCGCCGCCTCTGCCTTAGCCGCCCCGCCCCACGCCGCATTGCCAGCCTGCCGAAAGGCAACTCCTTTCGGCAGGCTGGCTTTCAGCAGCGCTTCGGCCGGCAGCCCTGGCGGCAGCAGCAGGATCAGCCGCTCGCCGAAGCCGAAGGGCGGAGAAACCCGGCCTCCCCCTGCTCCAACTCCTTCTCCTCCCGACTCGCCCTCTCTGCCCGTTCCATTCTCCGTACCAAAGATATTGTGAATCTCCAATACCTCTCCTTCGCCGACAGTCCCTTTCTCGCCTAGAAATGAAATGAAATCCTGCCCGTCGATGTATCTTTGGGCCTCTTCCTTCAAAAGCGGAGGCAGCTTCTTGACGAGCCGGTCCAGCTCCGTTTTTCCTTCCGTCATCCTGGGTTCCGCTCCTTTTCAAATCAGTCTCTTGAAGCGATTTTACAGGAGGACAAATTTTTCCGGCAATGACCCGAAATGCGGTTGCGGCGGCAGCGGAATTCGACCGAAATCGATATTCGTTCGAATTCTAGCGATTTTTGCGATAATAGAAACCCCATGATAGAATGTAGTCTGGAAATAAGAACACCGAGGTGATCACATGTCTTACGACACGGAGCTCGCGACCGGACCAAACCGCAGCAGGAAAACCCGCAAGCCGTCCGCGAAAGGGATTGTCCTGATCTGGATTCTGCTCATTGGAGCGGGAGGGGCCTCCGCTTATGTATACAGCAATCATCTGAAGGACGCTATGGTCCGGCAGATGGATGCCCGCATCCAGGCCAAGACGGCGGAGCTCAAAGCCGATTATTCCGCTCAACTGTCCGCCCTGAATACCGAAATCGCCACGCTGCAGAGCAAGGTGCAGACGTTTAATGAACTGCTGGAATTCACGAAGGACAATACGACGAACAAGACGGACAACAGCAACAAGCTTTACACGCAATTGAACGAAGTCAAAAAACAGCTCGCCGAGCTGCAAAAGAAGATGGATTTGCTGAAATGATTACACCGATTAAACGAATCAACCGTTTTTTTCTGCTTGCGACGGGTCCGTTGATCGGTCTTTTGATCGCCATGTTCGTCAGCGGCTCCGCCCTGAGTTGGCAAGAGGAGAAGGTCCCGTTCGCACCAGCTTCCGACATTCCCCGGGTAACCGGCGAAATCGGCAAGAAGCTGGACGAGGCCGAAAGCGCGGCAAGACTTACGTCTTCTTCGCTCAAGAAGACCGCCGAGCTTTACCGGAAAACGACGTCCACCATGTCGTCCATCGTCAATACGGCCCAAACTTCAGCCAAACGGCCGGAACAGATCTACAACCGGAGAATCACGTTGAAGCTGGGGACTCCCTTCCAGACGATTCAGAGCGACAAAATCCGGATCGAGCTGTATAAGGTCAACCCCGGAACTTACAAGGGCTACGCGATGAAGGTCAAGCTGAAATCGCCGGACGCCATGAAGATGACGCTGGGCAAGGACATCCTCGGCGGGGCGGAAACGACGCTCAAAGCCGCACAGCGCCACGGGGCAGTCGCCGGGATCAACGCCGGCGGATTCGCCGATTCCCAAGGGAAACGCTATCCGCTCAGCACGACCGTAGTGGAAGGCAAATATGTAACCGGCTTTGAACCTTCCTATAAAGACCTGTTCTTCGTCGGTTTGAACCGTTCGGGCAAGCTGATCGGCGGGAAGTTCCGGAACAAAGCGGACCTGGACCGGCTGCAGCCCTCCTTCGGCGCATCCTTTGTGCCGGTGCTGCTGAATAACGGAGTAAAGACAACCATTCCGTCAAAATGGCTGACCTCTCCGCTGCGCGCTCCCCGAACCATTATCGGGAACTACAAGGACGATCAATTGATTATCCTCGTCATCGACGGACGCGACGAGAACGGAAGTTCCGGAGCGACGCTGACCGAGCTGCAAAATAAACTGCTAAACATGGGCGTCCAAGACGCCTATAACCTGGATGGAGGCGGCTCCTCCTCCCTCGTGGTCAACGGGGAGGTCATCAACCACCCGTCGGATGGACAGCTTCGTCCCGTGCCTACGCACTTTTTATTTTTCAAATAAAGCAACCTCTCTCTTGTCAATGAAATAAATCATATTAAGATTTATTTTTGCGCAAGGGACGGGTATAATGTAAGCAGGAATTATCCGTGACATGGAGGTGTTCACCTTGACTTTCTCGCTGACATTCTGGATTATCACACTCGTGTTTGCCATGTTCCTGTGCGGCATCCTGACCGCGTCTTACAACGACGACAAAACAAAAGGCCTGTAAATAAATGAGCTTCCCCTCCGGGAGGCTTATTTATTTGCAGGCCTAGAGTTGACCGACGCTAAACCGAAGGTACTTGCGTCCCGGCGGTCGCGCCGGCGCCCGTCGGGCTAGGTCAATCGGTTCATTTCAATCAGACATTGGTTGCAAATGCAACGCTCTCTGAAATCGCTCACTTGTTCCATAGAACCGCAGAACACGCATTTGGGGCGATATCTTTCGAGGATAATATGATCGCCCTGCACCAAAATCTCGACAGGGTCCCCTTCATTCATTTGATATCTCTTTCGCAACGATTTGGGCAGAACGATTCTTCCCAGCTGATCCACTTTTCGGACCACACCAGCAGGTTTCATAAAACGTACACCTCTCCTGAAAAAAATAATATGTAAAAATAGAACCAAATACCTATGCCTATTTATTTCGCTATTTTTTTCAGGATTCCTGCTGTTCTCCTACATCTCGACGTATTTTATTATTTTGGCTGGATTTCCGCCGACTACCGCGCCGTCGGGAACATCCTTCGTTACGACCGCTCCGGCGGCGATAACGACATTATTTCCGATCGTTACCCCCGGAACGATCACCGCCCGGCCGCCGATCCAAACGTTGTCGCCGATCGTCACGGGCTTGCCGAATTCCGCTCCCGAATTGCGTTCCGCCGGATTCAGCGGATGGGCGGCCGTGTAAATATGCACGCCGGGCGCCATAAAACAATAGTCCCCGATACGCACTTCGCAAATATCGAGAATGACGCAATCGAAATTGGCGAAGAAGTTATTTCCTACATGGATGTTTGATCCGTAGTCGCAGCGAAATGTAGGTTCGATATAAATATGCTCTCCTGTGGAACCGAACAGTTCCTTGAGGATGGCGGTCCGCTTCTCCCGCTCCTCCTCCGTCGTGTGGTTATACAGGCGCGTCAATTGACGGGCTCTCTGTCTATCCGCCGTAAGCTCCGCGTCGCTCGCATCATACCACTCTCCGGCAAGCATCTTTTCTTTTTCCGTTTTCAATTGAGGCATGCTGATTCCTTCTTCCTATGGTTTATGCTTGTGACTCTCCACCTATTCCATTCCGGGAAAATCAAGCTGCCGCAGCGCTTCATATACGATGATCGCCGCCGAATTGGACAGATTGAGCGATCTGACCTTATCCGTCATCGGCATCCGCATCAATGTGTCCGGATGAGCCTCCAGAATTTCCGGGGGCAGGCCTTTCGTCTCCTTGCCGAACACGAAAAAATCGCCGTCCTGAAACTTGAAATCCGTGTAGCGTTTCCGGGCCTTCGTCGTCGCAAAGAAAAACCGGCTGCCGCTGTACTTCTCCTCTACCTCGCGGAAAGAATCATGGTACTCGATATTCACCGCATACCAGTAATCCAAACCCGCCCGCTTCAACGTAGCGTCATCGGTCCGAAAACCGAGCGGTCGCACCAGATGAAGATGGATGCCCGTTGCCGCGCAAGTTCTTGCAATGTTTCCGGTGTTGGCCGGAATTTCCGGTTCCACCAGCACGATATGCAAAGCCATTTTGTCAAACACCTCGAGTCGTTTTTTTTCGCCGTCCGGCCGAGCCGTACGGAATAGCTATCTAAATATTATACCAGTTTTTCGATTTCTCTGTCCCGCAGCGACACCACAAATCATACCCACCGTCAAACGGGTGGTTTGCTCTTAGGCTATAAGACTTTATTACCGGCTCGCGTCTAAAAGCGCTAGCTTTCACTTCGTTCAAGGTACTATGCGCCGTTGCCGCTTTTGCCTCCCCCTGAAGGGGTGCGATTATTGCTAGTACCCCTTTAGACAACCTTGATAACATAAAATTCCTGCATATGTGCATGTTTTTTCTTGTTCGGGACCCAAAATTTCAAAATCCCTGCAAATCTGCAGGAATTTTCGACGAAACCGGCTCGTTTCTCTAAAGTCGCTGGAAATGCCTGCAGATTTGCATCTTTTTTCGCATTCTCTCGGGAATCGGCTTAAATACCTGCAGATTTGCATCTTTATTGGAGTTGGAAGCTTGGAAGCACACTAGGCGCCCTTTGTAGGTGACATATCACTTCCATTAACCATTAAGCCACCTTTTCCTTTCATTACACATTGTAGCTTGAACACTCCTATGATAACGAACCATCAGTTGTTTTTTTGTTTCGCACGCTTCGCGAGTTCAACTGGCTAAAGCCACAAATAAAAAACAGCGGACAGAGGGTTCCTCTGCCGCCGTTTCTTGGTTCGTATATTGGGTACGAGCCCGTGGTCCTTAGCCGTTCGCCTTCTGGAACTCGCCCATGAAGTCTACCAGCGCCTTCACGCTGTCATAAGGTACTGCGTTATAGATGGAAGCACGAAGTCCGCCTACGCTGCGATGGCCCTTGAGCCCGACGAAACCTTCTTGCTCCGATTGCTTGATAAACTGTTTCTCAAGCTCTTCGGAAGTGAGGCGGAAGGTGACGTTCATCAGCGAGCGGTCCGACGCCTTCGCCGCGCCGCGATAGAAACCGCCGCTGTTGTCGATCGCCTGGTACAGCAGGTTCGCCTTCTCCCGGTTCTTCGCTTCGATCCCTTCCAAGGCCCCTTGCTCCTCGATCCACTTCAGTACTTCGTTCACCATATAAATCCCGAAGGATGGCGGTGTATTGTAAAGAGAGTTGTTCTCCGCATGCGTATCATAGCGGAAATAGCTCGGTAAATGAGCCGGCGAATTTTGCAGCAGTTCTTCTCTGGCGATGACTACCGTGACGCCGGAAGGTCCCAGATTCTTCTGGGCGCCCGCATAGATGAGTCCGAATTGCGTCAAGTCAAACGGGCGGCATAAAATGTCGCTGGACATGTCCGCCACAAGCGGTACGCTGCCGGTATCCGGGAAGCTTTGGAACTGGGTGCCTTCGATCGTTTCGTTCGAGGTCACATGCAGGTAAGCCGTGTTCTCGGGGAGCACCAGGTTGCCCAGATCCGGTATGGACATATACTTGTCCTCCTCGGAAGAAGCGGCCACGAACGTTTCACCGATCAGCTTGGCCTCTTTGATCGCCTTATTCGCCCAGCTGCCCGTTTTGACGTAACCGGCTTTCTTGCCTTCGGTCAGCAGGTTCATCGGGAGCATCGCGAATTGGGTCGTCGCCCCGCCTTGCAGGAACAGCACTTTATACCCTCCCGGGTTCCCCAGCAGGTTCAACAGGCGGCTGGCCGCTTCGTTATGAACCTCCTCGTACACTTTACCGCGGTGGGACATCTCCATAATGGACATTCCCGTCCCCTTAAAATCGACGAATTCCGCCTGGGCGCGTTCCAGTACGGCCAGCGGCAGCGCTGCCGGTCCGGCATTGAAGTTGTAAGCTCTCTTGCTCATTACTCCCCATCCTTTCTCTTCCATCTCTAGTCAGGTTCGAAGTTTGATAAGGACTATCATAGCAACTATTCTTTTTTCCAGCAAGCTGATATTTCGTCAAAATCCACAGTTTACAGAATTGACACATTAACGCTTTATTTGACAAAAGAAAAGTAGGCTCATTTTACAAAAAATTCGTAGCTCCGTGCCCACCGCTTCTCTTCTCCCGGCGCCAACTCGATCTTGATGAATATTTCGGGCGAAACGACGTGCCCTTCCCCCCATACCGCCGCCTTCGAAACGGGGAATTGGCTGAGTTCCCTGACGCCCGCGCCGCTCGGCTCATGAAGAAGCTCCCAGATCCAGGGATACTGTCCGCCATCGAAGCCGGGGAGGCGGAAATAAAACGGCACGGTCGGCCGGTCCGCAAAACGGACTTCCCCCCGATTGAAGCTCAAGCCTGACAGCGTCTTTTCCTCGTCCGCCGTTGGGGATAATTCAAACGGGAAACGCAGCACGTAATCCGTTCCGATGAAATGATCGTCGATGCCAAGGAAGTTGTGGCAGTACTCCTCGGTCGACAATTCCTTTATCCCCGTATTCCGCAGATGATATTCCACCTCAAGCCGGTTTCCGGCAACGGAAATCCGTTTGGATAAGCTGGCGGCAAAGCCGTTGCAATCCTCGGGGAAGCTGTGGAAGGTCAGACTGGCTTCATTTTCACGGACAACGCTTACCTTAAAGGGGTGTATCGGATACTCCCGGAAGAACTCGTACTTTCGATCATCAAGCCGGGTCAGCAATCCGACCCCCAGTTTGGGGAAATGCCCGCCCGGACCGATATCGTCATAGCCCAGGGCGGTTTCGATTCCGAACTCGTTGCATAATCCGGCGCCTCCGGTTCCCTGTCCGGGAATCAGACTTTCCGGAACGCAGAAGGTATGATTTCCGTCGAGCAGGATAATCCCCGTTATAAAACCGGTCCAATCAAAACGTGAACCGCGATACATCCCCGGTTCGGCAATTTCGACGCTTAAATGTTCATTCTTTAGTTGATATGCCATAGAGGTCATGCATCCCTTCATATAAATAGAAAACCCTGGCTTAAGAGATTAAGCGGCAGGGTTTTCTTTCTTCAAGTACGATTCGGATTCCGACAGCCGCGGATTAGCCCAACAGAACTTCGAGCTGATGAACCCCGTCCTTCGGCAGAGCTTCCAGTACCGAGCGGCTGATCAGGCACCCGTTCCCGCTCAGATCGCACGCCGCCGGTTGTCCGTTCAACGTCACGCCCTTGATGCGGTAGCCGCCGAAGTCGGCGCCTTCCGGGTTGCTGTAAACAATACGGAACATCCGGTCCGCAAACAGCGTCTCCACCGATGCTTTGCCGTCCTGGTCGAACTGCGGCTTCACCAGCTTCGGCTCGAGCATCAGATCGCCGTACACCCCTTTTACGCCGAATACTTCCGTCAATTGGGTCAGCAGCAGCCAGCTCGCCGAACCCGTCAAGTATGGGTACATGCCGCGGCCTTTCTCGTTAATGTATTCCGGAATTCCCGGGTACATCCGGCTCTTCCCGAAATCGACGGACAAGCGGTAAATGGAGTCCAAAACTTCGAAGCCTTCTTTCACAAAGCCTCGTTTATACAACGCGTTGGCGTACATCACGGTCATATGGCTGAACATCGCGCCGTTTTCTTTGTGACCGAACGCAAACCCGAACGCGCGGCCCAAATCCTGTTGAATTCCGCCAAAGCGGGAATTCAGCCGGTAGCCGATCCGCTCGTCTTTCAAGTATCGATCGACGGCTGCGGTTATTTTGCCGACCTGCTCCTCGGTCGCGACGCCGCCCATAATGCTGAAGACTTGGCCGGTAAGCGTCATGCGGACCCCTTGCGGATGATCGCCTTCCACCCGTTCGGCGTGATCGTTGTAATATCCGTTGAACCATTCGTAGCCTTCCTGGCTCTTAATCCATTCGTTTTTGCGCAGGTGCCCGATCATCCACTCGGCTTTGCGCTTTAAGTCCTCGGCCGCTTGCTCAAGATCCAGCTTCACCTTCACGCCGGAAACGGTCGGTACGATCGCATCGTAATAACGGCCCAGCAGGGCGCGTTTATCCGCAATGCTGTCGTAGGAGACCGGCGCCGTGAGGGTATCGAACAGGACCGCCATTTCCTCGGCGACTTCCAGCGACGCCAGACCTTTCTTCTCCCGCAGGGCAAGCAGCAGATTGGAGAGCTCCAGCAGGTTGCTCGCATAAAAAGCGGTAAACGCAACGCTTTCGCCGCGGTTCGGCGCGAGATCCAGGCCGTCGTTCCAATCCGCTCCTTCAAGCAGGATGTTGCCGTTCTCGCCGACATGGAAGAAAGTCGTCATATTTTGCAGCAAAATATGCTCCAGGATGGAGCCCTCGTAGACCTTTCCTTCCTTGGTCAACAGCTTGTTGCCTTGCTCCGGAGTCCAGTTCAGGTCCCGGTCCTTGCACCGCTTCACGAATACGTCCCGGAAATAGGTCTGCGGCTGCAGGAGCAGCTCCAGGTCGCCGCTTTGATGGATATACAGCAGCGTCGTCAGAAGCGGCCATGCGCCATGGTCCATCCAGACGCGCGGGATGTTGTTGCGGTCGGCGACGAATTCACCGGGTTTCGTTCCGATGATGGTCGCGTTGCTTCCGTCGATCCGTACGCCCGCATAGTTGTTAAGCAGCAGATGTCTTACTTCCGCCGGCTCCATGACCATCAGCGCCAGGCAATCCTGCCACAAATCCCGCCAGCCGCGTCCGCCCCGGCCATAATCGTGGTATGGCAGGAAGGAGTTGCCGTAGAGACGGCGCAAAATCGGCTGCAGCGTGACCCATTTCATCCACAAGTCCTGCTCGGTATCGCCGGAATGGAAGGACACGGTGTCGAGCTTCTCTTGCCAGTAACGCTGATTGTCCGCGAGGAGACTGTCAAACCGGGCCGCGGACAAATAACGCTCCGCGATTTGCTGCGGGCGGGTCCGATCGTCCGTAATCAGCATGGCTACGATATAAGACGCGGATTGTCCCGCTTCCAGTTGAATCGGGGCAAAACGAAGAGCGCCGATCGCTTCGTAGCCTTCCAGGGACGCGCCGGATTGCACGGTCGGTTCCAGATTGGCCACCACCGCTTCCGGCCAATCCAAGGCTCCGCCTTCTCCGGCGAACACTTCGGTTTCCGGAAAGAACCCGACGGGAGCTTCCCCCGCCGCACCGGATCCGAACACGCTGTAAGTTACCTTATTCACCCGGTGTCCGCGCTCATCGAAGGACAGCGCAGGCTGAACCTCGATCCCGTGATCCGAGGTGAACACCCGGTGAAGCAGGGATGTCACATGACGATGGTCGCGAAGATCGTCGGCCGAACGCCCGTAGATCGGTACCGCCGCTGTCGGCGTCAGTCGAAGCACGCTCTTGCCCGTATTCGTCAGCGTCACTTTCATAAGCTCGATTTTATCTTCCGTAACCGGGACAAAATTGACCGTTTCCGCACGCAGCCCCGTTTCCGCATTCTCGCGGATCACTTTATGCCAGAGGAACCCGGCTTCCACCGCGCTGTTTTCTTTGCCGTTCGAGAACAGCTCGGCATTTTGTTTCGCCGAATTGCCGCTGGCCGACCAAGCCCCGGCACCTTCGATATGAACCCAGAAATTCCGTGATGCCTTGGAATTGTGGAGATCCATCACCGAAACCGGTTCCATCAGAAATGTATTATGGCTTGACGTCATTTCTCCATGCAGGTTTGGCGTGATCGCGGACATCATGCCCGCTTCGTTTACCAGAGGAAAATATAAAAAACTGCTCTTTTCCGGCTGCTCCAACCGGAACTCGCCGTTCTTGCCAAGAAACTTCCAACTTTCGTATGTCATCTTCCCTTTCTCCCTCTCTCTTTATTTTTCTCTAGTCAAAATCCTGTAAATTGGCATAAATGAATCCCGCTCCCCGAAGGTACACGGGATTCCTTATGAGTTGTTTAGGACTTCACGGCACCCGCAAGAGCACCGTCAACGAGGTATTTTTGAATGAACGTATAAAGAAGGATCAGCGGAGCGGCTACGATCGAAATGCCGCAGGCCAGAAGCGGCCAGTTGTTGCCGTATTGCCCCTTAAACTCCTTCAGGCCGAAGGTGATCGGATAGTTCGCCTTACTCGGAAGGTACATAATCGGTCCGACGAAGTCGTTCCAAATCCCGATCGCCGTCAAGATAACGCCCGTCGCGATGACCGGCTTCATGAGCGGCATGATCATTTGGAACAAATAGCGAAAATAACCCGATCCATCGATCCCCGCGGCTTCGTCCAGCTCCCGGCTGATCGCCTTGATATATCCGACGAACATCATAAATACGACGCCGGTTCCCGAGGTTTTCAGGATAATATAGCCAAGCTTCGTATCATAACCGAAGAAACTCAGGCTCTCCCGCAGCGAAAGCATCAGCTTGTACTGGGCGACCATCGGATTCGGCAGGAACTGCGAGAGCAGGAAGAACAGATAGATAAACCCGCTCCATTTCACATAACCGCGCGCAACCGGGAAGGCGCCCATGACGGAGACGATGATCGTCAGAACGGTCGCGATCCCTGTGTAGAGCACACTGTTCAGGAAGTAATTGGCGAAGTTGCCTTCCGTCCAAGCGGTGACGTAGTTTTCCCATTGAGCTTCTTTTACGATCCCGATCGGATTCATCAAGTACTCGGGATACGATTTGATGGATACGTTCAGCACCAAAATCAAAGGAACCACATAGAGCACCAAAAGAACGGCGATGACGGTATATGAGAGAATCGTAAACGATTTGGAATTTTTCATAATTAATATTCCACCTCTCTCTTACGCGTCTGTTTGACAGCCACGATGACGAACACCAGGATAATCAGGAACTGCACGACGGACAAGGCCGAAGGCAAGCCCATCTCCAGGCTTCCGCGGAACGTTTCTTTATACACGTCATAGGCCATCGTTCTGGTGTTGAATTTACCGTCGGTCGTAGCCAGGATAATATCGAAGGTCGACATCGCGCCGATAATCGAAAGCAGCATATTCACGGTGAAGGACGGAGCGATCAACGGGAACGTGATATGGCGGAAAGCCTGCCATTTGTTGGTTCCGTCGATGTGTCCCGCTTCATACAAGTCTTTCGGCACGGATTGCAGCCCCGCCAGGAAGATCAGCATGGAATAGCCCATGTACATCCAGATTTGTACGAAGATGATGTAACCGAACGCATGCGTAAAGCTGGCAAAAAACATATCCTTATAGCCGAACAGCTTGTCGTACAGCATGTTGACCGGTCCGCTCATCGGATCGAACATCATGCTCCAGATCAGAGCGACAACGGCCACCCCCAGGACGACCGGGAGGAAAAAGACGGCGCGGTAGAAGTAATCCCCGCGTAGCCGTTGGTTAATCAGTACGGCGACAAACAAGGCGACCCCGTTCTGAACGATCGTCACGACAAACATGAAGATTAATGTATTTAAAATGGAGCGCCAGCGTTCTCCAGAGTTTCCGGAGTAGAATAAATCATGATAGTTGTCCAGGCCTACAAAATTCATGGAGCTTCCCGGAACATTTTTCACGTCCGTAAAGGAGTAAATAACGGTCATGACGGAAGGTCCGAAATAGAAAATCAGATACAAAGCCATAGGAATCAGAAGCAATAAATAAGGTAAATATCGCGAAAAGCCTTTGCCAAATGGATACATCTCTCTCACCTCGCAGGTCCAAATCAAATAATTATCGGGGTCTGCCTACGCAGACCCCGAGGGCAGTATGGTCTTTATAATTTTCTCTCTACATTATTTTGGAGCTGCGGCTTCCCATTCTTTTTGTTGTACGTCAGCCAGTTCTTTAGCGGTCTTGAATTGTCCGCCCGGTGCCAGGTATTCCGTGTGGACACCTTCGGCAGCCAAATGTTCGCCCACGTTTTCGCGGTTGATCATCATGATTTCATAAGCCAATTCAAAGTCGCCGAGGTAAGGAGTCAGCTCTTTGTCGATGAACTCGCTGTCCGTAGAGATGTTGTCCTGGGTAGGAATGAACCCTGCGGCTTTGACGAATGTCGTGTAGTTCTCAGGCTCGGAGAAGAACTCCAGCCATTTGAGCGCGCCCTCTTTGTTCGGGCCTTTCTCCGCGGCATACCAGGTCACATCGTACTTCCCTACGAACGAAGCGTTTTTCGCGGCGTCTTCAGTAGCCGGAAGCGGGAAGTATCCGAATTTCAGATCCGGATTCGCTGTCGCAATCGTCGGAGCGTCCCACGATCCGTCAGCCAGCATCGCCGTTTTACCGGCCGCGAAGATGGATGGAACGGAAGCGTAGTCGATACCCATGAATCCGTCGATCATGTAGTTGTCTTGAATCGTTTTTGCTTTTTCCAGCACTTCGATCGCTTCAGCGTCGTTAAACGCGGTTTCGCCTTTCCAAACGCCTTCGATCCATTTTTGCTGGTTGCCGCCGCCCAGAATTTTCGACTGAAGCGCGAATACCGGCAGCTTCAACGGCCATACGTCTTTACCTGCAACCGCGATCGGCGTGATGCCTTTCGCTTTCAAAGCATCGTTAAGTTTGATGAATTCGGACCAGGTTTTAGGCACGCTCAGTCCGTTTTCTTCAAAAATTTGCTTGTTGTAGAACAAACCGGACATCGCCACTTTACCGGTAGGAATCGCGTACACTTTGCCGTTGTATGTACCGGCTTTTTCAATGTCGTTGGCGTTCCAGTTTTTCACGAACGGCTGGTCGGACAGATCCGCGATCAGGCCCGCGTCGATCCATTGCTGCCAGTCCGGCGTTTTCGCTCCTGGAGTCCATTCTTGAGGCGAAAGTCTCATCCCCGAAAGGTCGGCCAAAATATCTACGTCGTTAGCCGTAATCCGCGCTCTTTGCGCTTGTTTATATTCGTCGTCCGGCCCGGTGGTCGTGTATTCCACTTTATACTCCGGATACTTTTCTTCGAATTTCTTGTTGATTTCTTCCATTGCCTTGTTGATGTTCTCTTGTTTCCAATGGAGAATCTTGATCACTTTCTTCTCCCCGGTTGCGGCATTGCCACCGCTTTCACCCGCCGGCGCCGCGTTGCCGCCTTTGTTGCCGCCGCCGCAAGCCGCGAGGCTAAGCGTAAGAGCACCCGCAAGTACCAAGGCTGAAATTCTCTTGACCATGTTGTTACCCCCTAATAATGGTAAATAGTTCGACGGGCCACGTTTTCGAAAAGATCTTTCGCTAAATTTTCGTAAATTTCGCTCTATCGAAGCGAATTCTTCGTCACCTTTCCGAAAGCGGTTTCGTCAAAACACATTATTACATCAAAAACGAAGTTTGTAAAGAGGATTTTTTCGCCGCTTTAAACAATAGGATTCCGCTTGCGACATGAGGAGACGGATGCTCTAATTCCGCAATAATCCTACATAAAGTGCTGTTTTTTCACCCCCTTCTGTCCGACATTTTTCATTGACTTGATGAAGGTGAAGAATGTAAACTTATTTTACGAAAGTCGTTTCGCTGTTTGAAAACCAGGAAAACGACGATGTTGAGAAATCGTTTTAAACGAAGGGGGCTTTCTTTTTGACGATCAATATTAAAACGATTGCGGAAATGGCGGGCGTCTCCGTATCCACCGTATCCAAAATCATTAATAATTATAGCGATATTTCCGAAGAAACTAAGACGAAAGTCCTCGAAATTATGAAACAAACCGGCTATGTTCCCTCAAATTCCGCGAAAACATTAGCCACCAAGAAATCAAATTTGATCGGGGTCATTTTCGCAGGAAAATTGAACATCGACTTTACGCATCCTTTCTTCGTCGAGGTGTTGAACGCTTTTAAGAAGCAGATGGGTTTCCTGGGCTACGATTTGCTGTTCTTCTCGAATGAGAAGTCCCATGCCATCGATGGCGATTATTTGGCCAGATGCCGCCATTTTCACGTAGACGGCTGCATCATCGTAACCGGCCAGCAGGTCGAGCCGTCCATCAGCGAACTGGATCACAGCGAAATCCCCTGCATCGGCGTCGATATCGAATTAAAGGGCAAAAGTTCCGGTTATATTATGTCCGACAATTATAAAATGTCTTACAAAGTCGTCGAGCATTTTTATCTGCAGGGGTACCGCGAGCTTGGCTATATCGGAAGCACTTCCGAATCGGATATCTCGAATATGCGTGAGAAGGGCTACAAGGACGCGATCGAAAGCTTCGGGCTTCCGATTACGGAGAACTGGTTCGTGAACGGGGAGAACTTTTTCGAGGAGAGCGGCTATGAAGCCGTAAGCCGAATGATCGACTCGGGTGCGAACCTGCCGCGCGCTATATTTGCGGCTTCGGATCTGCTGGCTATCGGTGCGATGAAAGCCTTGAGGGAACGCGGGTTTCAAATTCCCCAAGATATCGCCATCATCGGCTGCGATGATATCGAAGCCTGCAAGTACACAACCCCGGCTCTCTCAACAATCCGTCAGAACAAGGACAAAATCGGCCGTCTGGCCGCGTCCCTGCTGTTCGACCTCATCAACTCCCAGTCGGAAACCAGCAACGTCGTGGTCGAACCCGAACTGGTCATTCGCGAATCTTGCGGGAGCAAGATCACTGTTTAAGCACTATAATAGGACACCCCTGCATCTAAGCGGGAGTGTCCTTCTTTATGCCCAAAAAAACGGCTGGAAAGGAACCGAGGTTCCCGTCCAGCCGTTGCTTTGTTATTTTTACAGATCGTAGTAGAGACCGAATTCGTAAGGATGAACCCGGATTGCCACGGATCTTGCCTCAGCGCGTTTCAATTCAATGAAGTTGTCGATGAAAGCTTTCGTGAACACGCCGCCTTCGGTCAGGAACTCGTAGTCGTTCTCCAGGGCGCTGAGCGCCTCGTCGAGAGACCCCGGAACACTGCGGATTTCCGCTTTTTCCTCATTCGAAAGCTCATAAATGTTCTTGTCGAAAGGACCGTAGCCTTCTTTTCTCGGATCGATTTTACGCTTGATTCCGTCGAGGCCGGCCATCAGCATCGCGGAGAAGGCCAGGTACGGATTCGCGGTCGAGTCCGGCGTACGGAATTCGATCCGGCATCCTTTCGGGGTAACCGCCGCAACCGGAATCCGCACAGCCGCCGAACGGTTTCCTTTGGAGTAAACCAGGTTGACCGGAGCTTCATAACCCGGAACCAGACGTTTGAAGGAGTTCGTGCTTGGGTTCGTGAACGCGATCAAAGCCGGTGCATGGTAGAGAATCCCGCCGATATAGTGCAGCGCCGTTTCGCTCAAGTTGGCGTATGCGCCTTTTTCGTAGAACAATGGAGTATCCCCGTCAAAGATCGATTGGTGCACGTGCATCCCGCTGCCGTTGTCGCCGAACAGCGGTTTCGGCATAAAGGTCGCCGTTTTGCCGAACTGGATCGCCGTGTTGTGCACGATGTATTTATAGACCATCAGGTTGTCGGCGGTTTTCAGCAGCGTGTCGAAACGGAAGTTGATTTCCGCCTGGCCGGCCGTAGCCACTTCGTGATGGTGGCGCTCGACGCGGAGGCCCGCCTCTTCCAGAAGCCGGCACATTTCGCTGCGGATGTCCTGCTGCTTGTCAGCCGGAGCTACCGGCACGTACCCGCCTTTTACCGGAATCTTGTATCCCAGGTTGCCGCCTTCCTCGCTGCGGCCCGTATTCCAGTTCGCTTCTTCCGAGTCTACGGAATAGTAGGTTTTGTTCATTCCGCTCTCATAGCGGACGTCGTCGAAAATGAAGAACTCGGACTCGGGAGCGAAGAAAGCCGCCGTCCCTACACCGCTCTCTTTCAAATATTCTTCCGCACGGACTGCGATGCTGCGCGGATCTCGTTCATATCTTTCACCGTCGGGGGTATAGATGTCGCAAAACACGTTCAATGTCGGATGCGCCGTGAACGGATCCACAAAAACCGCGCCATGGTCCGGCATCATAACCATATCGGACTCTTCGATTCCACGGAATCCCGGAATGGAAGATCCGTCGAAAGCGACGCCGTTAATAAATGTATTCTCGTCTACTTCTTTTGCCGGCAGGGTAATATGATGCGAACGGCCGGACAAGTCAACAAAACGAAAATCGACCCACTCAATTTGCTTTTCCTGAATTGTTTTCATAACCAACTCTGCTGACATAATGACTTCCTCCCCAAATCACGAACATTAAAACACTTAATATTGTTTAATGTTCATCCTTTATGTTTATACTGTCGTCATTATAGAACTGACACGTCTTGTCGTCAATAGCTATGTAAGGTATTTTTATATCTCATGTCAGCTATTATTACACTAAGTACAAATTATACGACAAAAAGTATAAAAGCCCTCCCGTTATCCATACGGGAGAGCTTGATTTTGGGGTGGATAAGCCCTTGCTTTCTTACCGTTGGAGGGCTGCTTTCGGCGTATCAAAACGTTTGCCGACCAGCGGAGCCAGCTTCTCCAAATCCTGCAGCAAGGCTGCAAACTGATCCGGGAACAACGACTGCACCCCGTCTCCCGTCATCGAATTATCGGGATCCGTATGCATTTCGATGATGAGTCCATCCGCCCCCGCAGCCACGGATGCCTTGGTCATGGGCTCCACCAGCTCACGACGCCCGGTGCCGTGGCTCGGATCGGAGATCACCGGCAAATGGCTGAGGCCCTGCAACACGGGGATCGCCGACAGATCGAGCGTGTTCCGCGTGTAGGTTTCAAAGGTGCGGATTCCGCGCTCACACAGCATAACGTTCGGGTTGCCGCCCGCCAAAATGTACTCGGCGGCATTCAAAAATTCATCGTACGTCGCGCTGAAGCCGCGTTTCAGCAGCACCGGCTTGCCGCAAGCGCCGAGCTTGCGCAGCAAATCGAAGTTTTGCATATTCCGGGTACCGACCTGCAAAATATCGGCGTATTCGGCACACACGTCGACGTATTCCGGCGTCATCACCTCCGTGATCGTCAGAAGGCCGTGTTTTTTGCCTGCTTCGGCCATCATGACAAGGCCTTCTACACCGATGCCCTGGAAGCTGTAAGGGCCCGTACGCGGTTTAAACGCTCCTCCGCGCAGCACCTGGCCGCCTGCCGCTTTAACTAGGCCCGCGATTTCATCGATCTGCTCGGGAGACTCCACGGCGCAGGGGCCGCCCATAATAACGAGATCACCGCCGCCGATCTGCACGTCACCGATCCGGATAACCGTATTTTCCGGATGAAAGTCCCGGCTGGCCAATTTGTACGACTTCGATATTTTAACGACATTTTCCACATCTTTCATCTGACGAAGGTGTTCGGCCAATTTCGGTTCAATCGATCCGATGAGTCCGATTACCGTACGGTCCTTGCCGCGGGAGACGTGCGTTTGCAGTCCTTCCTTCTCAATCACGGCGATAATTTCCTGCACCCGCTCCTCGGGTGTTTGATTGGACGTAATTACGATCATGAATGAATCATCCTTTCTTATTCATCAAGCGCGATCACTATCGCGCTTAAACGCTTGTTCGCTTTTAAGCTTTTATCCATTAAAGCAACTATACCCGATTGCTTCCTGTGCGTCAACCTTTTTCTTTTACCCAGCAGCTTCTGTGGCGCCCTTACCGCAATCATGGCAAAATAAAAGATGAGGCGGGGCAGCTGTATTCCATGAAACGAGGAGGCAATATGGCACTATTACTCCAGGTCTGTTATTACTTTTACCTTCTCCAAATCCTGATGGCGGCCATCATGGCGGTTTTTCCAAGAAATGAGGTAATGCGAAGCAAGACCGGAATCGCTTCCTATACGCCTAACCCCCGGACTTTCGGAGATTATTTTTTTAACGGATTGGTCTTGTTGATTGCGGGCGGGGCTTTGTACATGGAACGCGTCAATGAATGGATTGTAAGGAAGCCGTGGTGGTTACGGATCATCATCCGCTGCGGCGTTCTATTGCTGGGCATAATGGCGGCGTTTGTGATGGCCCTTATTTATGCTTTGTTCCAGGAATGAGCGAAGCGGGCCGCAGCCTAACATAAAGGGAATTATTCCCGGTATTTTGGTGCTTGTTCGACCGCAGAGGGGCTTTAGCCGCATTGGCGTTGCATTAAACCTGATCCGGTGCTGCCTGCCCGCAATCTCTTTTGCAGCCTGTCATAATAGCGGCGTTTTGGGCCGTTATTTCGCGCTGATTCGCTTTCGCGGGTAATATAGCGGCCAAAATCGGCCTTATTTCTGTGGCACGAGCTCAAAAATCCGTTTTTGCTCGACTTTCTCTAAAATAAGGCCTCAAATGACCTCTATTTCACACCGAAAGGACAATTTCGACAAAATAGCGCCGCAAATGGCCCTTATTGACCCGTCCAGCTCAATGGGAGGCTGTTACAGCCGTTGGTCCCCTCGGATAAATGCAAGGAGCGCTACATTAACAGGGGGGGTTTTACCTTTAATTAATCGGATTGGTTATCTAACGCTATAAAAAAAACAGAAGGCCCGAAGTGAATTCGGTCCTCCTGTTCAATCGCTATCTAAAACCTTATCTCCCTACAAACTCCTGCGCCCAGTACCCGTTATAGTATCCGACGCCGATCAGCGTAAAATTGGGGCTCAAAATGTTGGCGCGATGCCCTTCGCTGTTCATCCAGGCATTCACAACCTCGGCCGGCGTTTTCTGGCCCATGGCGATATTCTCGCCCGCATAACGGTAACTGATGCCGAACTGCTTCATCATATCAAACGGCGAACCGTAGGTTGGCGACGTATGGCTAAAATAGTTGCCTTGGCTCATATCCTGGGCCTTGGCCAATGCCATCTTGTTCAAGGCGGCATCCCCGGACAGCGGTTTGAGGCCTTGTTTGGCCCGTTCCTGGTTGACCAGGGTGATCACCTGGGTGGCGAACTGGGATTTGTCCACAGCCGTACCGTTTTGAGTCTGCGCCGGCTGCGTCGGCTTCACCGATGGAGTCTGCTCAATCGGCTTCGCTGGCTGAACTGGCTGAACTGGCTGAACAGGCTTCGCTGGCTGAGCAGGTTGTACCGGATTGGCCGGCTGAGCGGTTTGAGGTTCGGATGAAGGCTGCTTATAAAATTCGTTCCAAGGTATCGTATAGAAGTAAGTCTTCCAGGTCGTTGTATTTTGTGCATTAACGGTATAATTGCCGTAAGATTGAGCCGAAGCTCCGTTAGGCAGAATCAGCGCCGCGGCGAGGACGGCCGTTAATCCTCCGGCCATCCACAGTTTGTTCTTCCGGTTTGATTTCATGATGTCATCTCCTCTGAAGTCATTTGGTTACACTTCTGTAACCTTTCTAAGAGGAGTATAACAGAATTCTTTCCCGGAAGGACCCCGCAAAAGTTGGAAAACCTATTCCACCTGTGTGAGCAAAGGGATTAAGATTTCGTCTTTACGCCTTCCTTTACCGGAGGCAGCAGCTTCTTCATATTGACCGTACGGACGATTTCCCAAGTCGCCGGATTCTCGGGATCATATTGCTCAAGATAAGCGATGACCTCCTTCGTAATCGGCGTCGGCGTGGAAGCGCCGGACGTCACCGCCACCTTTTGGATCCCTTGCAGCCATTCGGTCTTCAACTCGGTAATATCCGCGATCCGGTAAGCCTTCACCCCGGCGATTTCCTCGGAAACTTGAGCCAAACGGTTGGAGTTGTTGCTTCGCGGATCCCCGACGACAATAACCAGATCTGCCTGCCCCGCCTGCTCCGCCACGGCTTCCTGACGTACCTGGGTGGCGAGGCAAATTTCATTATGCACCTCGGCTCCGGGAAATTTCTCCAGCAGCTTTTTCATAATATGCTTGATATCCCATTGGCTCATCGTGGTCTGATTCGTAATGACAATGCGGTCGGCGGACACTTGAAGGTCCGCGATTTCCTCTTCTTTCTCGATCAGATGAACCTTCCCCGGCGCAACGCCTACGGCGCCTTCCGGCTCGGGATGCCCCTTCTTCCCGATATAGATGACCTCGTATCCGTCCGCCACCTTTTCTTCGATCAGCACATGCGTCTTGGTGACGTCCGGGCAGGTCGCGTCCACCGTCGTCAGCCCTTTGTCCCGGGCCAGCTTTCGCACTTCCGGCGACACGCCGTGAGCCGTGAAAATAACGGTCCCTTTCTCCACCTGCCGCAAAATGTCCATCCGGTTCGGGCCATCCAGGGTGATAATCCCTTCGTCCTCAAACGAGTGGGTCACATGACTGTTGTGCACAATCATGCCAAGTATATAAATCGGACGCGGCAGATCGAGGTTCTTGGCCGCCTGCCGGGCCAGCACCATCGCATCGACAACTCCGTAACAATAACCGCGCGGCGATATTTTAATGACTTCCATGATTTGCTCTCCCTGCTTTCTGTTCCCGGTTTTCCTTGCTCTAAAGGGAATCCCTATTATTATAGCCTATTCGGGAAGCGCATTAAAGACAGCGGGGAGCCAGATCACAAATGTGGTGCCTTCGCCGCGCTTGGTCATCACCTCAACCGATCCTTGATGCTCGTCGATGATCCATTTTGCGATCGACAGGCCTAGTCCGGTACCCGGCGTTACCCCGCGGGAGGGGTCGGCCCGGTAAAAACGTTCGAAGATCAACGGAACCTCGCCGCGATCCATGCCGATGCCGGTATCGGCAATCCGGATGCCTACCTGGTCGCCCGCCCGAACCGCATCGATCTTCACGCTGCCTTCTGGAGTGTATTTAAAGGCGTTCTCGATAAAAATAAACAGCATTTGCTGCAGATAGTCCTTGCTCCCCCGGACGCAGGCGCCTTCAATCGCGTCCAGATCGCCCTGGAGCCAGGCGGCGTTGCGCGGCAGAAATTGGGCTCGGCGAATCACTTCCTCCACCAGCGGACGCAGCGGCAGCGGTTCCAACTCGAGGGTCTGGCCTGCATCGGCACGGGCCAAGGACAACATGTCGTTGACCAGCCTGCTCATCCGCTGGGACTCATCCGCGATGTCGCAGACCGCCTCCAACGATAATTTTTGCAGCGACTCCTCGTCCAATCCCTGCCGCCCCGTATCCTCGGAGGATGACCACACCTTCTTCAACAGGTCCACATTGCCGCGAATCGTGGTAAGTGGAGTCCGCAGCTCATGGGACGCATCGGAAACAAACCTGCGCTGCGCCGAGTAGGCTTCGCTCAACTCATTATAAAAGCCTTCGGTCCGGGCGAGCATGCTGTTTACCGTCCCGATTAAACGCCCGATTTCATCGTTTGGCCCGTCGTAATCGATCCGGACGCTGAGATCGTTGCCCGTCTGGATCCCGTTGGCGGCCTCGATCACTTTGCTGATCGGAGCTATCGATTTACGGGCCAGAAACAGGCCGAAGGTGCTGGCAACCACAAGCGTGATAAAGGAACCGAATAACAGCACCGTCTTCATTTGAGCCAGCATCCGATTTTCCGCGGTCGTATCGGCGCCAAGCTGAAGCAATCCGATGATCGTATTCTCATAATAGACCGGACGCTCATAAAGAATATAAGATTTGCCGTTTAAAATAATGCTTTGAAAGACATTATTTTTGCCGATGTCCTCCAAGTCGGGGACGGGAAAGGAAATCTCCCGCTCCTGCAGGCCGGGCGAACGGCGCATCACGCCCATGACATAGTTGTTCAATTGCCAGAATATCCGGGCATCCTCCAGCCTGATCACCTGGCTCCGGTTCAACTGGAGATCCCATCCTTGAGAGAGGGTCACGTTCTGGGAACTGAGGATTTGATCCGCCTGGTCGTCGACCTTTTTCCGGACCTCGCTAAAAATGTTGTACTCCACAATATAGTAAATCAAGGTGCTGAACAGGATTAATGTGATGGCCAAAATACCGGTATACCAAGCTGTCAGCCGCCACCGTATCGACATTTCTAGGACTCTCCTCTCAGAATGTAGCCGGCGCCGCGAATGGTCTGAATGATTCTTTTTCCGCCGTGCTCCTCCGTTTTTTGTCTGAGCATGGCTATATATACCTCCAGCACATTGGATTCACCGCTGTAGTCATATCCCCAAATTTTATCCATGATGAGGTCCCGGGTCAGCAGGCGCTTCGGATTCTGCATAAACAGATGCAGTAAATCAAACTCCTTCGCCGTCAGTTCCAATCGTTGCCCGGATCGGAGCACTTCCCGGGAATCCATGTCCATCACGATATCCTCGAATACAAGCCGATGTTCCGGAGTATCGCCCGCCGGTTCTCTGCGTCTGAGCAGCGCACGCACCCGCGCGAGCAGTTCTTCCAAAGCAAAGGGTTTGACCAGGTAATCGTCCGCCCCCGTATCCAGGCCTTTGACGCGGTTTTCGACCTCGTCCTTGGCGGTAAGCATCAGAACGGGGACACCGCTACCCCCTTCGCGCAGCCGCCGGCAAACCTCGAACCCGTCGATTTGCGGCATCATGACATCCAGGATAATCAAATCGGGGTCGGCCGACATCACCATCGACAACCCTTCCGCTCCGTTCCTCGCCGTATGGACGTCATAGCCTTCAAAAGCGAGGCCCCGCCGCAGCATGGAGGTAATTTTTTCATCGTCATCTATGACCAGAATCGAGGATCTCAACCGTCATCTCTCCTTCGACAAAACTGTTTTACCTATTATTTTAGCAAAAAGATCCGGGATTCGCGCATCCCGTGAGCTCTTCGATCAGGCTTAATAAAAGACGGCCGGGACACGCCCTGCCGTCTTGAACTTGTTTATAGCCTTTCCTTCGGTTACCCGATATCGGCAAATTCATTTTTATCGCCGATCTTGATCTTCAGATCCATCTTCTTGCCGTTACGAACCACATGGAACGTGACTTCATTGCCGACCTTCTGCTTTTGAATGTACTCGATCAGGCCTTCTTTGGTGGCAAAGTTACTGCCGTCCGCCCCGGTGATAATGTCATAGGGACGAAGATCCGCGTTATAAGCCGGGGACTTAAACACGATGTCGGAAACGATCGAGCCTTCTTTCACATCGGTCCCCATTTGTTTGGCCACCTCATCGGTCATCGTCATCAATGTCGCACCGATAAACGGTACCGGTTTTTGCGGGATCTTCTCATTGTTCTTCAGCTTGTCGAGCACTTCCGTAATCGTGCTGGTCGGGATGGCGAACCCGATCCCTTGGGCATCCGAACTGACCGCCACGTTAATGCCGATCACTTCGCCGTTCAAGTTCAGCAGCGGACCTCCGGAATTCCCCGGGTTGATCGAGGCGTCCGTTTGCAGCAAATGCTCGTATTCCCGGTCCTTCTCCCCATTCTCCCCAGGAATGGTGATCGGTCCGCGTTCCTTCGCGCTGAGCACCCCTACCGTTACGGTGTGGTCAAAACCTTTAGGATTTCCGATCGCGACCAGCCATTCGCCGACTTGCGTGTTGCCGGAGTTGCCCAGCGGAATCGAAGGGAAGTTGCTTCCTTCAATTTTCAGGACGGCAAGGTCCAGCTCATAGCTCGTTCCGAGTACTTTCGCCTCATAGGGCTTCTCCGTACCCTGAACCGTCACCTGTACCACATCGGCGTTATGCACAACATGCTCGTTGGTCAGTATATATCCCGTTTTGTCGAAAATAAAGCCGGAACCGATCCCCGTAGGGACGAGTTGATCCGAGCCGGACGAGGAGCCTCCGTTGCCGGAATCTTCGGATCCGCCGGAAAAATCGTCACCAAAGAAATAACGGTAGAACGGATCGTTGCTGTACGGATTACTGCGCGTTCCCTGTTTGCTGGACTTGACGAGCGTTTCGATTTTGACAACCGCCGGTCCCGCCTGCTTGACCACATTCGTGACCTCTCCCTGATCGGTGATCGGGTAGAGCGCCTGCGTCGCCTTCGAAGAAGCGGAACTTCCATTTGCGGCTCCCTGTGCGGAATTACCGCCTGAGGAATTAACCTGTGCGGATGCCGTCGTCGTCGGCGCGCCCGGGGTGAACAGGTTCTGGCGATCCGCAAATACCATGGCCCCCGTTATGATCAGCATCCCGGCCAAAGCGCCGGCGATCACCGACTTGAAGGACGAGCGCTTGGGCGGCTTGTTAAACTGCCAGTTCCCCGTGCTTTTAGCCGCGGGAGCGGCCGATTGTCCCTCCGCGTTCGACCCGCCGCCCAGCGGACTGCCGGTAACTTGGCTGAGCTCGTAAATGGGTGGAGCCGGCTTGATCGGCTCGGACCGCATGATCTCCACTTCCTCCGGCTGGCGGCGATACTCGCCCGCGTCCCTGCCGTTCTCCCCGTTTTTCCCATAAGATTGAAAGGGGCCGTACGAATAATAATAGGTTGAACCCGCATTTTCCGGCTGTCCGCCGTATGGATTCGAGTTGTCGTCTGTATGATGATCTTTGTGGCTTGAACCGCTACCGCCGTCCCCTCCGAAAGGTTGACCTTGTTTGAATTTTTCCTCATCCATGATGTTAACCCCTCCTTCCCCCGGTATTCAGGGGGTTCTCTTGTTTTCTTGTCTTTATTTTGTACTATAAACCTTAAGGGTACATTAAAAACAATTAAAAAGGAGATAAAAGCGATAGAGTAAGCGACCATGAAGGAAATCCGGGGAAGTTATTGGTTTACCCAACCCTGCCTGTGGGCATATATCGCAAGCTGTGTCCGGTCCTCAAGCTCGCATTTCATCAACAGATTGCTGACATGCGTTTTCACGGTTTTGATGCTGATATGAAGCTCCTCGGCGATGTCCTTATTCGTCTTGCCTTCCGCAATCAGCAGGAGCACTTCCTTCTCCCGCTCGGTCAAGCCGGAGTCGTCTCCTTGCACCGAACGCTGACGGAGTCCCCGCGTCAAAGCTTGGGCAACATCCCCGGTCATCACCGGCATTCCCCGATAAGCTCCTTGCAGGGCATAGATCAGCTCCTCCGCGGAGACGGTTTTCAGCACGTAACTGACGGCTCCGGCCTCCACGGCTTGAACCACAAGCTCGTCTTCGAGAAAACTGGTCAAAATGACGATTTTCAGCCCGGGAAACCGGCTCAGCACTTCTTTTGTCGCTTCGGCTCCGTTCATCACCGGCATCATCAAATCCATCAAAATAATATCGGGTCGCTGCTCCTCCCGCTGCAGCACGTCCAGCGCCTCCTGCCCGTTACCGGCCTCGGCGATCACCTCAAAACCCGGATCCAGCATCAAATAAGTTTTCAGCCCCATTCTGACCATGTCATGGTCGTCAACGATCATCACTTTGATCTTTCCGTTCATTCCCGCTCTCCCCTTTGGCATCCTCAAACTTTGGTATATGTACCCGTATCGTCGTCCCCGCTCCCGGCTTGCTGATGATTTCGACTTGTCCGCCCAGTTTTTCGGCCCGCTCCCTCATCGTCGTCAGTCCGTAGGAACCTTGTTTTTGGGAGGTCCCGCTAAAGCCCTGGCCATCATCGCTGATGCTGAGCACAACCTGCCTCGGCCCTTCCCTGAGGGACAGGCTGACGAGCTGGGCTCCGGCATGCTTGACGATATTCGCCATCGCCTCCTGGATAATCAGAAACAACTGATGCTCCTTCGCCTCGGACATATCGCCCTGCAAATCCATATCCTTGATTCCCTTCAAGCCGTTCTGGCGGCAGTAGTCCGGGAACCACGCGTCCAGCGCCTCCGAAAGGGTCTTTCCGACAAGCTCCATCGGACGCAGTTGCGCGATCAACGCGCGCATTTGCTTCTGGGCCGTATTGGACATTTGAATCAGTTGATCCATTACGGCTTGAGCCTGCTGCTCGTTATTTTCCAACACCTTGGGAAGCGAAGAGGCGGCCATGTGAATGGCAAAAAGCTGCTGGCTCACCGTATCGTGCAAATCGCGGGCCAGCCGCCGCCGCTCCTCCAGCACAGCCATCTCTGCGGCCTGCTCCTTCTCCATGACTTCCTTCTCGCCGAGCTGCTGCAGCAACTGGAGCTTTTTCTCCATCGCATTCATCATATTGTTGAATTCCTGATAGGCGCCGGCAAACGTCTGGTCCACCGTTTCCGGCATGCGGACGGACAAATTGCCCTTGGCCACTTGGAGCATATTTAAGTGCAGCAGGTCGATCCGGCCTTGGATACGCCTTCCGGCGATGTACCCGATAATGAGCGTCAAAACGACGACACCCACCATGTCGTAAAGCCATAGCCGGGGTTCGAGAACCACAATGACCCCGGTTACAGTGCCGACATAGCGGACGATCGCCGCCAGGCTGCCCGTCATCAGAAAAAAGAGCAGCAGTTCCCATTTCGTATTTTTCAAAATCCGCTGTACGATCATCGCGTTACCCCACCATGTTCACTTTCACGTCACCGATGAATACGCTGACCACGAGCTTGACGCGCTTGCTGGTTTCGCTATAGTGCGGCGATCGTACCTGCACGTTGGTCATAAAGCCCCCGCGCTTCTCGTTCAGCACTTTCAAATCGCCGATAAATGCGCTGGATTCCGCGGAAATACCGATATCCATGTCCTCGGGTACGAACACTTTAACGTCCCCGATAAAAGCGGATACGTTAATCTTTGTTTCTCCGTAGGGAATTTGCGCCTTCGTCAAATCGATAATCGTGTCGCCGATAAAATGGGAGATATTCGTCGGATGCAGCTCGAAATAATCCTGACCCAGATGAACGTCGCCGATGAAGCCCGACTTGTTGATCTTTTCCCGTTTGCCGGAAGCGTCTCCCGTTCCCATGCCGTAGGAGTTGTAATGATAGTCGTAATCATGCTTGTTGCCATGCTTTGACTTCGGTTTTGTTTTCGATTTCGTCTCTTTCGGCTGGTCCTTCTCTTCCATATCGCCAAAGATCGAATCGAGCGGGGATTCCATTTCCGGAATATAGTCGTCATGAAGCGGCGGTACGGGCGGTCTGGGCGGCGCGGGCGGGGGAAAATCCGGGTTCCGGTCCTTCGCTTCGCTCCTTGGCTTAAACAAAACCGCAATCCCCCCGATAATCAGGGCGACCGGGAAAAAGAACTTGAAGAAATCGCCCGGCGACAAATAGATCAGCCCCATATTACGTGCCAGGAAATAACCGCCGATCGCGATCAGAATTCCGCTCCCGATCAGGCTGGAGCCCCTCCACCCTCCGTTCGACAGCTGGGCGATCCCGCCCAGAATCAAAAATACCGGCCAATAGGTCGCAAACAAATAGCCCAGACTCAGATCTGTAATTCCCAACTGATTCAATAAAAACAAGGCTCCGATTCCGATCAAGACCAATCCACCGATCAGCCTTCCGCCTAATCCGCTTCGCATGTGCAGTTCCCTCCAATTGTTCTTCGCTCAATGTTTAAATTCAGTTTACCTTAAACAAAGGGCGGACAACAGCGCCGCGGGTTGGAAATGCGGCTCGGTCCCGGGACCGAGGCGGTTCCATTTTTAACCAACCCTCGGCGGACATAAAAGAGGCTGCTCCCAAACCTTGGGAACAGCCTCGCTTGTTTATTGTTGATTTTGTTGTCCGGCAGTCGGGTTAGTTACGGCGTTACGGGAAGCTTTTGCTTTTTGGGCAACCGTAGCCATCGATTCTTCAGCGAACTCTTCATTATACTTCTCGTTTGGCGTTTTATAACCAGGAGAAGCCGCTTTGTTTTTTTGATTTGGCATGAGATTCACCTCCCTTTGCATAACACGTACTTACGTACGTTATCCGGCAGCGAGTTGCGACTCTTGCCGCCTTTCGTATTATGCTTCCGGGCAGGCGCAAATATGCGGTGAATCAAATCGCCTGATCCCATACATTTTCAGGAATTTCTTTGCTGACTTCCATCGCTTTGCCCAGCTTGTTTAACATCGCTTCCGTCAGCTTGCCGTCACCTTTCCGGATGACCTGGACCTCCACTTCCTTCTTGCCCCATTCCTTGAACACCTGCTTGGTCGTCGCAAAATAAAGGTCGATCTTGTTGCCTTTGATCGCGGACCCCTTATCAGCCACAACTCCGTAACCGTAGCCCGGAATATAGAGAATGGTGCCCAGCGGAAAAATTTTCAGATCCGCGGCGATCGTCGAGACGGTATCCTTGTCCCTGCGCACTTTGACGCCGGAATACGTTATTCCGTATTGCGGATGGTTCGGATGCTTCCCGGTGGACTCATAACCGGCCGTATACCCGGTTGCCACAACTTTTACCGTTTTTACGGTCTTTTTGGCCGCTTTGGGTTCCTCACTCCGCTTCGACCGCTGCTGAACCAGCAGGTTCTCCGGTGTACCGCGCATTTCGGAATGCTCCAGCCGCTGGAAATGCCGCTGGTATTGCCGGAATAAATAACGCTCATACTGCATCTTGGCGGCCTGAGCTGATTTGGCGTAAATTTTGCTTTCCATGGTTAATCCTTGGATCGTGAGAACCGAAACTATAAATATTATGACGGTTCTCCGCCACAAAATAAATCGGCGCATATGAAAACCTCCCCCTTATTCGGAAGGGTTTCCACATGCGCCTTCGTTTATACATTTACGTTCGTTATCTTGTTGAAAACGATAGCCTTAAACGTTTCAAATCTTGTGATTGCGGATTTCGTCTTGGAGTAGAACGAGCACCTCGTCTACCGATTTTGCGCCTAGATCGCCTTCTCCGCGCTTGCGGACGGATACGCTGCCGCTGCTTTTCTCGTTCTCGCCGACAACGAACATATAAGGAATTTTTTCAAGCTGGGCTTCGCGGATTTTATAGCCGAGCTTTTCATTGCGCAAATCGCTCTCCGCACGAATGCCACCGGCCCGGAGCTTGTCTTCCACCTCACGGGCGTACTCTTCAAAAGCGCCCGAAACCGGAATGACTTTGGCTTGAACCGGAGACAGCCACAGCGGCAAGTTCCCGGCGAAGTTCTCCAGCAGGAACGCGGAGAACCGCTCCATCGTCCCCAGAATCCCGCGGTGCAGCACGACCGGACGGTGCTTCTGACCGTCGTCCCCGACGTATTCAAGCTCGAAGCGTTCCGGCAGCAGGAAGTCGATTTGCACGGTGGAAAGGGTCTCTTCTTTCCCCAGCGCCGTCTTGACCTGCACGTCCAGCTTAGGCCCATAGAATGCGGCTTCTCCTTCCGCCTCGAAGAACGGCAGGCCCGCTTCCTCTACGACTTCACGCAGCATTCCTTGGGCCGTATTCCACATCTCGTCGTTCGGGAAGTACTTCTCGGTATCCTGCGGATCCCGGTAGGACAAGCGGAAACGGTATTCCTCGATGCCGAAATCGCGGTACACCTGGCTGATCAGATCCAGTACCCGTTTAAACTCACCCTTGATTTGATCCAAACGGCAGAAAATATGGGCGTCGTTCAGCGTCATGGAACGAACGCGGTGCAGGCCGGTCAATGCGCCCGACATTTCGTAGCGGTGCTGCATGCCGAGCTCGGCGATGCGGATCGGCAGATCGCGGTAGCTGCGCAGGTCGCTTTTGTACACCATCATGTGGTGAGGACAGTTCATCGGCCGAAGGACGAATTCTTCAACGTCGATGGCCATGACCGGGAACATATCCTCCTGATAGTGCTCCCAGTGGCCGGACGTTTTGTACAGATCCACGTTCCCCAGCACCGGCGTGTACACATGCTGATATCCCAGACGTTCCTCGATATCGACGATGTAACGCTCCAGCGTACGGCGCAGCGTCGCCCCTTTCGGCAGCCAGATCGGCAGGCCTTGTCCCACTAAATTGTTGAAAGTGAAGATGTTCAGCTCTTTCCCCAGTTTCCGGTGATCGCGCTTCTTCGCTTCCTCCAGCATGTGCAGGTGGTGGTCCAGTTCGGCTTTTTTGACAAAGGCCGTACCGTAAATCCGCTGCAGCATTTTGTTGTTGCTGTTTCCGCGCCAGTACGCGCCGGCTACGCTCAACAGCTTGAACACTTTGATCTTGCCGGTCGAAGGCACGTGAGGTCCGCGGCAAAGATCGAAAAACTCGCCTTGGTCATAAATCGAAATAACGCTGTCCTCCGGCAAATCCCGGATTAGCTCCAGTTTGTAAGGATCGCCCAGCTCGGTAAAAATCGCCACGGCTTCTTCACGGCTGACCTCGCGGCGGGTAATCGGCAGATTCTCCCCGATAATCCGCTCCATTTCCTTCTCGATCTTTTGCAGGTCCTCGGGATTCAACGGGTGTTCCAAATCCATGTCGTAATAGAAGCCGTCTTCGATCACCGGGCCGATGCCGAGTTTGACTTCCTTGCCGCCAAACAGCCGTTTGACCGCCTGCGCCATCAAGTGGGCCGTACTGTGACGCATAATTTCCAGGCCGTCTGTGGAATCGAGCGTAATGATTTCCACCTTATCCCCATTCGACAGTTTGGTGTTCAGGTCAACCGCCTTGTCGTTGATTTTGCCGGCCACCGCGTTTTTGCGCAGGCCGCTGCTGATCGAAGCCGCGACATCCTCCAGTGTGCTTCCTTCCGCATATTCCCGGACGGAACCGTCCGGCAGCGATACTTGAATTGCCATATTTATATCCTCCTTAAGCATAATATTTCTATTAGGGCAACAAAAAAAGCCCGTCCCTGAAAAGGGACGAGCATTTATTTACCCGTGGTTCCACCCTTATTCGGTCGTTCCGTATTGTCGGAATGGCCCTTAATAAGCATTTGGTAACGGAAATGACCCGGTGATTTCTAATGCTGCCGGATGCGGCAGGTTCAAAACCACAGCTTCAAAGGGGTAAACCAAAACCGGTGCACAAGGGAATTTCAGCCGGGTTCCCTCTCTCTGGAAATGTCCTGTCATTTCGGTTCATGTCTTTGTCGACGCTTTTTTGCAAATGAATCTTCATAATGAAATGTCAAATCGAATTACCTGTAAATTATAAGCCTTCCTTCGGGAGACGTCAAGAACCCGAAGTTTCCTGGTTCTTCGGCCTGGATTCCTTGCTGAGCGAAATGCAATGCGCGCATTGCAGACACAATTGTACCCGCTCTCCGAAAATCCGGGTAATCGTGGCGATGATCTGGGCTTCCGGACGGGATGTATGAATGTGTATTCGCTGTGGCGACAACGAAATTAAAGCGCTGACGACCATATCCTCCATCTCCATCTCCTGATCCGCCATTTGAGCAATGACGCCGCCGACAGAAGGCGGTGTTATTTTGGCAAACTGTTCATTATATATCCCGAATTCTTGATCATCCTTGTGAATGAGATGAACGAGCTGGGTCAACGGCTCCTGAAAATGAACGAAATACTGCAGCAGGTGGATAAATTCCTCATACTGCTGATCCAGAAGATATTCTTCCATCGCCAGGTCCACCATTTCCCGCAGCTTGTCCTTATAAGCTTTTAAGCGAAACTCGATGAATCCGTCGATGTCCAAATAGCGCGCTTCCTCCAAGTAGGAGGCGAGCGCCGTCCGAATCTCGTTCATCCTGTACCGTTGAGCCGCCCGATCCCCCTCTTCTTCACCGGACAGCATTTTGGCGCAAAATCCCGCCACCGCCTCTTCCTCCTCGCGGGAGGAGAATCGATACCGTTTGGAGGCCTCCTCACCAGCCAGTTCAACTTCCTTGACCTCCACAATAAAACGGGAAATGCCTCGGGCGAGATCCTCTATAACTTGACGCCGTACTTCATCCGTATTGGTTCCTTCTTTTCCGGTTGCCGACAATACAACGAGCAGACCGGATCCATCGGGAGCATAATGCGTCTTTATCCGGGCAGCCCCTTTATGTACCGCACTCTCCTCATCGCAAATATAATCCAAGAATCGTCGTTCCGTTGGTAAACCGCGGGTGGCCATGTGTAGCGAAAAAAAATCCATAAGTCCTCCCCCTTTCGTATCCTTCCCAAAGTATATGGCGGGAAGGATACGGATATACGAGGCGGACTTATGGAAAGATAGCCAGAACTGCCAAAAGAAACAGTCTTTAATTCTGCATGATAAAGTCGCGTTCGATGCTGGAATTTTGATCGAATACGCGCAAAATTTCGTACTTCGTATTCCGTTGGGCCGGTGTCTTGCCGGCAGAGCGGATAATCGACAGAATCGATTCGATGTTCACCTTATGAGTCGCCCCTGCCGAGGAAACGACATTTTCCTCGATCATCGTGCTGCCGAAATCGTTGCAGCCGTACTGTAGCGACAGCTTACCGACCTCGGGTCCCATCGTGACCCAGGAAGACTGCAGGTTCTTGATGTTATCCAGCACGATGCGGCTGATCGCCACCGTTTTCAAATAGGATTCCGGCGTTTGGCGCTCCGCCTTGAGATTCGTGTTGTCCGGCTGGAACGTCCAAGGGATGAAGGCCAGAAACCCTTCCGAAGGATA
Source organism: Paenibacillus sp. alder61 (assembly GCF_020179875.1). Lineage (NCBI taxonomy): Bacteria > Bacillati > Bacillota > Bacilli > Caryophanales > Paenibacillaceae > Paenibacillus > Paenibacillus sp. alder61. The sequence goes on from NZ_JAIUDG010000024.1 coordinate 46,585, forward strand.
GCCGTTTTGGAGGCACTCATCCTGTGCTTCCCGGACGCGCAGCAAGTGGAGGGCGCGCTCTTCCATCGACTCGCCGAAACCGATGACCATCGTCGCCGTTGTGTTCATCCCGATTTTGTGAGCCGTCTGCATCACGTCCATCCAATCCCGCCAGGAGCCTTTCAGCCGGCTGATTTTGCGGCGGGTGCGGTCGTCCAGTATCTCCGCTCCGCCTCCCGGCAGCGAATCCAGGCCGGCGGCATGGATTTCCCGCAGCACTTCTTCCAGCGAGAGCCCCTCCGAGACTTCCTTCATTTTCATGATTTCCGCCGGAGAGAAGGAGTGCATCGTAATGTCCGGGAACCGTTCCTTGATCGCTCGCAGCAGGTTCGTGTAATAACTGAACGGCAGATTCGGGTTCGTTCCGCCCTGCATCAAAATTTCCGTGCCGCCGACATCGATCGTTTCCTGGATTTTCTGGAAAATGACCTCATCCGGCAAGACATATCCTTCCTCCGAACCCGGGCGGCGATAAAACGCACAAAACCGGCAGTATACATCACAGACATTCGTATAGTTTACGTTCCGTCCGATGACAAAGGTCGTAATGGGATCGGGGTGCTTACGCTCCATCAGAACATTTGCCGCATGGCCGATTTTCTCGACTTCCTCCGACTCGAATAATGCGATCGTATCTTCAAGATCCAGACGCTCGCCACGTAACGCCTTGTCTAATATAGGGTTGATTGCAGTCATTTCGCTGCCTCCTTGCGTCTCCTGAATATATAAGTCAATAAAATGTCAAAACATTCAATATTCAAATCGTAACATATTCATCCGCATAAAAACAGCACCCGATCCATTTCGGGTGCTGTTCGTGCTCGGTATTTAAATACGGCGGCCTTGCCGTTTAAGCCTCCAAAGCCTGTTCCAAATCGGCGAGCAAATCGCCGATATCCTCCAGGCCTACGGAGAAGCGCAGCAGACCGTCGGTAATCCCGCGTTCGAGCCGGACTTCCGGCGGCATGGACGCATGCGACATCATCGCCGGGTAGGATAGGATGCTTTCAACGGCACCGAGGCTGACCGCGACGAGGGGGAGCTTCACTCGGCTGAGCACCCGTTTGGCCCGGTCGCCGGAACCGACATCGAACGAAACGACGGCGCCGTAACCTTTGGACTGCTTTTCCTGGACTTCACGGCCGGGATGCTCCGCGAGACCCGGATAATAAACGGCCGCGATGTCCTGGCGGCGGGCAAGCCAGTCCGCCAGCTTGCGGGCGCTGATTTCGCTGTGCGCCATTCTAGCCCCCAGCGTCTTCATCCCCCGCATAAGCAGCCAGGATTCCTGGGCTCCGAGTACGGTGCCGAGGCCGTTCTGTACGTATTTCAAACGATCGGCCAACGCGTCGTCCCGGGCCACCGCAAGCCCGGCCAGCACGTCGCTGTGCCCGCCGAGAAATTTGGTCGCGCTGTGCAGCACGATGTCGACCCCCTGCTCGATCGGGCGTTGATAATACGGCGTCATAAACGTATTGTCCACGATGCTGATCAGATCGTGCTCCCGCGCCCATTCGGCGACCGCCCCGATATCGGTAATTTTCAGCGTCGGATTGGACGGCGTTTCCATATATACGGCCTTCGTATTGGGCTGGAGTGCGGCCTTGACCGCTTCCAGGTCCGTCATATCGACGAAGGTCGTCTCGATGTTCATCCGGCTTAATATCTGCGTAAGCAGCCGGTATGTACCCCCGTAAACATCCTCCGTCACGATGAGGTGATCGCCGGCCGAAAACAGCATGAAGGTCGATGAAATGGCGGCCATGCCGCTGGCGAAGGCGAAGCCGCGCACTCCGCCTTCCAGGACCGCGATATAATCTTCCAACGCCTGGCGGGTCGGATTGCCCGACCGGCTGTAATCATGCGTTGGAGGATTAAAAATATCGTGGTGATGAAAAGTCGAAGCTTGGTAAATCGGGACACTGGAGGCTCCGGTTGCCGGATCCACCTCGCTGCCAAAATGGATCAGCCGGGTGTCCAATTTCGGAGATTGCCGTTCTTCCCGGTTCCGGTCGTTCATTTCGCGCCCCCCTCTTCCACTTCGCGGCGGGCCGCTTCCAAGGCTCTGCCCAGATCTTCGATTAAGTCGGCGGGGTGCTCGATCCCGACCGAGAAGCGGAGCAGCCGGTCATCCACCCCGACGGCATCGCGGATTTCGGCCGGAATATCCGCATGCGTCTGAACGGCCGGATAGGTCATGAGCGATTCCACGCCGCCCAAACTCTCGGCGAAAGCGATCAGTTCAAGGTTCCGCAGCACCGGTTCCACATAACGGGCATCCGTAACCTTAAAGGAAAAGATGCCCGTATTACCGCTGGACTGCCGTTTCTGGATGTCATGGCCCGGATGATCGGGCAAACCGGGATGAAATACCTCGGCGATTTGCGGATGCTTCAGCAAAAACTCGGCCATCGCCAGCGCGTTGCTTTCATGCCGCTCCATCCGCAGTGCCAATGTCTTCATGCCGCGCATAAGCTGGTAGGAGTCGGAGGGGCTCAGCACCGCCCCGATCGAATTATGCAAAAAGGCGACTTCCTGGGAGAGTTCCTCCCCTTTAGTCACGATCAGTCCGGCCAGCACGTCGTTATGGCCGCCCAAGTATTTCGTCGCACTGTGTACGACGATATCGGCACCCAGTTCCAGCGGACGTTGAAAATAAGGGGTCAGCAGTGTATTGTCCACCACCGTAAGCAGCCCATGGCGCTTGGCCCACAGCCCTACGGCTTCAAGATCGGTCACCATCATCAACGGGTTGGTCGGCGTCTCGATGAAGACGGCTTTGGTGTTCGGTTTCCGCACGCTTTCCAAGGCGTCCAGATCGTTCGTATCGACATAGGAGGATGTGATTCCGAACCGGGAAAGAATCCGTTCAAGCAGCCGGTAAGTTCCGCCGTATAAGTCCAAGGAGACGATCAGATGATCCCCTTGCGAGAACAGGCTGAAAACCGTCTGAAGCGCCGCCATGCCCGAACTGCAGGCGAAACCCGCATCTCCGCTTTCCAGGGCGGCCGCGGCCTCTTCCAACACGGTCCGCGTCGGACTTTTCGTCCGCGAATAGTCAAACCCGGTACTCTGCCCGAGCCGGGGATGGCGGAAAGCGGTCGCCTGATAGATGGGATAAGTAACCGCTCCGGTGACCGGTTCCTCGATCGATCCGATTTGAGCCAGCCTGCTGTCCAAATGCCATTTTTTATTTTTTGCCACTGCGTACCCCTCCACTAATCAAATATGGTATATAAGTTCGGCCATTTCATCGATATCATACGGTGTTTCCTGATACACATAGTAGTTCAGCCAGTTGGAGAATAATAAGTTGGCATGCGCTCTCCAAGTCGAACGCGGGGGCTTGGAGGGATCGTTGTTCGGATAATAGTTCACCGGAAGCTCGATTTCCAGCCCTTTGGCGACGTCACGATCATATTCCCACTTCAGGGAACCCGCATCATACTCCGAGTGTCCGGTCACAAAAATTTGCTTCCCGTCCCGTGAAGCGACGAGGTAGATACCGGCTTCCTCCGATTCGGCCAAAATCTCGAGCTCCGGGGACCGCTCGATATCCTCCCGGGATACGTCCGTATGACGGGAATGCGGAACCTGGAACACTTCGTCGAAGCCCCGCATTAATTTTACGCGGGGGTTGTTGACGGTATGGGAGAAGATGCCGAAGCATTTTTTCTCGAGCGGGACTTTGCGGACCCCGTAGTGGTAGTATAAACCGGCCTGGGAAGCCCAACAGATGTGCATGGTCGAAGTGACATGCGTTTTGCTCCATTCGAAGATCTCTTTCAGTTCCTCCCAATAGTTGACTTCTTCAAAAGCCAGTTGCTCGACCGGCGCGCCCGTCACGATCATGCCGTCAAACCGCCGGCTCTTGATCTCGTCGAAGGTTTTGTAGAACATCTCCAAATGCTCCGCCGACGTATTCTTCGAAATATGGGAACGGGGGTGGAGCAATACGATCTCCACCTGGAGCGGCGTGTTGCCGAGCAAACGCAAAATTTGCGATTCCGTCGTTTCTTTCGTCGGCATCAGGTTCAGAATGGCGATTCTGAGGGGCCGAATGTCCTGCTGGTAGGCCCGGCTCTCATCCATTACAAAAATATTCTCGTTCGCAAGCACTTCCTTGGCCGGCAGATGATCCGGTACTTTAATCGGCATTACATTCCAACTCCTTTTTTTTGGGGATTTTACTGGGTTACCTCGTGAAAGCGGGCAATAACAAGAAAAAGACCTCACTCCAAAGAGAAAGGTCATCATTTATTCCTGAATGCGCCTCTCTCATCTCTCAGAAACCTAAGAGCATCACATCATGCTCCCAAGCTCTGCAAGAATTAGCACCGTGCGACGTATCGCCGGTTGCCGGGTATCATCGGGCCAGTCCCTCCACCTACTCTTGATAAGAAAATCGTCTAAATATTCTGTTGTTAAAATTCTAATTGAATCAGGTTGATTTCATTATACATGAATTCTCTTTTTTAACAAGGCGTACGCCATTTTTTATCCACAACTTTTTGGCTTGAAACATTTCAACCCCCGGCGTTATACTAGACAAGTGCTAAAAAGGCAACCCATAAACTCATGATAAAGAGGTGAATCCGAGAAATGGAAGGCGACCCGAGTCCGCAGCGCATGGACCTGAAGAAACAACCGCATAGGAAACCGATCAGCAGGCGCCACGTGGAGGGTAACGGGCACTTTCTTTTCCCGGTGTTTTCATAAAACGCCTTTTTCGGCGTTCGCCGTGCTGATCCTTTCCTGTGCTCAAACCAAAAATGAGCATATCCCGGCTGCCTAGGCCGGAAAAGGGAGTGATTGGTATGAAAATCCGTCATGTGGTGGCCGGTGTATTTAAGCCGGTCGAAGACGTGGAACTCACGACAACCCCGCCTGAGGAAGGCTTCTACTGGATTGACGCGGACGTTGATGACCTGGCGCTGCTTCAACCGCTGTTCTCGCTGCATGATCTTGCCGTTGAGGACTGCCTCACCGAGGAGGAGCAGCGTCCGAAAATCGAAACCTACGACAACCATTACTTTATTGTAGTTAACAGCATCCGTTATGATGATGAGGAAATTTTTCTGCGGGCGCTAAACATCTTCTTGGGAAGACACTACATCATCACCGTGACGAAGCAGAAAATTAACGAACTGCGGGCCGTCAAGCCGATTCTCTGGGAACAGGAAGTCAGCGAACCCGACCGCTTTCTTTATTTTCTCATCGACCTCGTGGTCGACAACTACTTCATTGTCGGTGACCGCATCGAAGTCAAAATCGAAAAGCTGGAAGAAGATATATTGATGCACACCAAACGCTCGCACCTGAACGAGATCATCGGTCTGCGAAGCGAAATTTTGTGGTTGAAGAAAGTGCTTGGCCCTCAAAAGGAAGTTATCAATATTTTAAATAAGAAAGACTTGCGACTGATCGACGATCAGCTGCAAAAGTATTTCAGCGATATTTACGAAAATGCCGTTAAAATCTCCGAAAACTTCGACACCTTTCGAGAATTGATCGGAAACTTGCGAGAAGCTTATCAAGCGGCGATCGCCAACCGGGCCAATGAAATCATGCGCGTATTCACCGCAATCACCACGATTTTCATTCCGTTGACCCTGATTACAGGGATATACGGGATGAATTTTGAACACATGCCCGAAATCCATTGGAAATACGGATATTATGTCGTCCTGGGCGTCATGATCGTCCTCGGCGCAGGCATGTTCTATCTGTTCCGCAAGCGGGACTGGATTTAGTACAATAAGCGCGGCTTTTAAAAAATACAGCGCCTTTTCTCCATCTACGCCTTCCCTTGAGGCTGAACGGAGAAAACGCGCTGTTTTGTTTATTTAGGAGTTATCCGGCTTTCTGCGCCTGATCCTTATGCCGACGATAGGAAAGGCGGAGCAGGCGGATTCGTTCATAAAGCCGATCCAGATTGGCCGTCTCTATCGTTTCCTGATCGTAAGCCCGCTGCAGCACGGGTTTGAGGAAGGCGTCCCCGAGTTCCTCAAAGGCCTGCCAGATGGAGCTTTTCTCCTCCGCCGGCATGTCCTGCAACTCCAACTGAACGAGCGCCTCGGTCGTGTACCCGTCCTTCTCGAATTGCTCGAGCAGTTCGACGGCATCCCTCCGTTCGAGACCTGTCCGTTCGCAGATTCCTTCCAAATTGCCGCCTTGGGCCATCGCTTCCAGCGCTTGACGGCGCAGGCTGAATTTCTCCATCTCCATGCGGAATTTAGCTTCCTTCTGCCTATACATCCAGGAACGAAAGGTATCGTCGTCGATGTCCCGTTCCACCCAATCGAGCGGAAACTCGCCCGGCCGTTCTCCAGCCTGCGCCGCGGTTAACGCAAGCAATTCGGTCCCGTATTCGGCCGCCTTGTTCTCTCCTACTCCAGGCAGCTGCAGTAATTCGTCCACCGTATGCGGCCGAAATACGCTGATCAGGCGAAGCAGCCGGTTGCTGGCGATAAGATAGGGGGCCTTGCGTTCGGCGGAAGCTTTCTTCCGCCGCCAACCGCACAGCTCATTGTACAGCGTTTCGTTCTCGTGAAGTTCGCTGTAACAAATCAGCCGCTGCGCGGCCATGCCCCTTCCGTGAAACTCCTCCCTCTCATCCCATATCCCTTCGATCACCGGACGGTAGCCTTCGCCGAGCTTGATGACCAGCCTATGCCGATAAATATGGAGCATTTCAGACCATGAACCGCCTTCGTACCAAATTGTCTCGCTTTCCTCCTCTCCCGTCGATTCGTTCCACCCCATCCTCCAAACCCCGTCCTCTTCGCCGATCCATACCTGGGCATCGCCGGCGGTGGCCCCGCCATCCTTCTTCTCCAGGCTGTTCAGAAAAACAATCCGCATCCCTTCTACCTCCTTCGACTGTCAGCAACGACAGGCGTTTCAATCCAAAAACGCAAAAAAAGCACCTCTCCCGAATGATTCAAGAGAGGTGCTTCCTCTAGTCGTATACTGTTGTTACTAATAGTACCATTTTTTCGGAGATTGTCAATCCGGATTATTTTCATCGCCATTTCCACGAGCGACCGAATATCCGCTATAATGACAGGAGACAACTCGTTTTATAGGAGGCACAGCTTATGACCGCATCAAATCAGGATTTGGACTTTTTATCCGACAGCACGGAGAGCACATCCACCCGTTTTGTCACTTTTATCGGAAACTCCCTCAAACGTTTTGACCTGGCTGTCACCACGACAAACCGTTTTTACGGCAAGAAACTTGTGACCGATCTCCAGAACGGAAAAACCGCGATCTTGGGCACCGACGACCTTGAGGAAGAAGGTTACCTGGAGCATGTATTCGCCCTGAATGAGGAAGAGGGCGGCGAACTGCGCAGCTTTTTGTACCAGGTTGTCGGAGATGCCTATTTTACGGATTAACGGTCTTTACTTATCCGCTTATTCCTTCCGTTCCGTTCGGGGGCCGAAGCAGGCCAGCAGCAGGAAGGAGATCAGCACCATCCAGCCCGCCCAAGCCCAGGCCGCTCCGGTATCGCCCGACTCCACAGCCATGTAAATGGCCGTCGGCAGCGTCTGGGTTCTTCCGGGAATGTTGCCGGCCAGCATCAGCGTCGCTCCAAACTCGCCAAGAGCCCGGGTAAAAGACAGCACAAACGCGGTTGTCAGGGAACGTCCGGCAAGCGGGATAGCGACCCGGAGCAATAGCTGCGGCTCGGAGGCCCCCAGCGATCGGCCGGCGGCCAGCAGATCCCGATCGATGGAAGCGAAGCCGGCTTTGGCCGACTGATACGCCAGCGGGAAAGCAACGACGGCGGCCGCCAGGACGGCGGCCCCCCAAGTAAAGACGATCGGCAGGCCGGACAGCGCTTCAAACCACCGGCCGATAAAGCTCCTGCGTCCGAAGGCCATAAGCAGCAGGAACCCGACTACGGTAGGCGGCAGTACCATAGGAAGCATAATGATCGTTTCAAGCACAATTTTCCCGCGAAATTTCCGTCCCGTCATAAGCCAGGCCAACCATCCGGCAAGCAAAAAGGCCAAGGTTCCGGCGAGAAGGGATACCTTAAGGGAAAGCAGAACAGGCGACCAAAACGAAGCATGCATCATGCCGCTTACTCCGGTACCGTGAACCCGTGGTCAACAAACACTTGACGAGCCTCCCGGGATTGCAGAAATTGCAAGAACCGGCCGGCTTCCTCTTGATGCTCGGAGGCGGACACCACGCCTGCCGGATAAAGAATAGGAGCGTGGCTTTCTTCATCGACCACGAGCCCGGTTTGGATGTTCGAAGAACCTTTCGCATCGCTCTCATAAACGAAGCCGGCATCCACGTTTCCCGATTCCACATAGGTGAGCACCTGTGTAACATCTTTGGCGAATATCATTTTGGACGAAAGCGCCTCCCATAATCCGGTATGCTCCAGCGCTTCCTTGGTGTATGCGCCGGCGGGAACCACCTCGGGTTCACCCAGAGCGATCGTCCCGAAATCCGTTTTTTTCAAATCCGCCAAGGAGGAAAGCTCGCCCGTAGCGTCGGCTGGCCGAACCAGAACAAGCCGGTTCCGTAACAGGTCCGTTTTGCTTTCAGGCTTGATGAGCCCTTTGTCCATCAGGGCGGTCATCTGTTTTTGGCCTGCCGATAGAAACAGATCCACGGGCGCTCCCTGCTCGATCTGCTTTTGCAGCGAACCCGATGCGCCGAAATTCATGGTCAGCCGGATATTCCGCTGTTCCTTTTCAAAGAGCGGAGCGATCTCCTCCAGACTCTCTTTTAAACTGGCCGCCGCCGAAATAGTCAGCGTAACGGTCGCTGCCGTTTCGGAGTCGGATGCCGCCTGTTGTGTGGCCGCCTTATCGGACGGTACGCCGCATGAGGTTAGGAGTCCGATGACAACCATTAAAATAAATACAAGCGTACTTCCACGGAAACGGGAACCAGAGAAATGCCGCATTTATGTATGCCTCCCATAGAATTAGATAAATATATTTTATTCTATTTTGTTATATTTGAATATAACTAGTTATAATTAGACATAAATTCGTCATTGGAGGTCTCCGAATGAGCGAGATTTCATATACAGCCGAAGAAGTTGCCAAGCTGTTGAAAGTATCTAAATTAACGGTTTACGACCTGATCAAAAAGGGCAGCTTGCCCGCGTACCGTGTCGGGAAACAAATGCGTATCGACGCGGATGATTTGGAGCAATACAAAAGAGTAGCCAAAAGCGGGGCTGTCCCTTCCGGGCCTCAAAGCGAGCCGTTCCCCGTCGGCGGCCAGAGCCTTCCGCCGCAGCCGGCGGCGGCTTCGGACCGGCGCCTTTCCCGGGACGCTTCGCGGGTTCCGGGAACCCTGGTCATTACCGGCCAGGATCTGAGCCTCGATTTATTGGCCAAGCATCTCGAGCGGACGCAGCCGGGGCTGCGCCCCCTGCGCTCGCACGACGGAAGCCTTGATGGGCTGATCTCCATGTACCAGGGGAACAGCGACATCGTCAGCACGCATCTGCTGGACGGGAACACCGGGGAATACAATTTGCCGTATATCACCAAAATTCTGACCGGCCATTCTTACCTCGTGGTCAATTTGCTGATGCGTCAGGCCGGTCTTTACGTCCGCCGCGGAAACCCCAAACAATTAGAAACCTGGAGCGACCTCGGACGGAAGGACATCAAGCTGATCAATCGGGAGATCGGTTCCGGCGCCCGGGTGCTCCTGGACGAACAGCTGCGCTTGCACGGCATATCCCGAGCCGGGATCGATGGATATCAGGATGTGGAGACCAGCCATTTGGCGGTGGCCGGCAAAGTCGCGGCGGGACAAGCCGATGTCGGCGTAGGCATCGAAAACGCCGTATCCCTCATCAGCGAAGTCGAATTTATCCCATTAATCCAGGAAAGATACGACCTTGTTGTCCTCAAAACGGAGAGTACGGCCGCCTGGATCGAGCGGTTTCTCGATACCGTCAAATCCCCCGAATTCAGACAGGAGCTGGGCTCCTTTCAAGGTTATGATTTATCTTTAAGCGGCCAGGTTTTATACGACAGTGAAGCTCAATGAATACATGGATAGAAAAATCACGCTCATGCTGTGCTCCACCGTCAACGACCTGTTTCCTTTGAAGCCATACAGATAAAGATGAATAAGCGCCTTAAGCGGCGGGATTTTGTGGAATTCGGCTCATGCGGAAGGAATAGCGGACTTTATGGGGCACTAGCGTTGCATTAAAACTGATATGGGTGCTGCCTCATCCGCAATCGTTCTTGCCGCCTGTTATAATAGCGGCGTTTTGGGCCGTTATTTCGACCCGATTTGCGTTTTCGGGTAAAATAGCGGCCAAAAAGGGCCTTATTTCACTGATGCGGGTCCAAAAATCAGGGGTTCTGCCCGGTTTTCCCTAAAATAAGGCCCCAAAAGACCGCTATTTCTGAGCGAAGGGACGAATTCGACAAAATAAGGCCGCAAATGACCCTTATCCTCCCGCCAGGCTTCAAAGGGAGGCGATTACGGCCATTAGACCCTTCGGGCTAACGCAACACCAATTCCTATTTTTGTAAAAAAGCAGCGACCCCTCCGTACGGAAGGATCGCTGCTTTTCATTTATCCAAAAACGTCTGCCACTTGTCCAAGGTCATGGCGTGGCCGCCAGTCCCATCCACGAAACGATGCTGGACATTTCGAGCTCCTCGAATTTGGAAGCGATCGCGGCCGCGTTCATGACAAAGCGGCATTCGTCGACGCCGCACGCCAATTCCACATCGCAGCGGATCTCCGCCAGCCGTCTTGACAGATGCAGCATGTCCAAGTCGTTCTCAATCTTGGTCCGGACCGATTTGGACAAAGCGTCCAAGTTGGCCAGAATCCCCTCGACCGACCCGTGCTCCTGGACAAGCTTCAGCGCGGTTTTCTCGCCGATGCCGCGCACGCCGGGATAATTGTCGCTGGTATCGCCCATCAGGCCTTTCAAATCTATAATCTGGCGGGGAGCCAGTTGTTTCTCTTCCATCAGGGTTTCCGGCGTGTAGACCATATAGTTGCCGTGGCCCTTTTTCATAATAATGACGCTTGTCCGCTCATTCACCAACTGCAGCATGTCATGGTCCCCCGTGAGGATGAGAACCTCCATCTCCGGGCTGAACCTGGCGGCCAGCGTACCGATGCAATCGTCCGCTTCATAACCCGGGCTGCTGATATTGGGAATCCCCAAGCTTTCCATAACGTCCCGTATGATCGAAAACTGCGGAATCAGCTCATCCGGCGCCTCCGAGCGGTTGCCTTTATAAGCCGCAAACTGCTCCGTCCGGAACGTTTTGCTGCCCAGATCCCAACAGCAGGCGATATGCGACGGGGAAAACTTTTGGACCGCGTCCCAAAAATACCGCATAAATCCATAAACCGCATTCGTAGGCAGCCCCGCTTTGGTGCGCCGGATATAACCCGTGGCCGCCGAAGCATAATAGGCTCGGAACATCAAGGCCATCCCGTCAACCAGCAGAATGCTCTCCCGTCCGCTTTGTCCGGTGTTCATGATTTCGCTCGCTTCCTTTCTTCGTAAATTGGTCTCATGATTACGCCTATCCCCATGCCTTCTCGAACATGTCCTCCTTGAAGCCGACGGTCGCCTGCTTGCCGTCCGTCACCAGCGGGCGTTTGATCAGCATTCCGTTCGAGGCGAGCAGGACCAGCTGCTCTTCCCGCGACATGGCGGGCAACCGGTCTTTCAGCCCCATTTCACGGTAGACATCGCCGCTGGTATTGAAAAATTTCTTCAATTCCAGACCGCTCAGCGAAATCATTTCCTCCAATTCTTCCACGTTCGGAGGCGTCTCCTTAATGTTCCGCGAGTCCAACGTATAGCCCTGGCCCTCCAGCCATTTCACGGCTTTGCGGCAGGTGCCGCAGGGCGGGTATTGATAAACCTTCAATTTTTTCATCCGAATGATTCCTCCTGCTTGCTTAACTATCTAAATCCTGCAGCTTTCGCCGCAAGTTCTCCATATCCTCGGGCAGGGGCACGCGAAAAAGCAGCTCCTCCCCCGTAAGGGGATGGCGAAACCCCAGTTCGGAAGCGTGAAGGGCCTGACGTTGAATAACGCCGTCGAACGGCCCGGAATCCCCGGGCGGTTGAACAACAGGGAGTTGGCCCCTGCCGCCGGTTCCCGTATACATCTTGTCCCCGATCAAGGGATGACCGATCGAGGTCATATGGACGCGGATCTGATGCGTCCTGCCCGTGCCAAGGCGAAGGTCCACCATAGCGCCCAGCGCGTAGCATTCGGAGACCTTGTAAAAGGTCACCGCCGGATACCCGGCCGGAGTCACGATACGGCGATGCGGCTCCTGTGGATCCCGATCGATCGGACCGTCGATCACCCCTTCGTCCGGCCGCGGGCATCCGTAAACGAATGCCGTATACTTTTTGGTCACCTTTCCCGCGATGAGCTGTTCGGAAATATGCTGATGGATATAGGCGTTTTTCGCGATCGCCACCAGTCCGCTGGTCTCCTGGTCCAGCCGATGAACGGGGCGAAAGCGGACCTTCTCCCCTTTTTCCCGCCAATAGTACACCACTCCGTTCGCCAGCGTATCCGTATAATGGCCGTGGGTCGGATGAACGATCACGCCGGGCGCCTTGTTGACGATCAGAAGCGCATCATCCTCAAATACGATGTCAAACGGAATCGGCTGCGGCAAAATATCGTCCGACACCTCCTGCTCCAGGGAGATGGCGACCAGATCGCCGGCTTTGACCGGGACGCTGATATAAACCCGTTCTCCATTGAGCATGACGCCGCGCTCCGTCAGTTTGATGCGCGACAACAGCTTGCGGGAAACGCCGAGCTTCCGCTGCAGGACGGTTTTAAGCAGCCAGCCGTCTTCCTTTTCGGTCACGGTGTACGTAATCGGTTTATAGTAAGCGCTCATGATTTTCTGCCGAACACCTTCGCACTGCGTACGTATTCCACATCCGGGGTCTGCTGGCGGGCATTGGCGGTCCGGGCGGCCGCAAAGAAAAAGTCCGAGAGGCGGTTCAGATACTTAATCGCTTCCCAGTTCACATCCATTTTCTTGCTCAACGACACCGCTTGCCGTTCGGCCCGGCGGCAGACCGTTCTGCATACGTGCAGCGCGGAGGATAAAGCCGTCCCGCCCGGCAGAATAAACTTCTCGAGCGGAGGATTCTCCGCTTGATAACGATCGATCCAGGACTCCAGCCGCTCCGCCAAATCGGCTCCGACCTTATAAGGACGCTCACCGAGCTTGGCATAGGCAAGGTCGGATCCGCAATCGAACAATTCCTGCTGAATCTGCTCCAAATCTTGCTTCAAGTCGGCAAATAACGTGTCATCGGCATAGCTCCCCGCCAAGCCGACAAAGCTGTTCAATTCGTCGATCGTGCCATAGGCCTCAACCTGGATATCGTCCTTGTCAACCCGTCCGCCGATCACCGAGGTTTGCCCCTGATCCCCGGTTCTTGTGTAAATCGCCATATGGATAGCCCCCTTTTTCCTATGTTCCAATATACCACAAATTTAAAAAAGAAGATCCTTGAAGGATCTTCTTTAGTATGATTTGGATATCACTATGTTCCGGTTCGCGGCCAGCCTGCAAACGGCTATCTGCCCTCCCGGCGGATCTTCATAAACTCATTGATCTTCAAATCCAGCAAGCTGCTGATTTCAATTACGATATCCGAAGTGAACGAGTTCTCCTGCTGAAAAAGCATCTCCATTTTACTCCGCAGCAAATGGATTTCATCCTCCAAGGAAATTGCTTGTGGTGAAGCCTTGCGATCGACTTCGTCTATCCATTGGTTCGATTGATTGCCTCCAGCGATCACAATCCCGGCCATTTCAAGGGGTATATTGTATTCACCACAACCCAAATGTATCCCTCCCTGAGAAATTAAACCTCTTCCAAAAAGAAATTATACCATGCCAATTGGACAGGGATCAATTAAAAAATGAAAGAAATGTTAATTAGCCCCATTTCTCCGGCAGGTTCGCTACGACTCAGCCTTGTTTCAGTTTGTGAATAAACTCGCCCATGCGATGCAGCGCTTCACTGATCTGCGATACGGAAGTCGCGTACGAGCAGCGGAGGAAGCCTTCGCCTCCCGCACCGAACACATTCCCCGGAACGGCCGCCACCTTCGCTTCCAACAACAGCTTCGTCGCAAATTCATCCGAGCTCAAACCCGTCGATGCGATGCTCGGGAACGCATAAAACGCCCCCTGCGGCTCATGGCAGGTCAGACCGATATCCCGAAGCCCCTGCACGATCAATCTTCTCCGCTGGTTATAGGATTCGACCATATGGTCCTTCTCCTGCAGCCCGTTTTTCAATGCCTCCAACGCGGCCACCTGCCCCATGACTGGGGCGCACATGACGGTGTATTGGTGGATTTTCAACATGGCGTAAATCAGATCGGGGTGTCCGCAAGCGTAACCCATGCGCCAGCCGGTCATGGCAAAGGCTTTGGAGAAGCCGTTCACCAGGATCGTCCGGTCCTTCATTCCCGGAATGGAGGCGAAGCTGACATGCTTCTCTCCATAGGTCAATTCCGAATAAATTTCATCGGAAATCACGATCAGGTCGTTCTCTTCGACGATCTTGGCAATCGGCAGCCAATCTTCATAACTCATGATTCCGCCGGTCGGATTGCTCGGGTAGTTCAAGATCAGCACTTTCGATTTCGGCGTAATCTTGGCTTTAAGCTGTTCCGCTCTCAGCTTGAAATTGTCCTCGGCAAAGGTTTCGATTTCCACGGAAACCCCGCCTCCGACCTGGGTGATCGGCGAATAGGAGATATAACAAGGAACCGGGACCAGAATCTCGTCCCCGGGTACGATTAAAGCGCGAAGAGCGAGATCGATCGCCTCGCTGGCCCCCACCGTTACCAAAATTTCATCTTTCGGATCATATTTCACGGAATAGCTGTTATACAAATATTCGGCGATCGCTTCGCGGAGTTCAGGAGTTCCCGCGTTGCTGGTATAGCTGGTGAACCCCCGTTCCAAGGAGTAGACGCACGCCTCTCTCACATGCCACGGGGTGATAAAATCGGGCTCGCCTACGCCCAGCGTAATGATATCCTTATTGCCGCTGGCGAGATCGAAAAAACGCCGGATGCCCGAAGGCTGAATTTCCCTTACCCGCGGCGCCAGGTAGGATGTCATGGATTTGCCGGCCGTTTCTGCCTGTCCTTGTGATTGTACACTCATACTATTACTTCCTTTACGGAGAGATCATCAGGCGGCGGTCTTCTTCAGGGTCTTCGAAAATGATGCCGTCCTGCTTATATTTTTTAAGAATAAAGTGCGTTTTTGTGGAAAGTACGGATTCCAGCGGAGACAGCTTGTCGGAAACAAAGCTGGCCACCTCTTTCAAATTGCGTCCCTCGACTTCGACCAACAGGTCATAGGCACCGGACATGAGATACACGGACTTGACCTGCGGGAAAAGATAGACCCGTTCCGCAATCGCTTCAAAGCCCCGGCCCCGCTCGGGTGTAATCTGTACCTCGATCAGCGCCGTCACTTTCTCATCATCCAATTTACTGGAATTGATGACGGTCGCGTATTTTACAATGACATGATCCTCTTCCAGTTCCGCGATGGCTGCCGTAACCTCTTCGGAGGTTACACCGAGCAGGGTTGCCAGCAGTTTCGGATCCCGGCGGGCGTCCTCTTTCAGAAGATCCAGCACTTTCAGCTTCAATTCGCTCAATTGTTTCATGCCTCATCCTCCAGCGCTGTTCCGATGACCGTCTATCCTAAATTCGTGCCCTCGGAATCTAAATTTAATACTTATATTACATGAAATTGGGCATCCTGCAAAGAAAAACGTCCGTCGCATGGAAGATTTCCAGCCCGGTTAATTTTTCCTTATCGCGGTGAATTTATGGAGAAAGGCAAAATCGAGGAGGAACCACGAATGCAATTACATACGGGCCATTTCTATTGGCATCGGAATATGGAGCGAATCCCCCGATATCCGGCGGTAACCCGCAACCTGTCCTGCGACTGCCTGATTATCGGCGGGGGAATCAGCGGCGCGCTGTGCGCTTATCTTCTGGGGAATCGGGGAGTTCGCTCCATTCTTGTCGAAAAAAAACGGATCGCCTCGGGCAGCACGCTGGCGAACACCGGTATCCTGCAATATGCCAACGACAAAACACTGACCTCGCTCATTCAAACGTTCGGCGAACAAGCGGCCGTTCATTTTTACCGGCTATGCCGGGAAGCCTTGGTCGATCTGAAAGAAATCTGTCGCGAACTGGCTCCCGGGTTTCCTCTTCAGGAACGCAGCAGCCTGTACCTGGCCAGCCTGGAAGAGGAGGTCGCCTTGCTCCGCCGGGAATACGAAACGTTGACACAGCACGGGTTTTCGGTGGAGTGGTGGGAGGAAGCGGACTTGGCCGCACGTTTCCCGTTCCGCAGGCCCGCCGCCATTTACACGCAGGGGGACGCGGAGATTCATCCATTCGCTCTGACGCACAGTTTGGTAAGCCGGGCGGAGGCGAACGGCGTTCGAATTTTCGAGGAATCTCCCATAACGGGATGGAATTTTAAAGAGGACGGGGTCCTTTGCCGTACCGGTCAAATGACGATCCGGGCGCGGCATGTAATTTTCGCCACGGGATATGAAACGCAAATGATCCATAAAGAGCCCGGCGCTTCACTGGTCGCCACTTATGCGGTCGTTACCGAGCCTGCGAATCATCTCGGCGACTGGTATGAACGAGCCATGATCTGGGAAACGGCCAGGCCCTACCTGTATTTAAGGACTACGTCCGACGGGAGAATTATTGCCGGCGGGCTGGACGAACCGTTGAAAGGCGGAACCCTTCAGGAAGGAAGGGAGTTTCATCAAAGCGGCAAGCTTTTGGAGCGGATCCACGCTCTTTTTCCCTGGACCAAACGCCTCAAAGCCGCCTACGCTTGGGGGGCCGTCTTTGGCGATACCCGGGACGGTTTCCCCTATATCGGAACCCACCCGGATTACCCGAATTGCTATTTCCTCGAAAATTACGGCGGCAACGGAACGGTTTGCGCTATGATGGCCGCGCGGATGATCGCCGATGCTCTGACAGGCAAGCCGCGGCCCGATATGGCCTGGTTTTCGCTGTCACGAAGCACCAAGCCTTCTCCACCATAGCCCTTACGGCGCAGCGTGCAGCCCGGCTACAAGCGGCAGGAGCTGCTTTACGCCGCATCGACCGGTTCTCGAATCAATTTGCGGATCGCGATCCAACTGAGGATGGGCGTCGCTCCCAGCCCGAGCATCAGCCAAGTGACGGTCGTCATACGGGGGGCCAGCCCGAAAACAACGATAAACAGCAAGGTGCCCGCAATCCGGCCGGCCATGATGCTCAGCTCGCGCAAAACGACCAGTTCCACCCGATGTTCCACGCTGTCCTTGTTTTTGCCGATCAAATCGAATACCGAGGAGGTTACCGGCAGCAAATACAGCGGCATAAACAGAGAAGTGCCGATCCCGAACAACATGAGCGTAAAATAGTTGACTTTCCAAAGCAGCGGGCCGATCACCCCCGTTATCAATAAGGCGCCGATCAGCATTCCGTAATAACGGTGACTGATTTTCAACCATTTTCCAACCGCCCAGAAGCTGACCAGGGAGACCAAGGAAGTCACAAACGAAAATTGCCCGACTTTCCATTCCGCGGAGGTGCTGATATAGACCAGCAAAGTGACCAGGAAGGAAAATACCCCCTCCCGCAGGCCATGTGCCGCCGAGGCCGGCACGGCTTGCCGCCAGGGACTGTTTTTTTGAAAATGGCGAAAGGGGTCCAGCCAGCGGTAGGTGCCGCCCCGTTTTCTTTTTTTCAGACGAAAGCTAAGCAGGATTCCAATCCCGTAGACGACGAGCGAAAGGGTAAAGATGACCCGATAGCCCACATCCCCTTTTAACATGGAAATCAGGCCCCCGGATGCCCATGGACCCAAAATTCCGATCACCGAACCTAAAATGCCGATCCAACCGTTGAATAAATCTCGGGTCTCCATATCGGTGACCTCAAAATAAACGACATTGAAGGCGAGCCAAAACAGACCTGAACCGATTCCGAACAGAAAACCCAGCGGCCAGATGTAGTTGACCGTATGCGGACCGGCCCAAAGGACAAGCAAATAAAACAGGCCGGAGACGACGATGCCGAGCCGGAGCGAAATCATTTTGTCCCGCTCTTTCACCCATTTGCCGGCGATCCAAAACGTCAGTCCGAGCGCGAGCTGCTGGCTGAACGTGAACCAGCCGATCATCGCGAAATCTTGTCTGGCCTTCCAAAGATAGACGTTCAGGAAGGTTCCCGATAACGCTCCAGCCAGGACGAAAAGCCCGTTGACGGCTAAGAGCAGCCGGGATTGGCCGTTAAGCGAACGTTTCATGCGTGTGCTCCTCCAGCGTTAAGGTGTATCCTGTAAGATGCCCAAAAGGGAGGGAACCAACACAAAAAAGGACCTTTTCGCCGGAAATGCGCGAAAAGGTCCTTGGGCCGTCCTCTATTGGCCACTCACCGTCCGAATCAAGGCGTTTCTGTCGTCCTCCGACAAAAATTTGCTCACATGGAAGCAGGCGGAGCATACGAACACGTTGAGTTTGGCCGTACCCGCCACAAGCGGCTGCTCAACCGCCTCCTGCCCGGCCGGTTCAAAGTCAGCCCCTAGCGGCTGGGTTCCGGCGAACATCATGTACTCCCGGCAATGCGGGCACTCCGGAATTTCATCCTGCCCGTCCAGTATTTTCTCCACGCCGGATTCATAGGCCAGCAGATCGCCGCCCGCAGCGGCGAAAGACTCCAGCCGGCGGATCGCGTTCAAATGGCTCTCTTCGTCCTCTTCCCAGAGATCGGTATCCGCCTCCTCGTCCGCTTCTACCTCCTCCTCCAGCTCCTCGGCGGAGCCGAGGGAGATATTAAGCGTGCGGTAGCCCTTCAACTCATTATGACAGTAAGGGCACTCTTCCTCCGGGCCAAGCTCCTCATCCCACACGATTTCGGTTTGACACCAGGGGCAAATCGTCGTTTCCATGAACGGCCCCTCCTTTCTTTTACACCAAATATCGAAGCGTTTTTTTTTAAGCGTTCCACAAAAAAATGACACCGGCAGCCAGAAACAGCATCGCCGCCACGAACAAAACCCTGACCAGGTTCTTCAACATGCCGTTCTCCTCCTATGCTATACATACTCCTATCACAAAGGATACCGATACCGAGACGGCCATCGCAATGAATCCCACGGCGGTATTTCCGGCGGCGATTTCCTTGTCGATATGGAAAACCGGGGTTAAAAATTCAAACATGACATACGCCAGAAACAAGAGAAAGGCTCCAACAAAGGACCACGACATGAAATCGTAAATCGTAGGACGGGCGGTCGCATACTGCAAAATATTGCAAAGCCCGAAAATTTTGCCGCCCGTGGCGAGTGAAGCCGCCATATTCCCCCGCTTGATTTCATGCCAGCATCGGTACCTTGTGACGAGTTCAAAGCAGGAAAGAAATACGATCAATTCAACTATCGCTACCGAAAAATACCCGGCCATTAGGCCGATCGGCTGTTCCAGAAGCGGATCAATGGTTTCCTTCAAATCGCTTCCCTCCCGTTTACTTCAGCTCGGCTACCGTCACACCGGTTCCGCCTTCCCCGTAATTTCCAAGTCGGTAGCTCTTGATATGCTTGTGCTTCCGGAGGTAATCCGAAATACCGGTGCGCAGAATCCCCGTGCCCTTGCCGTGAATGATGTAGATCTGGCCCAGATTGGCCAAATACGCTTCATCGATAAACCGGTCGACTTCAATGAGCGCTTCCTCCAGATTGGATCCGCGCAAATCGAGCTCGCTGCGGACCTGGTCGTCCCGCGTCCGCTTCACGTTGGCAACCGTGCGCTGCGCCTGTTTGGCCGGTGCGGGCGAACCGATCAGTTCCAGATCATCGATCGCTACCTTCATTTTCATAATGCCGAGCTGGACGAGCGCTTCTTTGGTGCCGGCCAGCTCGACGACATGCCCTTTTTGGTTCAGGCTGTAGACCATAACTTCATCGCCGGGCTCGATTTGCCGGGGCGCTTTGGCCGCTTTGCGCCCGGCCGCCTTTTTGCGCTGCTGAGGTTCGGCCTCGTCCAGCTGCTTCCGGGCGGCGATCAGTTTATGCTCCTTCACGGAGGCGCCTTCCTCCATCGCCAGCCTGCGCAGCTCGTCGATGATCTTCTCGGCCTCGCTTCGCGCCCTGGCCACGATCGCCCGAGCTTCTTCCTCGGCTTTTTCCAGCCTGCGGTCCTTCTGCTGCTCCAGCTTCTCCAGCTCCGCAGCATGGCGGCTTCTCAGAGCTTCCAGCTCCTTGCGCAGCTTCTCCGCCGATTCCCGCTCCTGCTCGGCCACGTTTCGGTTCTCTTCGAGCGAAGCGATCATATGCTCCACCCGCTGGTCCTCTTCCTTGATCTCGCCGCGGGCGTAATCCAGAATGCTGCCGGGAAGCCCCAGCCGCTCGGCGATCGCAAACGCGTTGCTTCGACCCGGAACTCCGACCAGTAACCGGTAGGTCGGACTCAGCGTGTTGACATCGAATTCCATACTTGCGTTGATGACCCCTTTGCGCTCGTAAGCATAGGCCTTCAGCTCACTGTAATGCGTCGTCGCCACCATCCGGCAGCCCAACGCATGGATATGCTCCAGGATGGCGATCGCCAAAGCGGAGCCTTCCGCCGGGTCGGTGCCCGCGCCGACTTCATCCAGCAGCACCAGGCTCTTCGGCGTCATTTTGCTCAGAATGGAGATGATGTTGGTCATGTGGCTGGAGAAGGTACTCAAATTCTGCTCGATACTCTGCTCATCTCCGATGTCGGCATAAATCGCATCGAAGACGCAGAGCTGGCTTCCTTCCTCCGCGGGAACGAACAGCCCGGACATCGCCATCAGGCTGAGCAGGCCGATTGTCTTCAATGTAACCGTCTTCCCGCCCGTGTTCGGACCGGTGACGATGATGGTCGAATACTGGTTGCCGAGTTCCACATCGATCGGCACGACCTGCTCCGCCGGAATCAGCGGATGCCTTCCCCGCCGCAGCTTCATAAAGCCGCGGTCGTTCATACGCGGGAGGACCGCTTTCATCCCGCGCGCCAGACGGGCCTTCGCGAAAATAAAATCAAGCTGCGCCAGCACATCGATGTCATAAAGCAGCAGTTCGGCCTGCTCTCCGACCTGGGCGGTCAACTTCTGCAGGATCACCTCGATCTCGCGTTCTTCGCGCAGCCGGGTTTCGCGCAGCTTGTTGTTCATTGCCACGATCGATTCGGGCTCGATGAACAAGGTCGCTCCGGAGCCCGACTGGTCATGGACGATCCCGCCGAAATGGGACCGGTATTCCGCCTTGACCGGAATGACAAACCGGTCGCCCCGGATGGTAATCAATTGATCCTGGAGCATTTTGGCGACGCTCGAGGAACGGATCATCGCGTCCAATTTCTCGCGGATCCGCACCTCCCCGCCGCGTAATTCGCGGCGGATTTGCGCGAGTTCGGCACTGGCCGAGTCCACCACTTCCGCGCTTTCGTCAATGCAGCGTTTGATCGCTTCCTCCAGCGGCTTCTGCTCGCTCAGCGAATCGCTGAGCGTAAACAAAAGCGGAATCGGATGCTCCTCATGCATATTGGCCAAAAAGCGCTTGATTCGGCGAGACCCTTCCAACGTGGTGGCAATGCCGAGCAATTCATGGGGATTCAGCGTTCCGCCGATTCGCGCCCGCTTCGCCGCGGGAACGATATCCACGATGCCGCCGAAGGCCGGATAACCTTTGAGCCGGTCGACGGTAAAGGCTTCCTCCGTGGCCTGCAGCAACCGCTTTACATCCTCCAGGCCGGTCACGGGCGACAATTCCTCCGCCGTTTCCCTGCCCATTGGAGTCTGCGTATACTTCACCAATTGCTCTATAATTTTTGGATATTCCATTGTTTTTAAAATTTTCTCGTCCAAGAACGTTCACTACTCCCCTCGGGCTATGATCCCATTATAGCGAATGAGGCCATTTTTCGCCATTTCCCCGGCGTCGTACATAAAAATGTCCCGACCGGAACAAGATAATTGAGGATTATCACACGTTATTTTGAAGAAGGAGGCCAAGTGCCATGAATTTTTTGGGACATGTCGTCCGCTTTATCGTCTCGGCCCTCGTTCTGCTTGTTGTCGGCTGGATCGTTCCGCAATTCAGCATCGGCGGATTCGGCAGCGCCCTGCTCCTTGCGCTCGTCATCGCTTTATTGGGCTGGGCGATCGAGGGAATCTTCGGTAAAAGGGTCACTCCGTTCGGAAGAGGCATCGTCGGCTTTATCACCAGCGCCTTGGTGATATGGTTGGCCCAGTTTATCGTCTCCGGCGTCTCCGTATCGATGATCGGAGCATTGCTGGCCGCGCTGGTGATCGGGATCATCGACCTGTTCATTCCGGTATCCACGCCGTTTGACGCCGGAAAATAATAGTAGTCAAACCCGATAGAGACCAACGAATCAAATCCGTCCCCTTCCCCGGACGGATTTGTTCTGTTTCCCCGTGTTCGAATTCACGATTCCTTCAAATCTTGTTCGACTCCCTCCTGTCTATCTACGCTATAATAATTCTTGATATTGTCAAAAAAACGTCATACAGAGAGGGATTAGCGTGAAAAAAACAGTTGCCGTTTTAATTTCTTCTGTACTTATTCTCCTGTTGGCTGCTTGCGGCGGAGGCAGCGGTTCCGGAAACAGCAGCGCGGCAAGCGATGTAAAGCCGGAAGCCGAATTGGTGATCGAAGCATCCAACTACAAGTTTGATCAAGCGGAGTATCGCCTTAAGAAAGATGTTCCCGTCAAAATCACGTTTAAAAATGTGGAGGGCAATCACGGCATTCTTGTCCCGGGCCTCAAGCTCCACCTGGATGGCAAGAAAGATTCAGCCGTCATTATCCCGAAGGAAACGGGAGAGTTTGAAGTAGCCTGTTCTATCATGTGCGGTAGCGGACACGGCTCGATGATCTCCAAAATCATCGTGGAATAGCAGAAACAGAGCCCCCGGCGTTTTCAGCCGGGGGCTCTGCCATTACCTGTCCTAATTTTGGTCCTGCTCAATCAGTTCGATCCATTCGTTGTACTCGTTCTGCAGCTTGGCGTAGTCGTCTTTCAGGCGGCGGTATTCCTCTTCCCGCTGCTGCACCTTCTCGCGTTCCACTTCGCGCTCGGCCTGAAGCAAGCGATATTCATGGGAGATAATTTCGTAACTGTCCGTAATCTCCTGCAACTGTGCGGCGATCTCTTCCTTCTGTTTCTCAAGCTCGCCGTATTCCGCGGAGAGGGTCAACGTCCGCTCGCCTCCGGCGGCGCATTCCTGCTGCCATTCCGCCAGTTGACGCTGCAATTCGGCCTCGGTTTCCCGCCAGGACGCCAATTCTCCCTGCGCGGCCGCAAGCTGCTCTCTCCATTCGTTTTCGCGCCGTTCGGCCGCTTTACGGGACTCCTCCAATTCCTCCGCGAGCGCAACATATTCCTGCATTTCCCGCTCGCTTTCCTCAAGCCGCAAACGCAGACGCTTGCTCTCCTCTTCCAGCTGCCGCTTGTCCTCGCCGGCCAGTTCGGCCGCCTTCTTGGCGGATTGGCGTTCGCCTTCAACCTGCGAAAGCTTGGCCTTCAAAGATTGCAAATCCTCTTCCAGCTGCGCGGATTTCTCCTGTTCGGACAATCTCTGCTCTTTCGCCGCCTCCAGTTCCCCGGTTACGGTCCGAAGCTGTTCCTCCAGCGAATTCGTCCGCTCTTCCGCCTCCAAAAGAGTGATCTCCAGCCGGCTTAGCTCATCGTTTCGCTTCTCCGCCAGTTTATGCCAGGAACTCTCGTTCTGTACGGCCGCCGTCAGCTCCGTGCGAAGCTTGTTCTCGCGTTCCTGGGCCTCCTGGAGCGAACGGGTATGCTTTTTGGCTTCCGCGTCGGCCGCCTGAATCGACTGATGCGCGAGCTTAAGCTGCTGCTCCAGCTTCATACCGTGCTCTTTCGCCCGTTGTTCCGCCGTTTTGGCGGCCTCTTCCCGCTGCGCGGACGCCTTGAGCTGCTGCTGCAACTGCTCCCGTTCTTCCTTCGCCTTGCGGGCATCCTGCTCCACCGTGCGCAGCTTCGCTTGAAGCTGCCCGTTGCTCCCGCGCTGCTCGGCCAACTGGCGCTCCAGTTCCTGAATCCGGGCCGTGGCCTTTCGGATTTCCTCGTCGCGTTCCTTCAAACCGGCTTCGGCTCGGCTAGCCTTGTCCTCAAGCTGTTTCTTATCGCTTTTTAACTGGTGATGCTGCTCCTGCAATTCTTTATAATCATGTTCCTGCTTCGTCTGGAGCGCCTGCATCACGGAAATTTCCTGGGCGAGGCTTGCCTTCTCACGCAATGTCCGGTCCAGTTCGTCCTGGAGCTGCTCCGCTCGCACCGCTTCTTCCGCCATACGGACGGCGGCGAGCACCGCCAGCCGCGGGGTATCGAGATGGGAATACATCTTGGCGATGGAACGCATCTGCTCGTCGACGCGCCGGGCTACCTGCTTGGTGTATTCCGCATTACTCCCGACGATTTTATATGAAGTGCCGTATATTTCCACATTTACACTAATACGGTCAGGGTTATTCACAGCCAAGTGCCTCCTTCGGTCGGGGTTTCATCTCAGATGTCTGTATTTGAACAAAAGTCACATCGAATATTTGCATAAGGAATGATTCGATGTGACTCTGTTTAATTCCTGCTATTTTCGCAATTCGGCTCCAAAAGTTTGCTCCAGCGTCTCCACAACTTTACCGTGAACCTCGGCGACCTCTTCATCGGTCAGCGTCCGATCCATGTCGCGGTAAGTCAGGGACAACGCCACGCTCTTCTTGCCTTCGCCCAGCTTGCTGCCGGTAAACACATCGAAAACCTCGACGGATTCAAGCAGCGATCCGCCCGTCGCGCGAATCGCGGACATCAGCGAGGCCGCTTCGATCCCGGCATCCACCACGACAGCGATATCCCGCTGCATAGCCGGGAAGCGCGGCAGATCCCGGTAGGAAACCGTCTCACCCGCCTGTTCGTACAGCGGTTCCAGGAGAAGTTCGGCCACATAGGTGTCATCCAGATCCATCTCCAACTGCACTTCCGGGTGAAGCTGTCCGAGGGTGCCGATCTTCCGGTTGCCTCCGGAACCGTTCAGGTAAATGGAAGCGGACCGTCCGGGATGGAAGCCCTGCGGCTGATCCGCCGCATAGGAGACTTGTTCGTTGAGGCCCAGGTATTCAAACAGGCTTTCCAACGCGCCCTTCAAATCATAGAAGTCGACCTTCTCGGCCGGGGTATTCCAGCGTTTTTCACCGCGGGAGCCGGCCAGCAGCAGCCCGAGCACGGATAATT
The DNA here is from genome assembly GCF_020179875.1 of Paenibacillus sp. alder61. Lineage (NCBI taxonomy): Bacteria > Bacillati > Bacillota > Bacilli > Caryophanales > Paenibacillaceae > Paenibacillus > Paenibacillus sp. alder61. The sequence continues at coordinate 72,004 of NZ_JAIUDG010000024.1, forward strand.
CGCGAGGCTGGGCGGTCATGGAAGGATCCGTGCCCTGGAAAACGGTCCCGATCTCGAACAAAGCCAGATCCTCCTGCTTGCGGTTCCGGTTATACTGCGCCATATCGAGCAATCCCGGCAGCAGACTGCTCCGCAGTACGCTGCGGTCCTCACTCATCGGCATGGCCAACTTGACCTCGAAGCCGCCTTCGCCAAGCTCGGGGAATTTGCGGGAGGCGCCTTCCCGGATAAAAGAGTACCCCATCGTTTCCTGCCATCCGCCGTGCACCAGCGTACCGCGCAGCGCGCGACGTAGCGCCTGCGGCTTCGTATAGCCGCCCGCCGTCGTCGGTCCCTCAATCGCCGTGGTCGGAATATGATCGTAGCCGTACAAACGGGCCACTTCTTCGATCAGGTCGACATCGCGGGTAATATCGCCGCGGCGCGTTGGTACGCGAACTTCCAATACCTGGTCCGACGTTTCGGCGAAATCGAAATTCAATCGGCTCAATATCGCCTTCGTTTCAAGCGTCGAAATTTCCGTTCCCAAATATTCGTTCAATTTGTCCAGGGAAAGGGCGATTACCCGCTCCTGCTCCTCGGAAACGACGGACTGCACCACGCCTTGCAGCACATGGCCGCCGGCCAAGCGGGCCATCAGTGAAGCCGCACGATGGAGAGCCGGAAGAACCCGAGCCGGATCCACTTCCTTCTCAAAGCGCTGCGAAGCTTCGGATCGCAGCCCCAATTGGCGCGAAGTCTTCCGCACAACCGCCCCGTCGAATTTTGCGGATTCCAGGATGATATTCCGCGTATTCTCCGTCACTTCGGAATCGAGTCCGCCCATGACGCCCGCGAGCCCGACCGGACGGTCCTCCCCGTCCACAATCAGCAGGGCTCCCGGCTCAAGTTTGCGCTCCTGGCCGTCCAGGGTCACCAAGGTTTCCCCCGCCTTTGCGGTGCGAACCCCGATGGCCCCTCCGGCAATCCGGTCGGCGTCGAAGGCGTGCAGCGGCTGGCCGTATTCCAGCATCACATAATTCGTGATGTCGACGATGTTGTTGATGGGGCGGATTCCCGCGGCCATCAGCCGGTTTTGCATCCACAGCGGGGAAGCCCCGATCGTCACGTTGGAGATATAACGCACCGCATACCGGCTGCACAGGTCAGGGGAAGCGTTCCTAACGGAAACTTTGCCGCTGGCCGGCTCGGCGGTTTCCACCAGCTCTTTTTCCGGTTCGGGAAGCCGGATTTCCCGGCCCAGGATCGCTGCGACTTCATAAGCCGCGCCGATCATGCTGAGACAGTCGGAACGGTTCGGCGTCAAATCGAAGTCGAGGACCTGGTCGTCCAACTGCAGCAGTTTCGTAATCGGCGTCCCCACTTCGCTGTCTTCGGGCAGCACCAGAATGCCTTCCTGCTGCTCCTTCGGCAACAGCTTTTCATTGAGGCCGAGCTCCTTGGCCGAGCATATCATCCCCATGGAAGCGACGCCCCGCAGCTTGGCCTTTTTGATCTCCAGGCCGCCGGGAAGCTTCGCGCCCACCAGGGCAACGGGCACCTTTTGACCGGCCGCCACGTTTTTTGCACCGCAGACGATCTGCAGTTCCTCGCCCGTTCCGGCATCCACAAGACAAACGTTCAGCTTATCCGCATCGGGATGCTTTTCCTTGCTCTTGACAAAGCCGACCACGACCTGGGTGACTCCGTTATTGCGGTTCTCGACCGAGTCGATCTCGATCCCGGAACGGGTGATTTTCTCAGCCAATTCCAGCACATCGACCTGATCCAATGATACATATTGCGACAACCATTCGGCGGAAACTTTCATATTCGTTCTCCTTCCTTCTTCTTGAGGCTAGATTCTGGCGAACTGCTGCAGGAAGCGCAGATCATTGTTATAAAAATGACGGATGTCGTCAACCCCGTATTTCAGCATCGCGATCCGCTCGACGCCCATGCCGAACGCAAAGCCGCTGTAGATTTCCGGATCGTAGCCGCCCATCTCCAGTACGCGGGGATGCACCATACCGCTGCCCAAAATCTCCAGCCAGCCGGAGTTTTTGCAGACTCTGCAGCCGCTGCCGGCGCATTTCACGCAAGTGACGTCCACCTCCACGCTAGGCTCGGTGAAAGGGAAGAAGCTCGGACGCAGACGAATTTGCGTATTGGGGCCGAACATTTTGCGGGTGAATTCCAGAAGCGTGCCCTTCAAGTCGCTCATCCGGATTCTTTTGCCTACGACCAGGCCTTCGATTTGATGGAACTGGAAGGAGTGCGTGGCATCGTCATCATCGCGGCGGAAAACGCGTCCGGGACAGATCACCTTAATCGGCACTTCGCCTTGCATCGCTTCCATGGTGCGGGCTTGCACCGGAGAGGTCTGCGTACGCATCAGCAGTTCTTCCGTCAGGTAAAAGGAATCCTGCATATCCCGGGCCGGATGGTTTCTCGGCAAATTCAGCGCCTCAAAGTTGTAATAATCGGTCTCCACTTCGGGTCCTTCCGCGATCCGGTAACCCATTCCGATAAAAATATCCTCAATTTCTTGAATCACCTGGTTCAGCGGATGTACCGCCCCCTGTTTCATCGGTCGTCCGGGCAACGTTACATCCACCTTTTCGGCGGCGAGCCGGCGTTCGGTTTCCTGGCGTTGGAATTCCTGCTGCTTCGTATCGATCAGCGATTCAATCGCTCCGCGCACCTCATTGGCGACCTGTCCGATCACCGGGCGTTCCTCGGCACTAAGCGCGCCCATTCCGCGCAAAATTTCGGTCAGCGCCCCTTTTTTGCCCAAATATTTGACGCGCAGGTCATTCAGCTGTCCCGCATCGGCCGTCCGGCCGAGTTCCTCCAGCGCCTCAAGCTTGAGTGCTTCCAATCGTTCTTTCATCGGCAAATCCTCCTTAAGCTGTATGAATGATGGATTCATCACGGAAAAACAAAAAAGCCTTTTCTCCCGAAAAGGGACGAAAAGACCGTGGTACCACCCTTGTTAGAGTTTCGTTCCCGCCGCATGATTCCCGCCGTTAAACGGGCGGTAACCGGAGGAATATCGACTCTCACTTTCATCGACGTAACGGGTCGCGGCCGGTATCCTCTAGTGCACGCCATAGAAGCTGCTTCAAGCTTCCGCGCGGTTCAAGGAACTGCTCCGGAGCGAACTTCGGCAGCCTGTTTCCGTAGAGACGTTCTCAATCCACGACGTCTCCTCCCTGTAAGGAGGCTTCTGCCTACTCTTCTCCATCATCGCATTTGCTTTTTGACTTATCTGCTATTATATGCAAAGTTAACGCTTATGGCAAGCCGATGCCCCCGCTTTGGATTTCGGTCCCACCTATGGTATCGTAAACTGGAGTGTATACTTCCAGAAGGTTAACTCTAATCATCTAAGGAGCTATGATAGCTATGAACGGTAACTTACGCAAAAATATTACACCTGGGATCACCGTGGACATCGTTCTGAAAAAGGACCAGCCGACAGGCCGGCTGACACGCGGCATCGTTAAGGATATTTTGACCAATTCCCAGAGTCACCCTCACGGAATCAAGGTGCGGCTTCAGGACGGTCAGGTGGGGCGGGTAAAGCAGATTATATCCGGCGACGCCATCGTTTAAAAGGCAAACGGACGGCCTTGATGGCCGTCCGTCTTTCTATTTATTAGTCCAGATCCGAATCCCCGGTCACTCGCGGATTCCCGGTGCGGTCCAAACGGGCTTCCTCCCGTCTCAAAGTATCCCGCACCTGTTCCGTGTCCTGGACTTCACGCTTATGAACCTCAACCTCACCGGTGACCACCGGCCGCTTCGTAACTTCCACACGTTCCTCCGAAACCGGAATGCGGATGGTCTCGCCGGTCCCGATCGGCCCTTCCCCCATCGCTTCGCCCGCTGTTTCGGGAACCACCTTTTTCTCGACCACGACCTCCTCCCGGCTCACGGGAACGTCGATCGTTTGCTGCTCCTCCACCACTTCCTTGCGTAAATTCACTTCGCCCGCAGGCTCGCGGCGCTTGGAAATGTCGAGCTGCTCCTCGCGAAGCGGCATGCGCCGTTCCTCCCTAGCGTCCTCCGTAAGCGGCTCCGGAGTCCGTTCGAGCGTGGCGATCTCCTGGTAGAAGGTACCCGCGGGTTCGCGGGTTTCCGTTGTTTGGGCATCCCGGTAATGATGGGCGTTCAAGGAATGATGGTTGCGGAAAATACCGTAAACCCGCGTCTCCTGAAGCTCGTCCGCATCAACCATAACCAAAATTCTGCCGTGTTTTACAAAAGCATCGTATTCCTCGGCTTCTTCTTCCGGAATACCGAGTCCCACCAGGCCGCCGACCAATCCGCCGGTACCCGCACCGACGGCCGCGCCGGTTAAGGTCGCGGCGATCGGACCGGCCGCCACGATCGGGCCGATGCCGGGAATGGCCAACGCGCCGAGACCTGCGAGAAGCCCCGCGACACCGCCCAGCAAGCCGCCCGTCGCCGCACCGGCCGCGATTCCTTCGGGCGCTTTTGTTCCCGTTTCTTCATGAATATCCCGGATATCCTCTTTATTTTTTCCGATGACCGAAATCTCTTCCGGTTTGTACCCCAATCCCCGCAAGTCCATAATCGCTTCCGACGCATCTCGTTCGGATGCAAAAACGCCGACAATTTTGTTTTTGGCCATGTCGATTACCTCCTGATGTAGATTGAGTTCAGAACATAATTAACCGCTGGCCGGATGTTCAAACTTCCAAAACTTTTCAACAAACATTTTGTATACGTGTAAATGATGCGCATTCGTTTATTGACGCGTGTAATTTTATACTGACGAGGCCTTATCCAAAACGAATCAAACTTGCCCCAAGCTCTGCCTCATACACGTAAAATAACCCAAGCTACTATGCCGTTGCCGCTTTTGCCTGCCCCTGAATGGGTGCGCTTATTTATTACTAGTCCCCCTTCAGCAACCTTGATCATATAGAATACCTCCAGATTTGCATCTTTTTGGAGTTGGGAGTTTGGAAGCACTCTAAGCTTGAACACTCCTATGCTAACGCCCCCATCAGGTTTTTTGCTGCAAGCATCACTACACCACCCGCATAGCAGGTGTTTTTTGTTTCGCACGCTTCGCGTGCTCAACTGGCTAAAGCCACTAACAACAAAAACCCTTGCTGCGCAAGGGTTTTTGTTTGCTTATAACTAAGCGGGTGATGGGAATCGAACCCACGCTACCAGCTTGGAAGGCTGGAGTTCTACCATTGAACTACACCCGCATATGAACAAGTCTTTAATGGTCGGGACGACACGATTCGAACATGCGACCCCCTGGTCCCAAACCAGGTGCTCTACCAAGCTGAGCTACGTCCCGAAGCTTCGTCACGGTAAACCCGCTCGCGAAGACAAAATATATATTAACACTTTGTAAAAAAGGTTGCAAGTGTTTTTTGAAATGGAAGCCGAAAGCCAGTTCCTTAGCCGGCCAACCGGCTAAGGAACTGGCTTTCCAGGACGGCAGCGGGCACCGGGCGACTGAAGAGATATCCCTGACCCTCATGGCAGTTTTGCTCCCGCAAAAAGTTCAGCTGTTCTTCATTTTCGACGCCTTCCGCCGTCACCTTCAGCTTAAGGTGATGAGCCATCGTAGTGATCGTGGAAACGATCGCCGCATCATTGCCGTCGAGCATGACTTCCTTGACAAAGGACCGGTCGATCTTAAGCCGGTCGATCGGCAAATTTTTCAAATAATTGAGCGAACTATATCCCGTGCCGAAATCATCGATACTGATATGTACTCCCAGGCGCTTCAGGCTCTGAAGTTGGCTTAACGCCGTCTCGATATCGAAGGTCATGCTCTCGGTCACTTCCAGTTCCAAATAATCGGCCTCCAGCCCGACTTCCCGCAAAATCGCATCCACCTTGTCGGCCAAATTATACTGCCGGAATTGGCGCATCGACAGGTTCACCGATACGCACACCGGCTCATACCCCTGGATTTGCCAGTTTCTCGTGTCGCGGCAAGCGGTTCGCAGCACCCATTCCCCTAGCGGGACGATCAGGCCCGATTCCTCGGCCAGCGGGATAAACTCGCCAGGCGAAATCAGCCCGCGTTTGGGGTGATTCCAGCGGACCAGCGCCTCCATCCCGACCATCTTTCCCGTTTTCAAGCTGAATTGAGGCTGATACTCCAGAAAAAACTCGCCCCGAAGCAAGGCCTTACGCATATCATTCTCCAGTTCGACTTTCGATTGGGTCCGCTTCTTCATCGTCTCGGTATAGCGGATAAAGACGAGATCATGCTCCTTCGCATGATGCACCGCCATATCGGCGTATTGAATCAGTTGGTCGACGGATTGGCCGTCTTCGGGATACAGCGACAACCCCATGCTGAGCGAGATGTGAAATTCCGTATCATCGATCCGGACCGAGGGATTAACCGATTCCAGCATCTGCTCCGCTCTCTTTTCAAACCCGGACACCCCGTCCGGCACTGAAAAAAGAACCGCAAACTCGTCTTCCCCCATCCGGAATACTTCCTCTCCGGAAAGAAGCAGTCCCTTCAGGCGGTCGCCCAGTTCTCTCAGGAGCTGGTCTCCGGCGCTGTAGCCCAAGGAATCGTTAATGGCCTTGAAGCGATTGATGTTGATCACGGCGACTCCGGCCCGAACGGGTTCGTGTTTATTATCGGAATCGATCAACGCAGCCAGCATCTGTTTTAACCGGCGAAGATTCGGCAGGCCCGTCAAATCGTCATGATAAGCCATATATTCCATGCGCGCTTCCACCGCCTGCTGTACGCGAAACGGCTCGTCGATCGTCAGATGATAGACCCCTTTTAAAACGAAATAATAGGAAATGGCAAGATAAACGCTCCCGACGGCATGCATGTAACCAACCTCGGCCGGATCGGCTAACATCAACAGCGGAAATCCCATCATCATAAACATCAAAGCCCGGTTGACCATCATGGCCGCCGGCGGCCGCTCATGACGATATCGGTAAAGGATCGAGGTGATTGCGGCCGCGTGAAGACCCAAGACAGCGATGCATATCGCGATTCTTCCCGGGACCTGAAGATGCGATTCCAACCATGAAACGGGCAGGTATTTCTGATATGTATAAAGCAATACAATTCCGGCCGCGCTAACCAGCGCGGTTCCCAGCAGTACGATGAACTTATGTTTGCCCGAAATTTGCCGGTCGGGAACCGAGAAAATAAACAGCATTCCGATCGGGCACACCGCATTGGCGATCATCAAAAGGGCCGCGGTCAAGCCCGGTCCGGTTTCCAGGCCGAACAGCCGAATTTGTCCGATCCCCGCGGTATACAGCACATCGAGGGCTCCCAATAGAAAGAAAAGCACCGCCGAATACAACCGCTGTCTGGATAGCTTCTCGGTAAACATGATCCAGCCTTGGGTGAAGATCGCGAAGGATATCGCACCGCAGATCAGACCCGATAACAATTGCACCGTTCTCAACGCTTCAATGGAGGACGGCTTCACCGGAATTCCCGCGGACGTTATAAAAGCCGCCAGCATGACCCCCAGACCGAGCACTCCTTGGATAACGGTTACCCTCTCCTCTGTTCTGATTCCCATTGTGTGTTCAACCCCCGGAGGTAAGTATCTTTGAAGCTGTGACACTAGTACAATTCAACAAAAAACGACCTTTTCCTGCTTGCCTCCGCATGAAATAAATAAAAACGGTGACCGCGTGTCGGCATAGAAAAAACCCCGGCTTGGCAGGCCGGGTTTAAGGGAAAGCGGTTTATGATTTCTTCTCGAAGCTGACTTCCGGAGTCGTCAATTTATCATAAAATTCGACGACTTTATCTTTATCCGACGAAGCCCGAAGCGCCATCGCCGAGCGCGGATGTTCATCCAGCGTACCGGTAATCATGTAGGGAACCAGATAGCCCCATTCCTCCTTCTCACGGAGCGGGATCAACAGTTCCTCCAGCACCTCGAGAACCGGACGAAGCTTGTAATCGGTGTTTTTCAGATGCGTTACGAGCAGTTCCGTCGGGCAATTTCCCGCTGCGCGGCCCATGCCGTACACCGAAGCATCGAGAAGCTCGACGCCGAGATCAGCGGCGACAAGCGTGTTGCTGAAGGCCAACTGCATGTTGTTATGGGTATGAACGCCAAGCCGTTTATTCGGCAGATGCGTCTTAAACTTGTTCACGAGATGCTCCATATCCTTATAGTCAAGACTGCCGTAAGAATCGACGATGTACACGACGTCGACGACGCTTTCTTTGATTAATTCGAAAGCTTCGAGCAATTCATGCTCCATCACGTTGGACAGGGCCATAATATTCAACGTTGTCTCGTATCCCCGATCGTGGAACAATTGCACCAGCTTAAGCGCCTTATCCACGTCCTTGACGTAGCAGGCAACCCGAATGAGATCCAGCAGGCTTTCCGTACGCGGCAGGATGTCATTTTCATCCACTCGTCCGATATCCACAAGGGCGGAAAGCTTCGTTTTCCCTTTTTGCGGAATCACTTGCTTCAGGAACTCATCGTCCAAAAAACGCCACGGGCCGGCTTGGTCTGCCCCTTTCAGAAGCTTCGGCGAATTTTTATATCCGATTTCCATATAATCCACGCCCGCCTCATTGAGACCGGCATACAATTTTTGAACGAATTCCACACTAAAATCCCAGTTGTTGACTAATCCTCCATCGCGTATCGTGCAATCGACAATTTTACAATGATTTGTCTTCATCTTTTACCGATCCCTTTCCCTTGCGTGTATTAATATCCATCTTACTTGAAGGTAAAAGCAAAAGTAAAGAATGGGCTTCGTATTTTTGAGTGATATTTATCACAGTTGGCTTTTTTTACGGCATGATATATTATAATCCTAGTGTAAATGAGATTGATTATCAGTATCGATATCCGAGCAAGAAAGGTGTGACGCCCAATGGCTTTTTGCCGTAGTTGTTTATTGAATTTAAAGCCGGGGGAGTCCGGAACCATCTGTCGTTTCGGGCAAATGGATCCCGTCCTCAAACGCCGGCTGGCCGATCTGGGCATTTCGGTGGGTTCAGCGATTCAGGTAAAACAATACTGTCTGTGGGGAGGGCCGGTTGTGCTGGAGTGCAGCGGTCAGCTCCTGGGGATCCGCAAGAAAGACGCGGTTCATATCGAGGTGGCTGTCTCATGAGCGATGCGGTCCTGGTCGGAAATCCGAATACCGGAAAAACATCCCTGTTCAATACGCTTACAAGTTCCTATGAATATGTCGGCAATTGGTCAGGTGTTACGGTCGAGAAAAAAGTCGGCCGGCTTAAGGACAAGAGCGGCATACTGACCGATTTGCCCGGCATTTATTCGCTCCACCCTTTATCCCGGGATGAAGGCGTAGCTTCCGAATTCTTGCTTACCGATTCCCCCTCCCTGCTGATCAACATTGTCGACGCCTCGCAGCTGGAGCGGAATTTGTATCTGACGCTTCAACTGCTTGAGTACGGAAAGCCTGTTATCATCGGTTTAAATATGATGGATGTGGCCGAATCCCGCGGATTGGCGATCGATACCTCAAGGCTGGCAGCCCGGCTGCAGTCGAAGGTCGTCCCGCTGATCGCCCGCACCGGAGCCGGGAGCAAAGAACTGCTGCTGGCCATGTCCCGGGCGGAAGCGCGCGATAACGCCGGATTCCGAGTCGACTACGGAGAGGTCGTCGAAAAAGCGATTGAACTTATTTCCCGGGAAGTAAACGGGTTATTCCCTTCTCTATCCCCCCGTTGGCTGTCGCTTCAAATATTGGAGAACAACCCGGTGGTCATGGAATCCTCTCCCTTTCTTGAAGCCGGGGTACGCTCAACCGTTTCAAAGATCAGGGATCAGACGGAACAACAGCTTAGATCCTTGACGGGGACAGATAATTCCTCGCTGCAAGAGTATATCCGGAGTGTTCGTACAACGCTGATTCAACAAATTTGCCGGGAAACGGTCGATTTTAGCCAATCCAAACCGCACACGCTGACGGAAAAGTTGGATAAAATTGCGGCGCATCCGGTCTGGGGCGTCCCGCTTTTCCTGTTGCTCATGTATCTGACCTTTCAGCTTACGTTTGACTGGCTCGGCAATCCGCTGTCGGATATATTAGAAGGCTTTATTTCCGGCCCAGTCAGCAGCTTGGCGATCCAGGTCCTAGGAGCCGTGGGGGCTTCGGACTTCACCCGTGCGCTCATCATCGATGGAGTTATCGGGGGCGTGGGTGGTGTGCTGGTCTTCATTCCCCAGATTTTTATTATGTTCCTGATCATTTCTTTTATTGAGGACTCGGGATACATGGCCCGCATCACCATCATGATGGATAAATTGATGGAGATGGTCGGGCTGAACGGCAAAGCGCTCATTCCGTTTATTATCGGCTTTGGCTGTAACGTGCCGGCCGTCATGGCCTCGCGAAGTCTGGAACAACCGAAAGAACGGCTGCTGACGATGCTGCTGACGCCATTGATGTCCTGTTCCGCCCGTTTGCCCGTCTATGCTCTGTTTGCCGGAGTCTTTTTTGCGAAGTCCCAGGCGTTAGTCGTCCTTTCACTTTATGTCCTGGGGATCGTACTCGCGCTTCTTCTGGCCAAACTGTTTTCCAGGTTTATCTTCAGCGGAGAGAAGTCCTTTTTTATGGTGGAGCTTCCCCCTTACCGATGGCCCCAGGCCGTCACTCTCTTCCGCAGTACTTGGGAAAAAGGCAAAGGCTTTCTGCGTAAGGCGGGTACCTTTATTCTCGGCGGTTCCGTCCTGATTTGGCTGATGACCTACCTGGGACCCGGGGGCATTGCAAGCGATATGGACGACAGTTACCTGGCCGCCGTCGGGGGGCTGCTCGCCGGGATCCTGGAACCGCTGGGCTTCGGCACTTGGCAGTCGGGAGCCGCGCTGATCACCGGGTTTATGGCTAAAGAGGTCGTCGTTTCCACGATGAATATCATCTATCATGTGCCTGATCTGGCCGGGCTGCAAGGGCAAATCGCGGGGGCGTTCACGCCGCTCCAGGCGTACAGTTTTATGGCGTTCGTCCTGCTGTATACGCCTTGCCTAGCCACGGTGGGGGTTCTCCGCAAAGAAACGGCCTCGTGGAAATGGACACTGTTTTCGATCGTCTATTCCCTGACTCTCGCCTATCTTGTGGCCTTGATCATTTATCAAGGCGGAATATGGCTCGGTCTATAGCTTTAATAACGCGTATATCTAAGCTTGCTCAACCTATTCGTCTTGAAGGGAGCTTCCAAATATGGCTGATATATTGATCGCCGGGACCGTGTTTGTCCTCGCCGCTATCGCTTTGTATCGCGGGGTCCGCAAAAGCCGGAAGGGCGTTTGCGCTTCCTGTGCGCAAAACAAATCCTGCGCGATGGCATGCGCCGAACCTCCTTCCCCGAGTTCCAAAAAGTAAAAGTGCTGGCAGCAAAGGCGTCATCCTTTGCTGCCAGCACTTTTTGCATCTATAGCGTAATGACAACGGGCCCCGACTATATGACCAAAGGCAGGGCGATGACGAAGACTGTCCCGGCTCCCTTAACACTATCGACGTGAATGTGGCCCCGGTGATTCTTTATGATCCGGTAGCTGACCGACAACCCAAGGCCCGTCCCCTTCTCTTTCGTCGTAAAGAAAGGATCAAACAAGCGCGCGAGCAAAGCCTTATCCATCCCATTTCCATTATCGCGAATCGTAACGTTGACGTAACGGCCCTCCGGTTTTACATGGATATCGATCACACCCGCATGATCGCCTTCGACTTCTTCGATGGCATCCATCGCATTTTTGATCATGTTGAGCAGTACCTGCTTGATCTGCTTCACGTCAATGGAGACGTTCATGACGGTATCGGCTTCTTTCAGATGGATCTCGCATCCCTTCATCAGCGCCTCGCTTTCCGTTAACAAGACGACCTCTTTCAGCAGCGAGGTAATGCTCATCACCGTTTTCTGCGGAGCGGTGGGCTTGGACGAGTTTAAAAACTCATAAATAATATCGTTGGCCCGGTCGATTTCAGTCAAAATGATACGGGCATATTCATCTCTCCCCAATTGAATCAAATGGGGCCGGAGCAGTTGAATAAAACCGCGGATTGCCGTCAGCGGGTTCCGGATTTCGTGAGCGATCGCCGCCGATATTTTCCCCAGCATCGCAAGTTTGTCATTTTGATAAGCCGTCTGTTCTATAAGTTTGAAGTCGGAAACATCCTTGACGCTGAGCAAAAAATCGCCGTCCATCTGGTCTCCGTATGTCACCGTGGTAAGCCAGTATCTTCCGTATTCATCAACCAGTTCATGATTTTTCTTGCGGTAAAAGATGGTTTCACGATAAAGTCTAAGGATCTTCTTCTTCTTAAACCGGCTAAGATGAGGGTGGCGGAGCAGTTGAAGCAAATTGCAGCCGATAAGCGAATGGCGAGGAATTTCAAGCAGCCTGGCCATTTGAACATTGACAAAGGTTAAAACTCCATCGCTGTCAAATAGCATAATGCCGCTGTCAAGATGCTGGAGTACATTCTCGTACTTGTTCTTCACAAGCTGGGTCGATTGATACGCTTTCACAGACTGAAGCAGTGTCTCCTGGAATTCGCTCAACAAGTCGGTTCCCCCTTTTCTCCGAATGATCTTTCTGCCTCTGCAACAACGAACGATCACTATGCGGATGTTCATACCTGTCATACAGTATGAATCTACAACTATCCACCTTGTTTCCTATTCCATGAGCTCGTCCTGTATGTAATTTCGAACTGCGGCCGCCGTATGTAATACGGCCTAAATCAATCATAGTAAAGACTTCCAAATATCGTCAATCAGAGATCCTGTCGAAAAAAGGGGATTTTAGGTTAAGTCGTACTTCTTAATAGAAACAGCTCCCCGAATTGGAGAGCTGTTTCATGGCCTAGCTATTTTGTTGGAGTAATCTCGCCCTGCGCCTGCTCATGACCGCAAGGCGCTTTTTCAGTTCATCCTCCCACTTGTCATCACCGATTTGCTTGGCCACGGAGAGCAGATCGAGCGCCATGTCGATCTGGTTCTGCACGAGATCCATCGGTTCTTCATCCTCCCGATTAACGCAATTTCCAAAAATGGAGTCCTCGTCTTCCATAATAAAATCCTGGAAATCAATCTCGGAAAGACCGTCCCCGTGAGCATACTCCGCCAGCACTTCATATTCGTTCTCCACTTTGTAGTGGACTTCAACTCTATGGCAAACCGGGCAAAAAAGAAGCGGAACATTATGAACCTGGGTGCGGTAGTGCTTCAATGTTCCTTTGGTCCCGACCATACTTGCGCCACAGCAAAAACTCATTTCCCGACACCCTTTCCCGTTCAAGTTTCCGAACTGTCCCATGGATATAATTTGTGATTGCCTATATCTATTCTCGACAACGGCCGCAAATTCCTTTACAGCTAACAGGATGAACCCGTTGATTATAAAAAATACGAAAAATGACCTAGATCTATAAATCCTGCCTAAGGCGAATTTGCTTTTGCCTAAATGCAAATTACGAGGGCAAAAGGCCCCCTGTTGCGGACACTTGCCAACAGGGGGCCTTACGGCTATTTACTTATTAAACTTGAAGCGTTTTGTCACCCGGTTTCCAGTTCATCGGGCACAATCCGCCGGATTGCAAGGCTTGCAGCACGCGCAGCGTTTCTTCAACGCTGCGGCCTACGTCATTGTGGTTCACTACTTGATATTTCAGTTCGCCTTCCGGATCGATGATGAACAATCCGCGCAGAGCTACGCCCTCTTCTTCAATCAGAACGCCGTAGTCGCGGGCCACGCTCTTTGTGATATCCGAAGCGAGCGGGAAATTCAATCTTCCCAAACCGTTATTTTCCTTCGGTGTGTTGATCCAAGCCTTATGGCTGTGTTCGGAGTCAATGCTCACACCCAAAATTTCCGTATCCAGCTCCTTAAACTGAGCGTAAGCTTCGCTGAGAGCGGTAATTTCCGTCGGGCATACAAAGGTAAAGTCGAGCGGATAAAAGAAGAATACCAGCCACTTGCCGCGATAATCGGACAGTCTTCTGCGCCCAAACTCCTGACCGTCGCCCGTTACAATCGCCATGTCAAAATCCGGAGCAGGTCTTCCCACCAATCGTTCTGCCATTTGAAATATCCTCCTTTATAATATGTAAGAAACCCGAAAGGCCTCTCTATCACAGGATTATTTTGCGGCTTTTGGCCACATTTCAAATGGTATCATTCGGAATTTTCAAAGTCAAGATTGTAATCATTTCTTATTTATAATTATTATAAACTATTTCTTCATTGCGGCGACAATGAGGTCTCCCATGGCGGTCGTGCCGATCGCTTTGCTCTTGTCCACCGCGATGTCTCCGGTACGATGACCGGCATTCAGCACATCGGCAACGGCCCGTTCGATCGCATCCGCGGCATCCGCATAGCCGAATGTCATCCGGAACATGAGCGCAACCGATAGAATCGTGGCGATCGGGTTGGCGAGGTTCTGTCCGGCGATGTCCGGAGCCGAACCGTGTACCGGCTCGTACAAACCGAAGCTGCCTTCTCCGAGGGAAGCCGAGGACAGCATCCCGATCGACCCGGTCAGCATCGCCGCTTCATCGCTCAGAATGTCGCCGAACATGTTTTCCGTTACGATAACGTCGAAACTTGCAGGGCGGCGCAGCAACTGCATCGCGCAGTTGTCGACCAGCACGTGTTCCAGCTCTACATCCGGATATTCCGGCGCGATCCGGTTCACAACTTCGCGCCACAATCGGGAAGTTTCCAGCACGTTGGCTTTATCCACGGACGCCAGCTTTTTGCGGCGTTTTTGCGCAATTTCGAAAGCCTGGCGCACAATGCGCTCCACTTCGCTCACATTGTAGGCGCAGGTGTCGACCGCTTCCTGGCCATGCTCGGTATCGCGGCGGTATTTTTCGCCGAAGTAGATGCCGCCCGTCAGCTCGCGGACAACGATCAAGTCGGTCCCTTCAAGCACTTCCGGTTTCAACGTGGACGCGTCCTTCAGGCAATCGAATACCACGGCCGGACGCAGGTTCGAGAACAAGCCCAGCGCTTTGCGGATGCCAAGCAATCCGGTTTCGGGCCGAAGCTCCTTCGGATTGTTGTCCCATTTCGGTCCGCCGACCGCACCCAAAAGCACCGCGTCGGCCTTTTGGCAAATGTCCAGCGTTTCCTGCGGAAGGGGCGTTCCCTTCTGGTCGATGGCGATGCCGCCGAACAAAGCATGTTCCGTTTCGAAGCTATATCCAAACAGTTCTTCCGTCCGCTTAAGCACTTTTTCCGCTTCCGCGACCACCTCCGGGCCGATTCCGTCCCCGGCGATCACTGCGATTTTTTTAACTTCTGCCATGGTTGATTACTCCCTTTCTTCGGTAACTCACTCGAATAAACTCCTGTTTTAGTTGTATCATAGGTTGATTACGCTTAGCCAAGATATAGAATCTATTAGAGTTATAGGTTTTAACTATAAAAGGGAGATGATAAGCGCAACCACGTCCGTCTGCTTAAGAATAACGCCTCTAGAAAAAACCTCCAATGCGGCGTACCACAATGGAGGTTCTGATTCATTTCTTTAATTCCGCAATGCTCTAAAGCAATGGCTTGCGAAAAAGTTATTATTTCTTGATCCAGTGCATCAAGCCGCGCAGCTCTTTGCCGACAACTTCGATCGGATGGTTGGCTTCGTTGCGGCGAGTTGCTGTAAGGAAAGCACGGTTCGATTGATTTTCCAGGATGAAGTCGCGGGCGAATTTGCCTTGTTGAATGTCGGCAAGCACTTCTTTCATCGCCTTCTTCGTTTCCTCGGTGACTACGCGAGGGCCTGTTACATAGTCGCCATATTCCGCGGTGTTGGAAATCGAGTCGCGCATCGTTGCCAGTCCGCCTTCATAGATCAGGTCGACGATCAGCTTCAGCTCGTGCAAGCACTCGAAGTAAGCCATTTCCGGAGCATAACCCGCTTCCGTCAAGGTTTCAAAACCCGCTTTGATCAGCGCGCTTACGCCGCCGCACAGTACCGCTTGCTCCCCGAACAAATCGGTTTCGGTTTCCTCACGGAACGAAGTTTCGATAACCCCGGCGCGCGTACAACCGATGCCTTTGGCATAAGCCAGTCCGATTTCTTTCGCCTTACCTGTGGCATCCTGATGGATCGCGATCAAGCCGGGAACCCCGAAACCTTCGACATAAGTACGGCGAACCATGTGACCCGGGGACTTAGGCGCAACCAAAAGCACATCATTGTCCGGAGACGGAACGATTTGGCCAAAGTGTACGTTGAAACCATGGGCGAACATCAGAGCTGCGCCTTTTTTCAGGTTTGGCGCAATTTCGCTGTTGTACACGGAAGCTTGCGTTTCATCCGGCATCAGAATTTGTACGACATCCGCACGCTTGGTCGCTTCCGCTACGGAAAGAACTTCAAATCCGTCCTCTTTCGCTTTGTTGAAAGATTTGCCTTCACGAAGGCCGATAACGACTTGAAGACCGCTTTCACGCAGGTTTTGCGCATGGGCATGACCTTGGCTGCCGTATCCGATGATTGCGATGGTCTTTCCTTTCAATACGCTGAGTTCTGCATCTTGTTCATAGTACAAAGTAACTGCCATTTTTAATGCCCTCCCATAAATTGCGGGTATGCGTATCGCATGTCCCTGTTATATTTGGTTCTCCGCCTGTTTGACGGGTGATTCATGAGACCTCGCGGTAGGGGTTTCCATTCGCTATGCCCCGGGCCTCATCAATCCCCCGCCAACGGGTCGGAGAAGGTTGATGAATCGGATAAAACTAGTATGGCCTGATCTTTATGCGTTTCCTCGTATCATAGCCGTAACCCCGGTTCGGGAAAGCTCGCGGATCCCGTAAGGATGCAGCAGCTCGATCATCGCATCGATTTTCTCCGTATCGCCCACAACCTGAACCATCATACTGTTGGTTCCGATATCCACGACCGCGGCGCGGAACGTTTCCACAACGCCCATAATCTCCGGGCGCTCCGCCGGTTCCGACTTTACCTTGATCAGCGCCAGCTCCCTGGCGACCATCGGCTTGGAACTTAGATTTACAACCTTGATGACATCGATCAGTTTATAAAGCTGTTTCTCGATTTGTTCCAAGGTTTTGTCGTCCCCCTGGGTGACGATAATCATCCGGGACAATCCTTCTTCCTCCGACTGCCCGACCGTAATGCTCTCGATATTGAAGCCGCGCCGGCCGAACAGGCCGGACACGCGCTGCAGAACACCTGGCTGGTCATTGACCAAAACGGAAATTGCATGGCTCTTTATCATGATTCATCGTCCCCCATCAGCATTTGATCAATGGTGGAACCTTGAGGTACCATCGGATACACGTTTTCTCCCTTTTCAACCACAAATTCCACCAATACCGGGCCCGGCGTTTCCATCGCTTCTTTCCACGCCTGTTTGGCTTCCTCTTTGTTGGTGGCGCGCAGGCCTTTCACGCCGTAAGCGTCCGCCAATTTCACGAAATCCGGGCTGCCGGCCAAATCGATATGACTGTACCGGTTGTCGTAGATCAATTCCTGCCACTGCCTTACCATTCCGAGTACCTGATTGTTGATAACGACGATTTTGACCGGAATGTTATTGATCGCGCAGATGGCCAACTCCTGGGCGCACATCTGCATCCCGCCGTCCCCGTTGATTGAGATAACCAACCGGTCGGGATGGGCCATTTGCGCACCGATCGCCGACGGGAATCCGAAGCCCATCGTCCCCAACCCTCCGGAAGTAATCCAGGAGCGCGGCTGATTGAACTTGTAATACTGGGCCGTCCACATTTGATGCTGACCAACGTCCGTCGTTACGATCGCTTCCCCGCGGGTCGTTTCATTCAGATGCTCAATAACCCATTGCGGTTTTAATACCGTATCGGAATCCTTGTAGCGGAACGGGTACTTCGCTTTGGATTCCTGGACATTCGCTCTCCAGGCATCCGCTTTTGCCGCCCGTCCGACCAAAGGATTCAGCATTTCCAGCACCGTCTTCACATCGCCGACAATCGGAATGTCGGTGGCTATGTTCTTGCCGATTTCCGCCGGATCGATATCGATATGGGCGATTTTCGCATGTGGGGCGAAGCCGTCCAGCCGTCCGGTTACCCGGTCGTCGAATCTCGCTCCGATGCTGATCAGCAGATCGGCCTGCTGAATCGACTGGTTTGCCGTATAAGTCCCGTGCATCCCCGGCATGCCCATCCACAGCTCATGTCCGCTCGGGAATCCGCCGAGGCCGAGCAATGTCGTCGTAATCGGAATTTCCGTTCGGTTTACAAATTCCAACAGCGCCTCGTGACCGCCCGAGTAAACCACGCCCCCGCCGGCCAAAATGACCGGACGCTCCGCTTCCTGAATCGCTGCGGCAAGCTTGTCGAGCTGCAGACGATTCGGAACAACGGTGGGATGGTAGCCCCGAAGGTTCACGGATTGTACCGGTTCGAACAAGGCTTTATTGGCCGAAACATCCTTCGGAATGTCGATCAGCACCGGGCCTTTTCTTCCGGTATTCGCGATGTGGAACGCCTCGTGGATAATCCGCGGCAGCTCCTCCACACTTCTTACCAGGTAACTGTGCTTCGTAATCGGCATCGTTATGCCGGTGATGTCCGCTTCCTGGAATGCGTCGGTCCCAATCAGGCTGGAAACGACATTGCCTGTAATGACGACGAGCGGAACCGAGTCCATGTAGGCCGTCGCGATCCCCGTCACCGTATTCGTCGCTCCCGGACCGGAGGTGGCGATGCAAACGCCAACCTTACCGCTGGCGCGGGCATAACCGTCTGCCGCATGAATCGCGCCCTGCTCATGTCTCGTCAGCAGGTGATGAAAATCGGTAAAACCGTACAAGGCGTCGTAAATGTACAACACCGCGCCTCCCGGGTAACCGAAGACGCACTCGACACCTTCCAAAAGCAAACTGCGAAGCAAGATTTCCGACCCGGAAATGACTTCCGGTTTCATCCATTTCTCACGTAATTGTTCTGTAGACCGCACTGCTGGAATTTGCGCGCTCATCAGTCATCCTCCTTCCAAGAATGGGTAATTCGATTTTTTTTGATTTGTATGCAACAAAAAAACCTTCCGTCCGCCGGAATAGTCTCCTATTCCGAGGGACGAAAGGTTTAGCTTCCGTGGTACCACCCATGTTCACCCGGTTCTTCGCAGTACCGGACCTTGACGAGTACAGGCCCAATAAACCCATACCCGCGGTCTTTAACGCAGACCTGACGATTTCCCCTAATACGCCGTTCGCAAGCTTTACCTAGGATCGCTTGCAGCTTTTCAGGGAAACAGCTCCGAGGTGAGCTCGCATTTAAGGGAATAATGCAGGATGGTCTCAGCAAATCCATCCATTCTCTGAGCAAAGAGCCCTTAAACCTTCGTCCTCATCATCGCCGATTGCCGATTGAAGTAATCGTTAAAATGTTTAGGAACATTATATGATTAGTTTACATCCCGAGTCAATACCCATTTGGAGCCAGTTTTTTAATGACCCCTGGCGTCGGTGGCGGACAACGAATAACGTCCGGCTCTTGAGGTCGCTTGAAATCCGGTTGGTTTTACCGGAACGCTTTGCCCTCCTTACGTCATATGATAGAGTAAAGCGCCCAATTTTATTCGGGTTCGCGTCTTTCATTCACAAATACTTAGGAGGAGGTAAAAGAGCGGATGATACGCTACAGAAGGCCCAAACAGGATGATCCGGTCATTTTCGAATTAATCCATAAGGAGCTTGTCCCGTTTTCCAACCTGCCTCCGCAAGAATTAAACGCCGTACTGAAAGACCTGCCCAAGCGGCTGGCGAGAGGCGTGACGCTGGTAGTATCCCCCTGTTACGAATCCGATCCCGTAGCCTTCATCCACTTTATGGTGCACGGCGATCTTTTATATATCGATATGATGGCGGTATCTCCCGCGCACCGGCGCAAACGGCATGGGAAAGCGCTGCTGGCCCATGCCGAAAATTTCGCCGGTTCGCGCGGATGTTCCCGGGCCAAAGTCTTGGTGGACCGCGACAACACCCGGGCTCATCAGTTTTACCGGAAACTTGGATACCGTACGGTTCGCTTTATCCAGCCTTCGGCGTGCTTTGAGCTGGAGAAAAGACTGCTTGTTCGGCGCTAGCCGTTTACCAAAAATAAGGGTTTACACCGTAAGGATATCCGTAAGGTCCCGCCCCGTACGGGCCCGGTCCGTATGGGCCGTAACCTCCATATCCGCCGTAGTTATAAGGGGACGCTCCGATGGCGAGCAAATCGAACAAAACCAGCGGGATAATCGCTTTGGTTTTGACTTTTTTTCCGGAGTTTTGCGTCACGATCAAACGGTTGCCGCTGATTTTGACCAGCTTGCCCGTTACGATTCCACCGTCCTTTTTATAGGCGATAATCGACTTGCCGAGCCACTTTTCGGCGTCCTTTCTTGTTACCTTTTTGCTCATGGTAACCCTCCTCCAGTGTGGGATCCCTAGCCATAATTCCGGCTATTCGTCTTCACACCACTATATTCGGCCCGCCTTGTTTCCGCCTGCGCCATCGCCTTCTCCACCATAAGAAATAGGCCCGTTAACAAAAAAAGCGCGGGCCGTAGGAGAGAAATCCCCCTACCGGCTCGCACTTTTTCGTTATTCTTTCAAGTTCTATCGTTTGGACGGATCGTAAGGTGTCCCCAATGCCGCCGGCGCCGAAGAACGGCCCACCGCACTCACCAGGACGATGATCGTCAGCACGTATGGAATCATGAAAATAAATTCCTGCGGAATGCTTCTGGACCATTCGAACAACTGCACATAGTTGCGGATCGCTTGCGAGAATCCGAAAAACATGGCGGCCCCCAAAGCGCCGACCGGATTCCACTTCCCGAAAATCATCGCGGCGATCGCGATAAAGCCTTGGCCCGAGATCGTGTTATGCGCAAACGTACTTGTCGTGGTGAGCGTGATCGTCGCGCCCCCGATCCCCGCCAACGCACCGCTGATCATAACGCCGATATAGCGCATCCGCGAGACGTTTACCCCTAGCGTATCCGCTGCTCCAGGATATTCGCCGACGGAGCGCAGGCGAAGGCCGAATGGCGTTTTGAACAGCAAATAGTAGGCGATACCGACTAGGATAAGCGCCAGATAGGTCGTCGGATACGAGTTAAAAAAACCTTCCCCGATAATCGGAATGTCCCTAAGCACCGGGATCGCTTTTTTCTCGAACACGTCAATAAGCGGGGTTTCGGCCGAGCCGTTAAAAATCAGCTTGACGATGTAAACCGTTAATCCGGCCGCCAAAAAGTTGATGACGACCCCGCTGATCGTTTGATCGGCTTTAAACGTAATGGTCGCGACCGCGTGAATGAGGGATCCAAG
Organism: Paenibacillus sp. alder61; assembly: GCF_020179875.1. NCBI lineage: Bacteria > Bacillati > Bacillota > Bacilli > Caryophanales > Paenibacillaceae > Paenibacillus > Paenibacillus sp. alder61. The sequence continues at coordinate 93,329 of NZ_JAIUDG010000024.1, forward strand.
AATCCCCACTACGACTGCGGCGATTACACCGACCCAAGGGGCCATACCGCCGAGTCCGGCTTCCTGGGCATAATAAGTGCCTACGCCTGCCGCGAACGCCCCGAAAATCATCAAGCCCTCCAGGCCGATGTTTACTACGCCCGACCGTTCCGAGAAAATACCTCCGAGCGCGGCGAATATGAGCGCTGTTGAAAATACAAGGGTTGAATTCAACAACTGGCCAAGCAGCGTAAGAATGTCCATATTACAACACCTTCTCTTTCTTGCGCTTGAGGTAGAATGGTTTCAACACAAACCTTACAATCCCCTGGGCCGCGATGAAGAAAATGATCGAGCCGATAATGATCTTGATCAATTCCGGCGGAACCCCCGCGGCAAAGCTCATGCCGGCGGAACCATAGGTAAGCACGCCGTAAAGCGAACCTGCCAGGACAACCCCGAACGGATGATTCATCCCCAATAGCGCAACGGCTATGCCGTCAAAACCGTAGCCCGGGGATGCCGCGAACACGGATTGATAATGGAATACCCCAAGCACCTCAAAAGTTCCGGCCAAACCGGCAAACACACCGCTGATGAACATCGCCTTTACGACATTCCGGCCCACATTCATCCCGGCATAATCCGCTGCGTTCGCATTGAAGCCGACCGCACGCATTTCATAACCTTGTTTGGTTTTCCACAAATAAACATAGAAGAACACAGCCGCCAGCAGGGCTATGACCGTTCCCCAGTGAACGCGCGCATTGTTGAAAATGCCTCCCAAAAATGTCATAGCCGCCGAAGCGCCGATATCTTCGGAGCGATTCTGACCTTTCATCAGGAAGAAATGGCGAATCACGTAATTGGAAAGATATAAAGCCGTCCAGTTCAGCATAATCGTCGTGATGACCTCGTTAATGCCGCGCTTGGCCTTCAGATAACCGGCGATCGCCGCCCAAAGTCCGCCCGCGATCCCGCCGGCAATGACGGCCAGCGGCACGACGATATTAGAGGATACGCCCGTCATTAAGAGGGATACGGAGGTGGCGGTCGTCATCCCGATCAAAACCTGCCCGTCCGCACCGATATTAAACATCCCGGAGCGAAACGCAAAGGCGACCGCAAGACCGGTAAAGATCAGCGGAGTAATTTGACGAATCGTCTCCCCGAAATCATACGGATTACCCACAACGCGCTGAATCAATGCGCTGTAGGCCACCAGGGGATTGTAACCGCCGAGAAGCATGACTACCGCGCCGACCAGCAGGCCGAGCAAAATGGCCACAAGCGGAACGATCAGGCTGTCCAGCGAAAATATTTTGCGCAATTTATCCATGCGATTGACCTCCCTGTTCCATGAAACCGGCCATCATCAGTCCGAGCTCCTGATCGTTCGTGTCCTGCGGACGCACCTCACCGACAATTCTGCCTTCGTAAATAACGGCGATGCGATCCGATACATTCATAATTTCATCAAGCTCGAAAGAAATTAGCAGTACGGCTTTCCCTTTGTCCCGCTGTTCGATCAATTGCCGGTGAACGAACTCGATCGCGCCCACGTCCAGTCCACGGGTCGGTTGAGCGGCGATCAGCAGATCCGGGTTCTTGTCTATTTCCCGAGCAATAATCGCTTTCTGCTGATTCCCCCCCGACAGAGAACGAGCTTTCGTATAAATGCTGGGGGTTCGCACATCGAACTGCTCCACCAGCTCTTCGGCATGGCGGTCTACTGTCTTCTGATCGATAAATCCGCTTTTGCTGTACGGATGCTTATAGTACGTTTCGAGCACCATGTTCTCGCTGATGGAGAAATCGAGCACCAGTCCGTGCTTGTGCCGGTCCTCCGGGATATGGGACAACCCGCTTTCGATTATTTTGCGTACGGGCAGATTAGCGATTTCCTTGCCCGATAACTTGATGGAACCGGAGTTGATTTTGCGGAGCCCCGTAATCGCTTCGATCAATTCCGTTTGTCCGTTACCGTCCACCCCGGCGATCCCGACGATTTCTCCGGCTCTCACCTGCAGGTTCAGACCGTTCAACACCGGAATTCCGTCCTTGTTTTGCATCTTGACCTCGTTCAACTGCAGAACAGGTTCTCCGGCAGCCGGCTCCTGTTTGTCAATTTGGAACGTAACATCCCGTCCCACCATCTTGGCGGCCAATTCGTTCGGGTTCGTGTTGTTCGTGTCGACCGTATCGATGACTTTTCCCCGGCGAATAATCGTCACCCTGTCGGAGATCTCCATGATTTCCTTCAGTTTGTGCGTGATGAGAATGATCGATTTGCCTTCCTCAACCAGCCTTTTCATAATCGCCATTAACTCTACAATTTCTTGCGGCGTAAGTACCGCTGTCGGTTCGTCAAATATAAGAATATCCGCGCCGCGAAACAAGGTCTTCATAATTTCGACCCGTTGCTGCATGCCAACCGAGATATCCTGAATTTTGGCATTCGGATCGACCTGAAGACCGTATTGTTCCGACAATTTCGCCACTTGGGCGGACGCCGATTTATAGTCGATATTCAATCCCTTTTTCGGTTCCATCCCGAGAATAATGTTCTCGGTGACCGTAAAAGGCTGTACGAGCTTAAAGTGCTGATGCACCATGCCGATGCCCAGTTTGATCGCTTTGTTCGGGTTATCGATCGTGACCTGCTTCCCATTGATCTCGATCGTGCCGTGATCGGGTTGGTAGAGCCCGAACAGGATGTTCATTAACGTGGATTTGCCCGCCCCGTTTTCGCCAAGCAGCGCATGGATTTCACCTTTACGCAAGGTCAGGCTGATTGAATCATTGGCTACAACACCGGGAAAAGATTTTGTGATTTGCTTCAACTCGACTACGGTAGCCGCAGTGCTCATGAAATCACCCTCACCATCATGGGATTTACGCAAACAACAAGGCCAGCTAAGATAACACTGGCCTTGCCTGCTTGTACATATTAAACTATCGGCCGTATTGCAGCTTCCGTTACAGAGCTTGATTACTCTGCGGGAACCGTAATTTCGCCGCTGATGATCTTTTGCTTGTATTCTTCGACTTTGTCGAGAATTTCCTGGCTCACATTTTTCTTGGAAGTCTCAGGCAGACCTACGCCGTCATCTTTCAGAGTCAGATTAGTTACCGTACCGCCCTTGAAAGTTCCGTCGATGACTTGTTGAGTTACGTTCTTAACCGCAACGTCCACCCGTTTGATCATGGAAGTCAAAGTAACGTCGTCGCCGAATTCCAGCGATTGGTCCTTGTCAACGCCGATAACCCAAACTTTGGTGCCGCCAGCGTTATTGCGAGCTTTCGCTTCGTTAAATACGCCGTTACCGGTTTGTCCGGCCGCCGGGAAGATAATGTCTGCGCCGTCGTTATAGAGCTGGCTCGCCAGCGATTTCCCTACATCCGGTTTGTCATATGCGCCGGCGTAAGTAGGGATTACTTCCGCGTTAGGGTTAACTGCCTTTACACCCGCTTGGAAGCCGACTTCAAAGCGTTTGATTACCGGACTTTCGGCCCCGCCGATAAACCCGACTTTGTTAGTTTTTGTCGTCATCCCTGCGACTACGCCGACCAGAAAGGCCCCTTCGTTTTCGGCAAACGTAATGGATTCCACGTTAGGAGCATCAACCACGCTGTCGATGATCGCCAGGTTCGCGTTTGGATTCGCGTCCGCCACTTGTTTCAAAGCGTCGCCAAGGTCAAAGCCGATTGCCCATGTCAGATTATAACCGCCTTGCACGAACTGGTTCAAGTTAGGAATGTAGTCCGCGCTGCTGTTACTTTGCAGGTATTTGTGTTGAATCCCTTGCTCTTTGCTCAGCGCCTCAAGAGCTTCCCAAGACGATTGGTTGAAAGACTTGTCGTTTACGCCGCCAATGTCCGTAACAAGACCTACCTTGATATCGGCCCCTTTCTTCGCCTCATCGCTCGTTTGGGTATTGCCGGCTCCCGTATTCGACGCTGCGCCGTTGCCGCCCGCGTTCTCCTTTTTGTTGCCGCATCCCGCCAGAATCATCATCAGCGCGAGGACCATGACTAAAGAAAATTTGAAGGCTCTGTTCATTGACGTTAAATCCCCCTTATGATTTTTAACCTTGTCTAGGCTTCATGTACAGACCGATTATACCTTTAAATTAGTGTAAAATCCATACTTTTAATGACCGAAGGTTAAATAAGTTTCGCCTTTTTGTGAAATGAAGCGCTTACCTTTGCCATAACTGCCACAGAACGTTCGCTATGTGTAAATATCAAAGATTACCGGCCTCGGTCAGGCCGTTTTTATCTATGTATAGCTTTTCCCCAAATGCTGTTTCTTAACACAAAACGGCCGTCGTCTCCGGTAATTTCTCAACCAGTTACGACGGCCGTCTCAACATCTTAATTAGGCGTTGATTTTCTCTTTGGCCACACTAGCCAACGAGTTAAATGCATTGATATCGTTAACAGCCAGGTCCGCAAGCATCTTGCGGTTGATGTTCACTTCAGCCAGCTTCAAACCGTGCATCAATTTGCTATAGGACAATCCGTTCATGCGGGCAGCGGCGTTGATCCGCACGATCCACAGTCTGCGGAAGTCGCGTTTTTTCGTGCGACGGTCGCGGTATGCGTAAAGCAAGGATTTCATCACTTGCTCGTTAGCGGTTTTGAAGATGCGGTGTTTCGAACCAAAATAACCTTTAGCCAGTTTCAATACTTTTTTATGACGACGACGAACGACGAATCCGCCTTTTACTCTTGCCATATTAATAAACCTCCCAATAAGTTGTGTTAAAAATTACTTCAAGTTTGCAAGTTGTTGCTTCAAACGGCTAACGTCACCGGAATAAGCCACAGGGCTGTTTGCCAATACACGTTTAGCGCGTTTGGACTTATGGGACAGCAAGTGATTGCGGTTCGCTTTGTAACGTCTTACTTTACCGGATCCGGTAATTTTGAAGCGGTCCTTCAGACTGCTGTGGGTTTTCATTTTAGGCATTGTACTTCCCCCTCAAAGTTTGTGAGCTGCGCGGCTCACCGGTCAAGCCCGGGATTCGCGCTTAGTTTTTAGGTGCCAAAATCATGATCATGCTGCGGCCTTCCAATTTCGGATGGCGCTCAATCGTGGAAAGTTCCGCAACCTCGTCTTTGACGCGATCGAGAATTTTCTTACCGATGTCAGCATGGGTAATTTCACGTCCGCGGAAACGGACCGAACATTTTACCTTGTCTCCATCTTTTAAAAATTTGATCACATTGCGAAGCTTCGTCTGGAAGTCGTGTTCTTCGATATTCGCACGGAACCATACTTCCTTGATGTCCACTATCTTCTGATTCTTACGGGCTTCCTTCTCTTTCTTCTGTTGCTCGTAACGGAATTTGCCATAGTCCATGATCCGGCATACCGGAGGCTTGGCCGTCGGCGCCACGTTAACCAGATCCAGATTCAGGTCGATGGCCATTTGAAGTGCCTCGCGGATCGGTTTGATACCGATCTGTTCCCCGTTGGCTCCCACCAAACGTACCTCTTTGGCCCGTATCTCATCGTTGATCAAATGTTCCTTACTGATAATTCTCCACCTCCAAATAATTCTATTGTCCCTTTAATGAGGGTTATGGCTCAAAATAAAAAGGGATGCAGGTCCACGCCCGCATCCCAAATTGATCGTCAATTCTTCATGAATAAGTCTATTCATAAATCATTGGATCAAAACCAGCCAACACGATCGTTGGACAGGTGAGAAGCCATGGCCTCTGCTTGCAATCCAAAACAGTTATTGCAACACACTTGAATACTTTAACATATTCCTCAAATCATTGTCAAGCGATATAAAGCCGGATTTTGAGCACCGGAAGGGCCGGTTGAATTCAAGATTCGACGCCGACTTGACTTCGCAAGTAACCACTTCGTGATCAAAAGCCGGATTTTGAGCTACCCATTCAATAAAAAGCTCAAAATCCGGTTTTTCAGCACCGAGAAGCTTGGATGAAACCGGACCTGAGGAGC